>CAYVPU010000237.1:0-5299 GCA_964453885.1 uncultured Anaerolineae bacterium | reverse complement strand
CTTATGGCAACTCGAATGTGTCAATCACCAGGCCGCTCTCGTCCCGTAGGGTAGCCACGTCGCCCGGCTCGCCCCACGTCGGGGCCTCCAGGCCCCAAAATAGCTCGGTGGCCGAGTTAGAGCCAGTGCCGGTGTAGATGCGTACGCTGCCACCGGTAGCCAGGAAAAGGTTGGGGAAAGTATAGACGTTGTCCTGGGCATCGGTCAGCGTCCAGCCTTCCATGTGTACTGCCCGGCCGTTGTTAAAGACGAGAACGGCCTCGTCGGCCAGCACGCCGGCATCGAGGATCTCGCGGATGGTCACCTCTGGTTCCGTGGCCGGCGGCGTGACTGGCATTGGCGTCGGTGTTGCTGTTGGCGTTGCCGTCGCCAGTTGAGGGGTGGACGTTGGCTCCGGCGTGTCGGTGGGCCGAGGCAACGGCGTGTCGATGGGCGTCGGTTCCGCCAGGCCGCCCACAGGGATGATCAACTCTTGGCCGATCTGGATAAAGTTGGGATCGTCCAGGTTGTTGGCAGCCATGATCGCTTCCACCGTGACGTTGAGATGGGCGGCGATGGTGAGCAGCGTATCGCCTGGCTGCACGCGATAGGTGGTCGGTCCGCCCGGCCCAGGGGCGAACGTCGCCGTTGGCGGGGCCGCTGTGGGCCCAACCGTGTCCGTGGCGACGGCGATGGGCGCAGGCGTGACCGTGGGAGCCCGAACTACGGCGTTCCACACAATGACCACCGCCAGGCTGATGAGCAGCGACAAGACCGCATTGACGCCGATCAAGGTGAGCATCTCGCGCGTGCGATGGCTCAACCGTGGCTGCTCGTCCTGCAATCCCTGCACCGGGTAGACTGCTCGTCGTGGGCGGGGCAGTTTGTGGCGGAGCGGCGTCTCTGGCCATTCGTTTCCTTCTATG
Organism: uncultured Anaerolineae bacterium; assembly: GCA_964453885.1. Classification (GTDB taxonomy): domain Bacteria; phylum Chloroflexota; class Anaerolineae; order CAYNKW01; family CAYNKW01; genus CAYNKW01. The sequence continues at coordinate 4,394 of CAYVPU010000237.1, read as the reverse complement.
TCGCGGGGCGGCTCTTCCAGGCCCATCTTTTCACCCTCTCGAGAAATCTTTGCAACTGTAGCGCGAACGCGGTATAGAAACGCGCCTACGACAGTTTGTTTCTTCCTATACCACAAAAAGCTTTCATTCCAGATACATGGCCCGGGCGAACTCGGTGGCAAAATTCCGTTCGTTGGTCAACTCGACGTACTCGGCGCGACGGGCGATTTCCAGGCTATTGGCGCGTTGGGTCGTGGAGAGAAGTGCCAATCGAGCACCCATGCCGGCGGCGTTGCCCACCTGCTGGAAACGATCCATCGGCAGCGGTGGGAACATGCCGATGGTCACAGCGCTACCCACGTCAATATAAGTGCCAAACGCCCCGGCCACGACGATGCCTTCCAGGTCGCCTTCGGTCAGTCCTGCTTCGTTTAACAGGATGCGCACGCCGGCGCGCATGGCCCCTTTGGCCAGTTGGATCTCGCTCACGTCGGCGCGGCTGATGGTGATATCCTCGTTTATGCCGCTTTCGTCTGCATCCACCAGCACGAATTCCACTCCCTTTTCGCCCTGGCGCGTGCGGGGGTGCGGCTTTATCTTGCCGCGTCGATCCATCACTCCTGCCAGCCGCAACTGGGCTATGGCGTCCAGGATGCCGGAGCCACACAGTCCCACCGGCGGCGCGCCCCCGATGGTCTGATACTCGACGCGCGAGTCAACCAGGCGCACCCGCTCGATAGCGCCTGTCGCGGCTCTCATGCCGAAGCGGATGTGCGCTCCCTCAAAGGCCGGCCCAGAAGCGGTGGAGCAGGTCAGCAGGCGGTCGCCTGCTTTGAGGGCCACCTCAGTGTTGGTGCCAATGTCCAGACCTACGACGATTTTGTCCTCTTGCCAGAGTCCGGTAGACAGGAGCATGGCCACGTGATCGGCGCCGACAAAGCCGGCGATGTTGGGCAACAGGTGGACGTAGGCCCCCGGCGCGAACGCCAGCCCCAGGTCGCGGGCTTTTACATCCAGCGCGTCGGCCACGGCGGGTACGTAGGGAGCCAGGCCGAGCTGGCTGACCGGCAGGCCCAGGAAGAGGTGGTGCATGGCGGTGTTACCCACCCCCACGGCCTCGGCGATCTCGTCAGGACGGCGGCCAGCGCTGGTGCATAGCTCTTCCGCCAGATGATTCAATCCTGCGACGATGACCTGCTGCAAGGTGGCACGCCCTTCTGTCTCAAGTGCGTAGGTGATACGGGCCATCACGTCTTCGCCATAGGGGATTTGGGGGTTCATGATGGCGTCAGCGCCCAGTGTCTGGCCGGTAGTCAGGTCTATCAGGTAGCCGGCCACCTTTGTCGTACCCAGGTCTACTGCCAGGCCCAGCGGCCCGCGTCCGGCCGGGTGAAAGCTCACCACTTCGCCGTGCCATAGTCCCACGGTGCCGGACCACTCTTTCTGGCGCAACTGTTCGGGTAACTGACGTAACAACGCTGGATCTACCCTCAGGCCATCTGCGCCTGGCTCCTGGCGCAGCGCATCGGCCAGACGGGTCACGTCAGAGCGAAGGTCGGTCAGGGTGGGCGGGGAGAGTCGCACGGCCACGCCTCGCACCGCCGGAGCGACGTCTACCAGGCGCGATTGTCCCTCGATTTGCAGACGCTGCTCGGTGGTGAGAGAGCGGGGAGGGATGTGCACCTTGAGGTCCCCCAGCGGGCGGACGAGGCAGGCCAGCCGGTAGCCAGACGCCAGCTCGTCTGTGGTGAAAGTTTCTCGCTCCAGGGACGTGGGAAGGCTGGCGTCGCCCTCCAGGACCCGCACACGACACGCCCCGCAGACGCCCTGTCCTCCACAGAGGGAGGCGATGCCTACACCTGCGTCGCGGGCGATTTCCAGGATGTTTTGCCCCGGCTGGCCTTCGACGTGCCGTCCGAGGGGTTGGAACTCTATTTGCCAGTTCATGGGGGTTCTCGACCCTCCAGCTCTTATTTTAGCGCGGTTCTGGCCGCAGCCAAACTGATTCAACCACGGAGACAGAGGTCACGGAGAAGAGTGTCAGTGTTCTCCACGTCTCTGTGGTTAGCAATTCGCGCGGGTGACGCAAGATGGCTTTACCCTGACCGCTCGTATTGTACTCCAAAAGCCGACCAGGGGCAAGCCCTTGACTTCCGCTTCGATTTCGGGCAGCACCGTCAGATCGCGGCATCGTTGAGGAGAATCTGGCTGGAGCCGGTGAAAATGGTCATGGGCGTGCGTTCAGGAATCGGGCCGCGGCCGTTATGCCAAAGGGGAGGACACCGGCGCACCGGAGCCCTCCCCATGTCTTGCTGGTTCGAACACCTTCAGTCGCCTACGGGCCGAAAGTAGGCGATGTCGAGGATAGAACCCTTTCGTTCGGCGGCGTCCTTGAAGGCCGCTTCCACGGCCATGCCGATGTGCACCGCTTCCGGGTCGGTTTCGCCCAGGTAGTGCACCAGCCCGCCATCGGAACCTTCCAGCTTGACGTAAGCCAGGACCGCTGGCGGGTCCAGCGGGTTTCCATCCAGATCGCGGTGCAGCACGGTGTAGGTGAATACCGTGCCCCGGCTTTTTACCTCCACCCACTCGTCCAGCTCGGCAAAGCAGCGCTCGCAGAACATCGTCGCCGGCACGTAAGTCAGGCCGCACGCCTCGCAGCGCGTGCCCAGGATGCGGGCCTCCTCCTTGATCGCGCGAAAGAACTTTTCGCCGGCGATGCCCGCTGTGTAACGGCTGGTGATGGGGATGTCGCCCCGCCAGGCGATGGCGTGGTGGAGTTTATCAACTTTTTCGAGTATAGCCATGTGTATTCTCCTCAATATCCAATACCCATTATCCGATATGGGTATTGGATATTAGATATTGGTTATCGGTCCATCGGCCTGAAATACTTGATGTCGAGGATCGATCCCTCGCGTTCCTCGGCCGGCTTCCACACTGCCTGCACCTTCATGCCGATCTTTACGTCGTCGGGGTCTACCTCGCCCAGCAGGTGCATGATGCCCACCAGCGGCGATGTGCCGTCAATGTCAATCACGGCCGAGATCTCGGGCACTTTTAGATACTGCATGTCCCAGGTCACGTAGCACAGGGAAAAGGTGTTGACCGTGCCGGTGTCAGGTAGATAGACCCAGTCGTCCATCGGGCGGAAGCACCACTCGCAAAAGTTGCGCGGTGGAATCACTGTGCGGCGGCATTGTCGGCAGTGCACACCGATGAGCCGCCCTTCTTTCAATTCGGCCAGGTAACGGCCGACGGCCACACCCGCGTCCCAGGCGTACTGGGCGTTGGGGTTCCACTCGTTAAAAATGACCCTCTTTTCCCGAAAGTCTGATTCCCGCAGATACGTGCCGGGAAATTCTTTTATCTTGACTGTCATTGTAGCATCTCCTTGTAAAGTTCCTCTAATTCCCCCAAGAACTCACCAAAGCTCACCGCTTGGCCCGACCTGTGCTCATGCGGCGACTCAAAAGGGTGCACATGCCAACCCATCTTGGCGTTGTCCTTTCCGTAGACTCTCTGACCCCCGGCGACAAGGGCAAAAGCGGTCTTCTCGGTCGTCACGTTGTAAAAGACGTTGATGAATGCCCCCTCACCAAAGGCTTCGGCCTGGAGATACACGCGAACACTCAAGATGTCCTCGTCCATCACCTGAACCACATAGGACTCGACGAGTGGAGATGGGCCGCAGGCCATTACTAGCTTGCGCAACAACTCGACGGTGGTCATGGCAACCACGCATAGGCGTTTTTCAGCCTCTTCTGGCGGGTGACTAGAGCCTCCCACTCCAGGTAGTCCATCTCGGCTTTGTAGGTGTAGTGTTCGGGTTGGTCTTTTGTCTCCCACAGGTGTTTGTACGCAGCGAAAGACATCCCGTACTTGTCCTCGTAAGCCTTCAGGCCGGCCGCTATCTTTTCAAGGCGATAGGCGATTGCATCCTTTACGACGAGGAATAGAGCCAGTTCCGGTCGTGGTTCGCCGGTGAGTTCCGTCAACAACATAGTAGTAGTCTTGGGGATTTGTAGAGCCATACATTTTCCTCCTTTACACCCCCATCACCACCACGGTACCGACCTGCATCAAGTCGCCCCAGGCCTGGGCTACGCCTCGCTCGGGCCGGCCCGGCACCTGGCGCGCGCCTGCCTCTTCCCGTAGCTGCCAGAACAGTTCGGCTACCTTCATCAAGCCGGCGGCGGCGATGGGATTGCCCACGCCCAGCAGCCCGCCACTGGGGCAGACCGGCAGGTCGCCGTCCCTCTGGGTGATCCCCAAAGCTGTGGCTTCGGGAGCCTTGCCCCGGTCAAAGAGCAACAACCCCTCCAGGTGGTGCAGTTCCTTGTAGTCAAAGGGGTCGTACGGCTCGGCGATGTGGATCTGCTTGCGCGGCTCGGTGATGCCGGCCATCTCGTAGG
>CAYVPU010000236.1:3823-5301 GCA_964453885.1 uncultured Anaerolineae bacterium | reverse complement strand
CGCCCATCACATGAACAAAAACCTGGTTTCTTGGCGTTTGTCCAAAGTCCAATTATTTTATAACGATCCCGATATAAGCCGCCCGCTTCACAGGGTCGGCTTCATTGATCTACACCCACGTCCTCAATCGCGGCCCCATGGCTGTTCGCAGTCCGCTGGATTAGGCTGAGCCAGCAAGCAAACAGCCGACCACCAGGGGAATCACTCCCAGGTTAGAGGTCGGCTGTCAATCACTCAAGCTTTGTCCCTCCACAGCTTTGCAGAAAGGGCGGGTTTTGTCAGCCACATTATAGCACGGAATCATGGAGTGGGCAAGGTCTAGCTTTTGATTATGGCGCTAACCGGAAGCCGGAACATCAAGGGTCTGCTGGCCCTCTCTCGTTGCTTGTCACACGGCCCGCTTGCCCCTGGTTGGCTTTTGGAGTACAATACGGATGGTCAGACCAAGATCGTTTTGTCGGCCGTGTCTGTCCACTACTTGCATCGATCCGCTGCACGAAAGGCGATTCCTATGGACAACTACCAGACTTTACTGAAAGAATTCTCCAGGAACCTGGAAGGCAAAGACGTTGACGAATTGTTCCAGCGGGCAAAGACAGAGAGTGAGGCGCGTATCCTGGGCCAGGGCATTGCCTACATAGCCCTGTTCATTTCCGAGGCTATGGTACAAGCCATCACGACCGCCGAGCGCGGCGAGCACTCCATTCCTCTGGCTGCGTCGTGACCTTCGCCATATTCAGGAGATGATGGATGGAAGCCTCTGCCAACCCTGATAGAGATACACCTTTGACTGTCTATCTTGATGCCTCTGTTCTGATAGCTTACACGCTGACTCGGCTGATGAGACCGGACAGGTATGCTGCCACCCTACGGCTAATGCAGCGCATTGACGCCGGTGAAATCGTGGCCCGAACATCGTTCTACGCGCTCCACGAGACCATGATGTTTGCCCTACAAAATGCTCCGTCTCCAGAAAAAGGCCGACGCCTGGGCAAACAGGCCTTGCGGGAAATCCTGCAGACAGAAGTGGATTTGTTGCCCATGCTCACCCGTGCAGAGAGGATCCTTCATGCGCGGGTTTTTGCTGCGCTCAAGGACAGCTCCGATGTACCTCATGCCATTTCGGCTCACCTGAGCGCTTGCCAGGTGGTGGTTTCCTACGACCAGCATTTCGCTGATCTACCGGCCCCCTTGCTATGGCGGCGGCCGGAAGAGTTGATTTGATCCCTGTGTGTATGCAAGACCACCAGGAGAAGCGTTTGTCCGCCGACCCCTTGACCGCGCTGAATCTCACGCCCGCCGAGGTCCCGTCGCTGCCCACCAAGGTCCGCCGCAAACTCACCGGCTACTTGCTGCGCTGGGGCTACTTTGACCAGGCCCGCCGCTGCTTGCAGCAGGCCCTGGTGACCCGGCCTGACCTGGTTTCCATCTACGACGGCCTGGCCCGCGCTTACCTGGGCCTGGAACAGCCGGACCGC
>CAYVPU010000236.1:0-3723 GCA_964453885.1 uncultured Anaerolineae bacterium | reverse complement strand
CTACGGCGACCGCCTCCCACCGCCCGATTTCTACCGCCTCTGGGAAACCCTTCTCCGCGAAACCGGCCAGCCCGCCAAAGCCGACGCCATCGCCGCCCAACTGAAAGCTCGCCGCACCGCCGAATTCGATGCCCTCCGCCACGCCCTCGATCTCCCGTCCGCACCCTCTGCCCCTCCCCCCTCAACGCCCAAGCCAATACTTTCCCAACCGCCGGCCACCCAACAGCCGATACTAGAACCTTCAACCATCAAACCATCTTCCGCCGAGCGCTCCCGCCTCCACGCCGCCCTGCAACAGCACTTTGGCCTCAACACCTTCCGCCCCGGCCAAATGGAGGCCATCGCCGGGCTGCTGCGCGGGCAAAGCGTGCTGGCCGTCATGCCCACCGGCCACGGCAAATCGCTGGTCTATCAACTGGCTGCCCAACTGCTGCCCGGCACGACCCTCGTCATCTCGCCTCTCATTGCCCTGATGAAAGACCAACTGGAGGGCCTGCCCCCGGCGATAGAGAAACGCGCCACCACCATCAACAGCATGCTCGACATCGCCGACATCCGCGAACGGCTGGACCGGGCGGCCGCCGGCGGCTACAAGTTGATTTACGCCGCGCCGGAGCGCCTCCGCCAGAGGCCCTTCCTCCACGCCCTGGCGCAGGCCGGCATCTCGCTGCTGGTCATTGACGAAGCCCACTGTGTCAGCCTGTGGGGCCACGACTTTCGGCCCGACTACCGCTTCATCGCCCGCGCCGGCCACGAACTGGGCGACCCGACGGTGCTGGCCATGACCGCCACAGCCCCCCCTGCCATCCAGGACGAGATCGTCGCCCAACTGGGCCAGATGGTCCGCGTCAACGTGGACGTCCACCGCCCCAACCTGCGGCTGGAAGTGCTCCACCTGCGCAACGACGACGAGAAGCAGCACGCTCTCCTCAAGCTGATCAACGAACTCGACGGCAGCGGCGTCATCTATGCCAACCGCCGGGCCAAATGCGAAGAACTGGCCGCCATGCTCCGCCGCCACGGCCAGAACGCCATCCACTACCACGCCGGCATGGACAAAGAGGCCCGCACCGCCGCCCAGGATCGTTTCATGAGCGACCAGGCGCGGGTCGTCGCGGCCACTGTTGCCTTTGGCATGGGCATTGACAAATCCGACATCCGTTTCATCGTCCACTATCTCACCCCCCAATCGCTGGAGAACTATTACCAGCAAGCGGGCCGCGCCGGGCGCGACGGTCTGCCCGCCCGCTGCATTCTCTTCTACAGCCCCTCGGACAAAGGCCGGCTAACCCGTTGGAGGCGCCGGGAAGCGCTGACCCTGCCCCTGCTGCGCCAGGCCTACGCCGCCGTCCGCCAGCGTTTGGGCGACGAAAAGATCGGCCTGGTGGCCACCGCCGATCTGCAGCGTGACTTGCAGGCCAATGCCACGCGCGTCCGCGTGACGGTCAGCTTTTTGGAAAAGGCCAACCTGCTGATCCGCCACTTTGACCTGCCCCGTGGGGCGACCATAACGGCGTTTCGGGACACTGCGCCCGACGAGCGCTTTGACCACTTTGTGACTGCCGCCCGGCTGCGACCAGGCCAGCCATTGCCATTGAACCTGCCCCAGGTCGCCCGCCGCGCCGGGCTGAGTCCGGCCGAGATCGAGGCCCTCCTGCTGGACTGGGAAGCACGCGACTGGCTGGAATATCGCAGCGCGGGACGGGACATGCTCATCGAGATGCTCTCGCCGCCATCCGACAGCGGCGCGCGGGTAGAACAACTGCTGCAAACCTACCTGGACAGCCAGGACGCCCGCATCGCCGCGATCGTGGACTATGCCCGGACAACTGACTGTCGCCACGGCACGATTAGCCGCTATTTTGGCGGACGGGAAATCGCCCGCTGCGCCGCCTGCGACAACTGCGGCGCAACCGCCTTCCAGGTAGACATGCGGCGCGCCGCCCCGGCCGCCATCACCGAGCACCTGGCGGCGATCATCTTGCGCTGCGCGGCGCACCTCCCCTTCCCGCTGGGCAAAACCGGCCTGTCGAAGACGCTCAAGGGCCAACTCTCCGCGCCCGTCGGCCCGGATCGCTGTCCCGAACACGGCGCGCTGCCTCACTTGACCCGCAAAGCCATTGCCGAACTCGTCCAGAAACTGACCGGCGAGGGCTACCTGGAAGCGTGGGTCGAGCCCCGGCGGGGCTTCCGGCTGCTGCGCCTGACCGATCTGGGCCACCGGGCATTAAAGGACGAGTCCCTGCTGCCCGAATGGGGCCGCCCTATAACCATCGAACCCGAAACGCCTGCCCCGCCGGTGGGGGAACCACCGCCGTCAGAACAGGACAAAGTGCTGCTGGATCGCCTCTGGACCTGGCGGCGCGAGCAGGCCCAGGCCCAGAAAAAGCCAGCTTATGTCATCTTTCACAACAGTGTCTTACAACGCATTGCTGCCGTCAAACCGCCTACCCTCGACGAACTGATCAAGATCAAGGGCATCGGTCCGGCCAAGCTGGAAAAGTATGGTCAGATCGTCATCGCCCTGCTGCACGAATACGAGAGCGCCCAGGATCGCTGACGGCACAGGTCACCAGCGGTAGGCTGCTTTTCCCCAACACTGGCAAAACTGACCGGGTTGTGCTATAACTCCGTCTACTTTGGCGGCAATCCGCTGGCCCTGGACCTGCTCGTGTTGGGCGGCGTTTGCCTGCTGTATTACCTCAACCGGCGAGGCCGGTGGCGATTTACTGCCGTCGCCCTGCTTTTTCTAACGCTGTTCGGCGCAGCGTCTGATCCTGATATATTCAGCATCGGCGGCGTGATGGTCGTGGCTATCGCCGGTATCTATCATCTTCACGCCGCCCTGGTGTTGGCCGGCATAACCATCTTGGTGGATTCGGCGATAGTCCACGACGGTTTCAGCCTCTGGCACACCCTGGCGTACGCGATGACCACCGCTGTCTTTTCTCTGCTCGGCTCTCAATCCCGCCGTTACTACAACCAACTCACCAAGGCGAACGCTCAATTAAAGTGCGTGGATCAGTTGGCCCTTACCCTGGGGAGAATTACCAGCCTCGACGAAATCTACCACGCTGTCAACGAACACACAAGAGCATCGATGGACGCCACAGCCTTTATCGTCTCGTTCTACGACCGCGAAAAGCAATTGGTTCATGCAGGGTTTGCCATAACTCGCGGCGTCGTCCGCGACGTCAGCCAGTTCCCGCCCATTCCCCTGGAGGAACCGGGGCAGGGCACGCAGAGCCGGGTGATTCGCACCGGCAAGCCGCTTTACATCCCTGACTGGCGCAAGGCGATGGCTCCCAGGAAAGTGCTCCCCCACTTCACAGTGCTCCAAACGATGTAACCCTACTTCTCGCACCTTCGCAAGTTGCGCGTATGTTGGAGATGTCCGCGCGCGAGGTGGACCAGCTTGCCGCCGGCGGAGAGTTGCCCGTGGCGGGTCGGACGCCAGGTGGTCATCGGCGCTACTCGTTGAACGACGTGTTGAGTTTGAAAGAGCAGCGCAGCAATCACACCGGCGAGGACGACGTTGCTTGAATCACAGGTTGAACCAACCGACAGCCTGATGCTGGTTGGGCTTCAGGAGTGACAAAATGATCAACTCAGTCAACCTATACGGCAAACTCAAAGGGCGGGTAGATATGGCAAACAGCCGCACCGGTAAGCTCAAGCTGAACTTTGAGCTCGCCGTCCGCCGCCCGTTTGGTGCGCCGCCCA
>CAYVPU010000235.1:3715-5305 GCA_964453885.1 uncultured Anaerolineae bacterium | reverse complement strand
GGGAATCACGAGCCTATTATACTAGAAAGCAGGGACAAAGCAACTGGCTAAAGCCAAAATCGGTTTATGAAGGGGATTGGCTGAGAGAACACCCCGAGTTCAACCAGGTATTGCACGATATCCACGTCGAAACGGCAGAGCAGATGATCGACTATCTTTTGAAGCTCGGTCAGAACATTCTGGGGTGAGATCGACTACCAGTTGCCGTGTATTAACTTTCAAGGAGGTAGCCATGTCAAGAAGACAAATCTCTCGCGGAACGTGCGTTTTCTGCAAAAAGGCCTACGCCAAATCGGGAATGTCCCGACACCTGAAGGCTTGCAAAGCGCGCAAGGCGGCCATTGCTGCCCAGGATGCCAGTGGAGTACCCACAACGAGGCTTTTTCATCTGGCCGTTGCGGGAACCTACGCCTCGGACTATTGGTTGCACCTGGAAATGCCCGCCAATGCCACCCTGTATGACCTGGATCAGTTTCTCAGGGACATCTGGCTGGAATGTTGCGGGCACCTGAGCATGTTCAAAATCATGGGCAAAAGATTCATGTCCACGGTTTTCGACAGCTGGTGGGGGGAGGATGAGCGGGATATGAACTTTAAGCTAGGCAGAGTTCTCACGCCCGGTTTCAAGTTTTCCCACGAATACGACTTTGGGACAACAACAGAGTTGACCCTGCAAGTCGTCTCAGAGCGGCAGGGGGTCGTGCATGAAGACGGGTTGATTCATATTCTGGCCCGCAATGAACCGCCCGACTACCGCTGTGAAGTTTGTGGCGAACCGGCCACCTGCATCTGCGTTTTCTGTGGTTACACCTTCCTCTGTGACAAGTGCATCGAGACACACAGTTGTGGCGAAGAAGGGCTTCTGCCGGTCGTGAATTCACCGCGCATGGGCATGTGCGGCTATACTGGGGATGCCTGGTAAGCGTATGAATAGGTTTTGCTCCACTCCCGGATACCGCTCGGTGGTCTTGATGCTGGCATGGCCCAGGATTCAGTTGCCCTCTTCTAATCTGATAATCTGAGAACGACAGAGGATCCGGCACATAAGGCCGGATCCTCTGTTCTGTTTCTACGAGGAGTAGCTGCTTACCTTGTGCTCGCAGCCGGCAATTCTCGCTTTGCACTTGTCCAAAATAAAACCGCATTTTTGAGGGCGTTTTATGCCTGATTTCAGACTCAAAGTGCGAAGTTAATGATGGACAAGTACTTTGTAGCCGCGATTCCCAAATCGCGTACATTCGCCGGACGTGCGAAATTGATGGCCTCTGTCCACCAATTCGCTGTAGTGTTGGGCGACTCAGGCACCGCTCTTGTACCCCGACCGGCGTTGGCGGAGGCCAAAACGGAATCCGGCGAGGACGACGCCAATACCCAGGGCAGCCCAGAGGGCATCGCTGGTGAAGTGGAGAGCGTCGGTGCCGGGAGGCAGGAGGGTGGGGGTAGGAACCACCGTGGCCGTTGGTGTGACGGTAGGTGTGGGCGTGTGGGTGGGTGTCGGGGTCGGCGTCGCGGTGGGTGTCGCCGTGGGGGTGGCGGTGGGTGGAGGGCTCTGGCTGGGGGGGGGGGTGGCGGTGGCGGAGGCCGGGGGGG
>CAYVPU010000235.1:1738-3705 GCA_964453885.1 uncultured Anaerolineae bacterium | reverse complement strand
GGTGGCCCCCCCCGGGGCGGGGGGGGGGGGGGTTGGGGGGGGGGGGGGGGGGGGGGGGGGGCTCGGCGGCGCTGAGGGTGTGGCCGTGGGGGTATCGGTGGGTGTAGGAGTGTGGGTGGGTGTGGGGCTCGGCGTGGCCGTCGGCGTCGCTGTGGATGTGGGAGTGTGGGTGAGTGTGGGTGTGGGAGTCGGCGTATCGGTGGCCGGCGGTGTATCGGTGGGGCTTTTGACCTCGATCGGGACAGGCGTGGCAGTGGGAGTAGCCGTGGGGATGCGCAACGCCCCCCGTGCCGACACGGGGCCGTTCTCCACGACGACCAACGCTGGCCCGCCGATCATGTGCCCACCACCGTGGGGATCCCAGGCCGTGGCGGGGTCCAGAGTCAGGGTGTAGGCGCCGTTCTGCGCGGCAATCGTTCGGGCCTCGCCGGTTTGCTCCACCAGCGTCGCCTGAGCCGCAATCGCCAACAGGCGGACTGTGCGCGGCTCACCGACGCGGTTCCACAGGACGGTTACGGTCCGGGAACCCTCGTCCAGCGTGACCTGCGCCGTCTCGCCCCACACATCACGGGTCGCGCGGCGCACGTCACGGAAGTAGCGCGTCGCCACCTGGAAGGCGTAGAAAGCGGGGCGGTAGCTACCGTCCTGCCGCACCAGGCCAAAGGGCTCCGGGTCGGTATCGGCATCGCTGGACTTGTCAATCATCTTGTAGATTTCGATCCGCTCCGCGCCAGCGGCCAGGGCCAGCGCCGAAGCCTGGAGGATGAAGGCGGCCTGCTCTTCCTGAGTGATCTCAAAGCTGATTTCGGCCGGGATCGCTACCGGGTCGTTCGACGGTGGGGCGTTGGTCTCGGCCAGCCAGATGGGTTTGCTGATGCCGTGGGCGTTCATACTGTCTTTGGTGAACTGGATGATGTCCCAGATGGTGTGAACTTTGAAATAGATGTGGGTCGTCACGGCGTCAAAATAGTAATCGTGGGCCGGAGCCTCCGGGTCGGCGGCGACGACGTCCAGGAAGCGCTTGAGCCACTGCTCGCGGCCGTATTTGCGGTCCCACCAAAAAGTGGTACCGGTGAGGTGGATCTTGGAGGTGGGGTCTACCTCTTTGGCCGCCAGGTAGGCCACCTTGAGAAGCTGGTAATAGTCCTCCACGCTGCCGGCCCAGACGTGCCCCAGGTCGTCGCCGTGCTGCACGTCCGGCTCATTCCAGACGATCCAGTGCCGGATGCGACCTTTGTAGCGGGTGACCATAAGGCGGACAAAGTTGGCCCACAGGTTTCCGGGATCATCGTAGGGCAGGTATAGCCCCCTCGGCGGCGTGGCAAAGCCATTGGGCGCGATAGGCTCGCTCACGGCCCAGGTGGCGGTGTTGATGAGCAGGCCCACCACCTCGCGGCCATCGGCCAGCTCGCGGTCCAGCACCGGGTCGGGGAAGAAGAAGGGGTCCCAGTCGTCGGGCCCGTTGGGCTGCAATTCGGCCCAGCGGAGCTGCACCCGCGTCCAGCCGACGCCAGCCAGCATCGCGGCGTCGGGGGCGTCGTAGCTCTCCACCGCGCCAAAGATGGGGTTAGGGGGAACAGGGCCTTGAGCGGTGACCAAAGGGCCGCTAAAGGCAGCGGTGACGAGGACAGCGAGGATGACTGCCCAAGAGGGACGTAACTTCATGTCTGGTCGCCCCACTCCCTCAGCTTTTTCAGATCTTCCCAGGCGGGATGGCTGTAGACCTGGTGAGATTCGATCTTTTCGTCGAGTTCTTGGGGAGTAAAGGCGTGATACCGCTCCCGAATGTCCACGATGTCTTGTTCCGCCAGGCGAATCTCGGATTCGACACTCATAAATGCTCCTTCCTTTCACTGTCTGCCGGGAGGACGTCGAACTGCCCACCTGATTCAACCGGCTGGTGGCTATGATAACATGGAATCGTGAGCAAGTCAACCGTCGCGGGCCAACTCCTCATGCCTGTCGCC
>CAYVPU010000235.1:0-1638 GCA_964453885.1 uncultured Anaerolineae bacterium | reverse complement strand
ACATGGAATCGTGAGCAAGTCAACCGTCGCGGGCCAACTCCTCATGCCTGTCGCCTGTTTGTTGCTTGTCCACTCATTGTGCTTCCCTTCTGCCGCCGGCGGCGGTGCTTTCGTCTCCCCTTGCCATCCCCATAGGTCTCGTGATAGTAGTAATAGCTGCCCTTGTGGGTGGGCACGGCGTTTGAAGTCGGATTGCGGATTTGGGATTTCGCCATTCGCCATTTTTTGACTTTGCTCCAGTATTGCACTATAATTCACGCAGGCGCCCTCCGTGAGACCAGGAAGGAGTTGAAAAGATGAATACGAAAGCGATGACCCTTGAAGTAGCCGATGATGGCACTCTCGCCATCCCCGTTGACCTCATTCGCGCACTGCGCCTTTCACCTCGCCAAACTGTCACAGTTCAGGCACGAGAGGATACACTTGTGCTCGTGCCATCACTTCGACTGGGCTCAGTGCAAGCCCGCAAAGAGCGCATGGACCGCATCGGCCATCTCCTTCGCACTGCGCTGGCCGACGTCGAATGGTCTGAGATCGAAGCCGGGAGACGTGACCGACAATCTGGTGACCATCGAGTTGGCGCAGTTGAAATCCAGGAAATGTGTGTTTGACAGTTGCCCAGGCATCGGCTATACTTTGATCGCAAATCAGCGTCACGGCAACAACAGGGGGCAGTTCAAATGGCTATGACTGAGAAGGAAATTGTGCTTCGTCTCCCTTCCACACGCTACCGCCGCTTGCAAGAATGGGCCGGGCGGGTTGGCAAGACCCCGGAATTGCTCAGCCGGGAGATCGTAGAACAGGCCCTGCAACAACACGCTCTCCCCCCCGCACCTCCCCCTCGCACCGCACGCCAGATCCTGCAAGCCGCCGGACGTGTTCGTTCTCTGAGCCCAACTCTACAACAGCGATCATCCCTGGTGTGACGCTGGAAGAAGTTCGAGCTTCGCTGGACAGAGCCGGCGGTCAGGCCCTGAGCGAGATCGTCCTCGAACAACGAGGACCTAAGCTGTGACAGACTATCACCTCGACGCCAGTGCTCTGGTCAAACGCTATGCCCCTAAGCCGGGCAGCGATTGGGTGTTGGAAATCACCGAACCAACTACCTTCCCCATTGCCCTGTAGACTTGCTCCACTAGCCCCTCGCTTGCCCTGAGCCTTGTCCCTTCGATAAACTCAGGACGTCGACTGAGCCCTTCGACTTTGCTCAGGATAAACCCGGTCGAAGGGCCGCCGCAACTCTCCACTCTCCAATCTCCAATCTCCCTATAAACAAACACGACGGGTAGCGTCGGTTGCTACCCGTCGTGTGCTTTTGGCCTGGGCCTCGCCGGCCGCCGGTGAAGGCTGGCGCATCCGCCGACCTTACTCCGCCGGGGGTCACGGCCATGAATGGGTCATTTGTTGTGTTTGTCGGGACAAGCCGTCGAATCGCCTTCTCTACCCACCACCCCTACCCCGTGGCGGTCGGCTCCTCGGTGGGCTCTGGCGTGGCGGTCGGTTCCGGTGTTGATGTGGCGGTCGGCTCTGGTGTCGGTGTGGCGGTTGGTTCTGGTGTCGGTTCCTCAGTCGGTTCCGACGTCGGTTCTTCGGTCGGCGTCTCCGTCGGCGTAGGCGGTTCGGTGGGCGTCGGCTCGT
>CAYVPU010000234.1:2166-5361 GCA_964453885.1 uncultured Anaerolineae bacterium | reverse complement strand
TCACGTTTCACGTTTCACGTTTTACGCTCTACATTTCACGGCCTTGTGCTATGAGGTGCGTCTATGGAGCTCTCTCCTGAAACCATCGAACAATTGGCCCGCCAGGCTTTTCCCAAAGCGGCTGTTGTCTCTTGCCGCTCGCTGGAAGGTGGCCTCACCAATCTGAACTATGCCCTGCAACTGCAAAACCCCACCACAGAGGTCGCCCTGCGAATCTACCGGCCCGACACACCCCCGCGCACGCTGGAGAAAGAGATGTACGTGCTGCGGGTGGTCATGCCCGAGACCGGCGTGCCCACGCCACGGGTCATCCATTTTGACGACAGCGGGACGCTGATTGGCCGGCCGTATGCTGTGCTCAACCTCCTGCCCGGCGAGCGCCTGGAAAAGGCCCTGCCCCGCATGGACGAACTGGACCAGGAGAGCGTGGGCTACGAGGTGGGCCGCTACCTGGCCAAACTGCACAGCATCCCCCTGGAACAGTTTGGCGAGTTCCTGGGCCAGGATGCCCGGGCCTCGGTCAACGAAAAAGCCTACGCCGTCGCCCGCGCCGTGGAGTGGCTAGACGTCTGCGAGGAAAACGGCCTGCTGGGCGATCCTGCCATCGCCGAATTGCGCGGCATCGTGGGACAGACGCGCGCCCTGAACCGCGAGAGTGCCTGTTTCGTTCACGGCGACTATCACAGGGGAAACGTCAACGTCAAAGAGGGCATCGCTGGCTTTCACGTCACCGGCGTCTTTGATTTTGCGCGCGCCCAGGGTTGGAGCCCCGAGTGGGACATGGCCCGGCTGGTCGGCGGCATTTTTGACGACTATCCCAGCCTGGTCAAGGGCTTTTTCGACGGCTACGCCGACACGACGGGCCTGCCGGAGAACCTGTGGGAGCGCCTGGCGGTGTACCGGCCGGTGATGAACCTCGGTGAGGTAGTCAATGCTCACCACAGGGGGGACGACTCGTCGCTGGAAAAGTATCGGGCACGGCTGTATCGCTTCCTGGAAGGGGATGAGCAGGGCTGAGAAAGCAAGATTATCACAGAACAAACTTGACCATAATGAGAATTGCTGAGGGACTGTTGTCCCCTCGGAGCAAATACACTGTACAGGGAGGAAACTATGTCATTCAAAGAGTTGGTCCTCAAGACGCGGAGCTACCGTCGCTTTGACCAGGCGACGCCGGTCTCGCTGGATACGCTGCGCGAGTTGGTAGACCTGGCGCGGCAGGCGGCTTCCGGCTCCAACATTCAGCCGCTCAAGTACGTCCTCTCGGCCGATCGGGCGACCAACGCCTGCATCTTTCCCCACATCGGCTGGGCTGGCTACCTGAAAGACTGGTCTGGCCCGGCCGAGGGCGAGCGTCCGGCGGCTTACGTCGTCATCCTGGGCGATACGGAACTGCGCCGGGAATTCGATGTAGACCTGGGCATCGCCGCGCAGACGATCATGCTGGGCGCGACAGAGTGCGGGCTGGGCGGCTGCATGATCGGCAGCATTGACCGGGAACAACTGCGTGCTGTCCTGGGGGTTGCGGAGCGATACAAGATTCTCCTTGTCCTGGCCCTGGGCAAGCCGGTCGAGACGGTGGTGCTGGAGCCGGTCGGGCCTGAGGGGGACATCCGCTACTATCGCGACGAGGACGGTGTACACCACGTGCCCAAGCGTTCTCTGGAAGAGATCGTCACCGGTCAGTTTTAGCGAGTCGCAAAAGCTCGCGGCGGATCGCCGGATCCGCTGCCGGTTGCTGGATCCCCGGATCCAGCAGGAGCAAGAAACCTTGCCATGCGTCATTGGCTTCTGATCTTTTTGCTGGCCTGTCTGGCGCCGGTGCTGCGTCTTCAGCCAGAACGGAGCGATTTCGTGGCCTCGATCCGAGAGGGCGATGCGCACGCCGGGCTCAAAGAGTATTCCTTTGCCGCTCGCGCCTACCGCCGAGCCGCCACGCTCCGCCCCGACAGTTCTGTGCCCCTGCTGAGGTTGGGTGAGGTCTTTGTGGCCCAGGCGTGGTACGACCGTGCGCAGACAGCGTTGCTGGCCGCACACCGCAGGGGCGGCTGGACGCCCGGGCTGCGCCAGCAGATGGGCCAGGTATACCTGGGCCTGGGGCTGGAGGCAGAAGCCATTGCTGGGTGGGAGGCGGCCCTGGCTGAGGAGCCCTACCTGGCCGAGGCCCGCCTTCAACTGGGATGGGCCTACCTGCGCTGCGAGATATGGCAAGAGGCCCGCGTTGCCTTTGAGGCCATCCTTGTCCGCTGGGATGCCGCCCATCGCCGGCGTTGGCAGGCGGCCCATTATGGCCTGGGCCTGTTATCGGCCTCTGAGGACCCAAGCGGCGCACTGCATCACCTGCAAATTGCGGCCGGCGGCGCGGATCGGGGCATAGCTGACAAGGCCATTGTTTTGGGCGCGGCTCTGGAGCAGGCCTCGTCCAGCACCGATCCCGCCCATGCGGCGGCGTTGCTGGGCGAGGGGAGCGTTCGGGTTGAGGCCTGGTCGCTGGCCCGGCGAGCCCTGGCCCAGGCGGTGGCTGTCGAACCGGAATACGCCGAGGCCATGGCCTACCTGGGCCACTCGCTGGATCACCTGGGCCACCCCGCCGAGGCCGAACGCCACCTGCAGCGAGCGGTCCAACTGGCCCCCACGACGACCTTGCCTCGCTTCTTGTTGGGTTTGTACTATCGGCGGCACGGGCGACCGCGCCAGGCAGAGTTCCAGTTTCGCCAGGCGCTCAAATTGGATCCCTACGACGCTGCTCTGTACGCCGAGCTGGGCAAGACCTGGCGCGCCGAACAGAACTATATAGATGCCGAAAACGCCTTTCGCGCTGCCGCCGAGCTGGCTCCGGATCACGCGGGCTTTCAATTGCTGCTGGCTCGCTTTTACGTGGACAGCCTCATCAAAGTGCGCACCTATGGCCTATCCGCCGCGCGCGAGGCTGCCTGGCTGAACCCTGACGACGCTGAGACCTTTGACGTGCTGGGCTGGGCTTATTGCCTGGTCGGCTACCTGGACGAAGCCGAACACACGCTGTCGCGGGCTATTGCATTGGACCCCGACCTGGCCAGCGCGCACTATCACCTGGGGGTGGTGCACCGGCAACGTGGGCAACCTGCCGAAGCAGACTATCAGTTCTGGCGGGCGGTGGACCTGGATCGGACAGGCCATTATCGCTCGCAGGCCATGCAGGCGTTGGGTTTGCCG
>CAYVPU010000234.1:0-2066 GCA_964453885.1 uncultured Anaerolineae bacterium | reverse complement strand
TAACAGTCTATGCGTTAGAGGTGGAACAATGATTTGTGAGTTCTGTGGTGGTGAAACTGTCAGCAAAAAAGTTCGCAAGATTCACTGGTTTCAGCACAAGCTCTATATTATAGATGACGTAAAAGCTGAGGTCTGTCAGGAATGTGGCGAGCGTTACTATCATGCCACGACGTTGGATGCTATAGATCAGTTGTTAGAATCGGGCTATCCCGTTGTCAAGGAGCAATTCCAGGTACAAGTTATTGGGATGCCGGCATGATTTGTGAAACGTGATCCGTGAATCACGAATCACGAATCACGTCTCCTATTGATTTATCCGACTCATTCACTGGATTCAATTGCATCAAGCTTTACTCAAGGAGGCTCAATATGGACCTGCGAGACAAAATTGTGGAATCGCTGGGGGGGATCGAGGACCTGGCGCGCAAAATTCCCGGCTACAGCGGCTACAAGGAAAAAGAGATGCGCCGCGAGGCCGATAGCCTGCTGCGCGACAAGATCGCCAAAGCGTTTGGTGACCAGGTGCAGCGACTGGTTGGGCTTCAGGGCGAGTTGGTCGCTGGGGGCAAGATCGAGTTGCTGGAGCAGGCCACTGCTTTGGAGGACGCCGTTCGGCGCTTGCAGACCTTTGTGGATCGCATCAAACGGGCTGCCCAGGGCTACGCCGGCTTTTTTGACGCGGTAAAGGTCAAGGAAGAACAATTGGACGCTCTGTACGAGTTCGACAACAGCTTGCTGAGTCAGTTTGACGCCGTCAAGTTGGCTGTGGACGAGGTGCAGGCTGCCATGGACGGCGGCGAGGGTTTGCCTGCGGCCATCACCAACGTCAAAAGGCTCGCTGGTGACGTAAATCATCTCTTCAGCCAGCGAGAGGATGTCATTACCGGGTCGGTATAGGTTGCCGCCTAACCACCCAACCACCTAATGCCTAACCAAGATAGGAGGGAGCAATTATGGCACGAGTATCAGATGTCATTCAATTAACGGGAGAGAGGCCCAACGAGTTGGTGCGTCGCTTCCCGGAGCACGGCATGGGCGATTTCCGCATTGGGTCGCAGCTCATTGTGCGCGAAGCCCAGGCCGCTGTGTTCTTTCGGGACGGCAAGGCGTTGGACACGTTTGGACCGGGCCGCCACACTCTTACCACGGCCAACGTTCCTCTGCTCACCGGGTTTCTCAGCAACCTGATCTTTAACGAAAAGACCATCTTTTCCGCCGAAGTTTATTTCGTCAACACGCGGGACTTTCCCAACGAAAAGTGGGGCGTGGGGCCGGTTCCCCTGGAGACGCCGGGCCAGGGCTGGGGCTGGCTGATGATCGGGATGAACGGCACGTTTCACTTTCAGATCAACGAACCGCAGCGCTTTGTGACCCAGTTCGTAGGTAACCGGGCCCGCTTTACCACGCGGGAAATCCGCTCGGCCATGCTGGCTGACATTGAGGGCTCGTTGATTGACATGCTCGGCACCCTGCAGCCTGGCTCCATCACCAGGCTCATGTCGCTGCGGGACGAGTTGGGCGTAGGTGTCAAGGCCAAGGTGAACGAAGAGTTTGCCGAGTTGGGCCTCCTGCTCAAAGACGTCACCGTGGGGCAGGTCAACGCGCTGGATACTTCTGAGGAAAAGCTGCGCAAGATGGGCCTGATTGACGCGGTCAAGTACGCGCAACTAAAGGCCGCCGACGCAATGCTGGCCGCGGCTCAGCAGGAAGGCGGCGGCATGGCGGGCCTGGGTGCGGGCGCGGGCGCGGGCCTGGCCATTGGGCAGCAGATGGCGCAGGCCATGGGCCAGACGATGCAGCAGCCGGCCCAGCCTCCGGCTGTACCGCAGGCGGCCCCCGCTGCCGTGCCGGACGTCATGAACCCTGCCCAGGCTGCCGCTTACCTCCAGGTGAGCGAAGCCGACATCAAACAAATGATCGAGGCCGGCGAACTCAAGGCCAGAAAGATCGGCAGCCAGTATCGCATCAGCAAAGCGGTCATTGACGAGTTCATGGCGGGATAGCTGATTTTTTCAACAGAAAGAGCCGGCACGTTCTGTGCCGGCTTTTCGCTGTAGCCCTGTGAT
>CAYVPU010000233.1:0-5364 GCA_964453885.1 uncultured Anaerolineae bacterium | reverse complement strand
GACCCAGGGTTGGACACGGTACAATGCCAGCAACAGGCTGGCACTGCCTGGGCCACGGCGCGCTATGAGGAGAATGTCTACTACGACTCTACCCTCCCGGCCGCCGATGGCGATCACTGGTACGCCGCCGACGTGCGGCCGGGCGCGGACCAGACGGCCACGCTGGGGCTGGTGCCTCCGGCGATGGGTGCGCCCACGGCTACTCTGCGGGTGCGAATGGTCGGCTATACCGTCAGCAGTACCCACGATCCAGATCATCAGGCCACCTTTGCCGTGAACGGCGATGAGGTCGGCCAACTGGGGTGGGACGGTGTGAGTCCTGTGACGGCCACCGTGGTACTGGATCAGGCCATTTTACAAGCTGGTGATAACCTCGTCACCATCAGTGCTGGTGTGTCTTATGAGGGCATCTGGTTAGACACTGTCGAGCTGGCATACCCCTGCCAGGCGGTTGTTGGCGACGAGGCAGTCTTTTGGGGACAGGCTGAGGAGCACTGGTACGAGTTGGGGGGATTTACGGGTAGTGACATCTCGCTCTACGACGTGACCGAGCCCCAGCGGCCAGTTTTGCTCCAGGGGGCAGAGGTGACAGGCAGCGGCAGCATTGTACCGTGTCCAACCCTGGGTCCTTTGGCCCCAGGACAAAGGGTACGGTGCTACGCACTCTCCTTTGCCGATGTCCCAACCCAGCCGGTGACCTACCTGGCTCTAATGGAGACGCGCCTCCGCCAGCCAGTTTCTATCGTCGCCGACACGCCTTCCAATCTGTGCGACGACGCGGACGGCGCCGACTATTTGATCATCACCCACGACGACTTTGCGGAGGCCGTACAGCCGCTGGCCGCTCACCGTCAGGCCCAGGACAAGGCCGTGGTCGTGGCCGACGTGCAGGATGTGTACGACGAGTTCAGCGGTGGCCTGCTAGACCCGGAAGCCATTCGGGACTTTGTAGCCTACGTCATGCCCTCTTTCGTCCTATTGGTCGGCGACGGCAGCTACGATTTCCTGGATCACTATGGTTACGGCTCGGCCAATTACATCCCGCCTTACCTGGCCATGGTGGATGACTGGTGGGGCGAGACGGCGGCCGACAACCGCTTCGCCGCCGTCAACGGCGACGATCCGCTGCCCGACGTGATGTTGGGGCGCTTGCCGGTGAGCACCCCCGCCGAAGCGACAACTGTCGTACAAAAGATCCTGGACTACGAGCAATCGCCCTGGCTCGGCGACTGGAACGCCCGCCACGTTTTTGTCGCTGCCGAGTACGACCACGACCTTGGAGAGGCTGGCAACTTTGCCGCTGCGGCTGACGCCGTCCACGATGCCTTTGTCAATGACCCGTGGGTCGGCCGGAAAATCTATGTGGATGATCTGTCCGCCGAGACAGCCCGACAGGAGACATTGAACGACTGGCAGCAAGGTGCATTGCTGGTGAGCTTTTTGGGCCACAGTTCCTGGCACCAGTGGGCTGCCTCCAGGCTGCCGCCTGTCCAATCGTTGCTCGACATCCATGACGTTCCTAACCTGCGCAACGACCGGCGATGGCCGGTGGTGCTCTCGATGACCTGTTTCACTGGCTTTTTTCACCATCCCGAATATGGCACGCTGGACGAGTCGTTGTTGCGCCTCGATGGGGGCGGCGCGGTAGCCACCTGGTCGCCCAGCGGCCTGGGCGTGGCCACCGGACACAACTACCTGCATCAAGGCTTTTACCAGGCCGTTTTTGGAGGTGGTCAAACGGAACTTGGCCCGGCGGTACTGGCCGCCAAACTCGCCCTTTACAGCCATACTCAGGTATACAACGACCTGCTGGAGACCTATCATCTCTTTGGCGACCCGGCGATGGCTCTCAACCTGACCATCCGGCCCTGGCCTTATTCGACTTTTCTACCAATAGCAGGCAAAAATCATTCAGGAGGCTAGTCCCATGTCCAGAATACCCAGACTCTTTCCTTTGACATTGTACCGTGTCCAATACGGTGCGCTGTTAATACCGCTGTTGCTCATCCTTCTCTTGCCCAGCATGTCCTCTGAAGCAGCACCCGCGCTGGGCATCACGCCGACAGCCACTCCCACTGTCACGCCCACGCCGACGGCGAGGCCTACGGTCCGCCCTACACAGACGCCCATCCCCCCATCCGGCGAGCCTGACCTGGTCATTGTTAAACGGGGCGATCCGCTCGAAGCCCTGCCCGGGGAAGAGGTGACGTTTACCCTGGAAGTGACCAACCAGGGCCAGGCTGCGGCCGTGGACGTCGTTGTCACCGACGACGTGCCCCAGTACCTGGAGATCCTGGAGGTCACGACCACGCAGGGTACAGTGACGATTGAGGGCCAGACCGTTACGGTAGAGGTCGGCGTGGTCGGCCCCGGCTTTGTGGTGGAAATCGTCATCCGCACCCGCCTGCGAGAAGACACGCCAGGGCCGCTGGATCTGGAGAACGTAGCTGTGCTGGTTTCCCCCAATGCAGGCCAGCGCACCTCGTTGCCGGTCATCATCTATGTGCCTGGTCTGTTGCCAGTGACCGGCAGGCTGTTGGCGTTATGGCTAGCCTACGTGATCCTGGGCGGTGGCCTGGTGGCGTTGGGCATCAGGCTGGGGAAACGAAAACTGGCCCGGTGAGACACCGAACCAGTTCACAGGGATGGCTCTTTGGGATTTCGCAGGGTCAAGGTGTTGGACTCCCCAACTTGTTGGGGGTGCGGCGCAAAGAACCCGGACAAGTTCGGGGCTCCGATACATCACCCCTGCAAACTCTCAGAGACCCACAGGGATAAGGTACAAGGGGCGCCCATAACTTTTATTTTTCCATTCATCCATCCCGTGCGGTGGCCGCCTCCATCAACATCTGAAGGCGTGAAATCATGGCCGCCGGGTTGGGGTGTATCCCTTCGATGAGCAACTGGTTCTCGAACAGTTGCTCTATGGTTGGGTCTATCACCGCATCGTCGGGCGCGTCGGTCACCAGGCGGGCCAGGTTGCGCATGAGCGGATGGCCCCGGTTGATCTCTAGGATCTTTTTTGGCACCTCGAACTCTTTGTTCAGCAGCTTGTAGACCCGTTGCATCTCGTGGCCTGGCACGCTCTCCGACGAGACGAGACGGCACGGGTTGTCGCGCAACACTTTGGACTCACGCACCTCGGTCACTTTATCCCCCAACACCTTGACAAAGCGCCCCACCAGGCGGTTGAAATCGACCTCCGGGATGGCGGCCTCCCTGGCTTTTGTCTCCTCCTTCTGCGGCAGGTCCAGCGTGGCATCGTCCACGTTCTTCAGCGGCCTGTCTTTGAACTCGGTCAGCGCCATGACCATAAAGCTGTCAATGGGGTCTATCAGATACAGCACCTCGATGTCGTTGGCCTCAAAGTAGTCCAGGTGCGGACTGTGGGCGACCGATTCCAGGTCTTCGCCCAGAAGGTAGTAGATGGCCGGCTGGTCCGGTGCGAGTCGAGCCGCGTACTCGGCCAGAGAGACAAGGCCGCCGTCATCCGCTTTGGAAGAGTGGAAGCGCAGCAGCGGTAGCAGGTTGTCTTTGCCTGCTGGGTCGGTGGCGATGCCCTCTTTGATAAAGACACCGAACTTTTCCCAGAAACGGCGATAGTCGTCCAGCTTTTCCCTGGCCAGAGACTCCAGTTCCTTGATCAGCTTGCCGACCAGCGCCTTTTGGATCCGTCGGGCGGCCGGGTTGCGCTGCACCGTCTCGCGCGAGATATTGAGCGGCAGGTCTTCTGACTCGACGACGCCCTCGACGAAGCGAAAGTGGTTGGGCAGCAGTTCTTTGTTGTATTCCTGGATCATCACGCCCTTGGCGTAGAGTTTGAGGCCAAAGTCGGGGCGCAAGTTGAGGATGCCTCGCTCGCGGCGGCCCGGCACGTACAGCACGCTGCGGATGTCCACCGGCACGTCGCTCACCAGGTGGCTGGTCAGCAGCGGCTTTTCAAAATCCAGCGTCAGGTGCTTGTACAAGTCCTTGTATTCCTCTTCCGTCGTCTCACGGGACGACTGCCGCCACAGTGGCTTCTGCCGGTTGACGACCCGGTCACCCACGTGAATGGGAAACGTCACAAAGTCAGAGTGCGTTTTGACGATCTGCTCCAGTCGCCAGGGACTGGCGAACTCGGCGGCGTCTTCCTTGAGTTTGACGATCACGCGAGTACCCCGGTCGGTCTTTTCTGCCGAGTTGACACAAAAGCTAGCGCTGCCGTCCGAGACCCACTCGCACGCTTTGGCGTCGGGCCGGTAAGAGCGAGAGACGACGCGCACCTCCTGGGCGACCATAAAGGCGGAATAAAAGCCCACGCCAAACTGGCCGATCATTTCCAGTGGGGGCCGTTCTTCGCCTTCCGCCTCTTGCAGGCGTTTGAGGAAAGCAGCCGCGCCCGACTGGGCAATGGTGCCCAGGTTCTCAATGATCTCGTCTCTGGTCATGCCGATGCCGCTGTCGGAGACCGTGATCGTTTTGGCCTCCTCGTCCGCCTCCACGCGGATCGCCATCTCGGCGTCGGGGTCGAGCACGTCGCGGTTGGTCAGCATCTCGAACTGGAGGCGGTTCAGGGCATCGGCGGCGTTAGAGATCAACTCGCGCACAAAGATCTCGCGCTCGGTGTAGAGCGAGTGCACCAGAATGTTGAGCAATTGTTGGATTTCGGCCTTGAATTCGTAGGTTTGAAGTGTTTCCTCATCCACGTCTTTACCTCCTAGACTCGCTGGATTTGGTCGTGCAAGCTACGATTGGATCGACTCCGTCGCATCGCCGAGGTTGAGTTTGCTGCCATCGTGGTGCGATTGGATGACCTCTTCCCCAGCGAGCGGCGAACTACCTGTTTGACTAACCACCTTTTCCATGCTACAATAAATCAGATTGATGACAAGGTCTCAGCCGGCTCAATCTGTGGGGTCGTTGCGTGGACATCGAATGGAACAGGGAACGAGAGTGGCCCAGGCGGCATCTCCGCTCACTTTTGCGGTGTGTCATCACCGATTGGCATGAGGAGCGCGTGAGCATTGACTTGTACCCCAAACTAGCCAAGCGGCACATTAGCAAACAGGACATTCGGACCACCCTCACAAGCTCTGAAAGTTACATCGCCCGCTACTGGTACTACAATGGCAATCGAGTTGGTATCTGGCACCCTCGCACACGCATCTTTGTCGCCTGGAAGCCAAGTAGAGGCCGAAGCCCCAGCCGCATCATGACCGCCTTTCGGCATCCCAACGGCGTGCGCTATATGCAGAATTTTCCGCCCTTCCGCGAAATTCGAGGGCCAGAGGAATGATGTTATGGAAGAACACGATTTCAAGACCGTGTTGGACAACTATCGCTACGGCGTGCAGCAGGTCATCCCAGCCTATCTCACGGGCA
>CAYVPU010000232.1:0-5430 GCA_964453885.1 uncultured Anaerolineae bacterium | reverse complement strand
AAGGCGGGAGCGGATGGGAGTCGAACCCACCAGGGCCTGCTCTGCGCAACCCCTCAGACGGTTTTGAAGACCGCGGAGCCCACCAGGACTCAACCACCCCCACTGTCCTAGATGATATACCGAAATCCCCGTTTAGTCAAATGTTGACACCTTTGCTTTCCTGTGGTATACTTGTTCAATTGAATAGTCTGCGACCAGGGTGCCCTGCCGCCCGGATGCGAGGGCACAAAAGGGAAGTCCGGTGAAAGTCCGGCGCTGTCCCGCAACTGTAACCCCGATTTTGGGGAAGCCAGAATACCTACCCTGATCGTGCCTCTGAACACCTTCGAGGAAAGGGGGTTGGAGCATGGCCAGAGGACCATGACCCCCTTGTTCACCACAAGGGGGTTTTTTGCAAAGGCTTACTTACATCCCCCGACCCCATGCCAACAAGGTCGGGATTTTTTGTTTGTTTCGCAAATTTAGCAAAGGAGAAGACTGTGTCCAAAAAGACCTGTTTCGTGACAGCCCTTCTGGTTCTTTTTAGCTTGCTGCTCACTGCGCTGCCTGCGCTGGCTGGCGCATCCGAAGCCATGGACTGGCTGCGCACCCAGCAAAATGACGACGGTGGCTTTGGAGACCCCGACAGCACCGTGGGCAACACCGCCGACGCCGTACAGGCCATCGTCGCTGCTGGTGAGAACCCCAAAACGTGGGACAAAGAGGGCAACACCCCGATCACCTTCCTGGCTGCCAACTCGGCGAACCTGACCACCACTGGCGACACGGCCAAAGTTTTACTGGCCGCTGTGGCCGCTGGCGAAAACCCCCGCGACTTTGGTGGCGTGGACCTGGTGGCTGCCCTGGAGGGGATGCTCAGCGACGACGGCAAGTTCGGCGGCGAGAACGATTTTCAGTTCAGCCACTGCCTGGCCATCCTGGCGCTCAAGAGCGTGAGCCGCCCTATCCCGGCGGCAGCCGTGGACTATTTGAAAAACTCCCAGATCAAAGACGGCACCTGGGCCTGGGGCTTTTCCACGACCGCCGGTGAGGGCGACAACAACTCGGCGGCCATGGCGGTGATGGCCCTGATCGCCGCCGGTGAGCCGGCCGACAGCGAGGTCATCCAAAAGACCATCACTCACTTCCAGGGCCAGCAGAGCGACGACGGTGGCTTTCCCTACATCAACCCTTCCCCCTACGGCACCGACTCGGACGCCAACTCGACCGCTACAGTCCTCCAAGCACTCATCGCCGCCGGGGAAGACCCTGCCACCTGGGTCAAGGGTGAGGCCAACGCCCCCGCCACCGCACTGGCTGGCTTTCAGAACGACGATGGTTCCTTCGCCTGGCAACTGGCCTTCCCCGATCCAAACTTTTTGGCCACAATACAGGCGGTGCCTGCCCTGGTAGGCAAGGTCTACCCCATCGCCACCACAACTGTCGGCGAGGCTACTGCCACGCCGGAGACCTTGCCTGAGACTGGCGCCAACTTGCTATTGAACACTAGCTGGCTGGTCATGGCCGGACTGGCCCTGGCAGGCAGTGGCGTGATTCTGCGCCGCCGTCGCTAGCTGTCTCCTGAGAACAGGACGGGGAAAGGTCTCAGCACCCCATCCTGTCCGCTCCCTGGTGAACATGCCTCAAGACAAACTGGGACTGATTCAAATCTATACCGGAAACGGTAAAGGCAAAACGACAGCAGCGCTGGGGCTGGCCCTCCGCGCCGCCGGCTCTGGCCTGCGAACGTTTATCGGCCAGTTCATGAAAGGCTCCCCCTACGGTGAACAGGATGCTCTTCGACACCTGGATCCCCTGATCATCATCGAACAATTCGGTGACCGTGGACACGTCCACCATGGTGAAGCATCACCGAAACAGATCGCCCAGGCACAGGCCGGTCTGAAGCGCATTGAGCAAGTACTGCACAGCGGCCAGTTTGACATCGTCGTTATGGACGAAATCAACATAGCCTGCTACTTTGAGTTGCTACCAGTGCCAGAAGTGCTTTGCGTGCTGGAAAATCGTCCCTCCAACGTAGAAATCGTACTGACAGGCCGCCATGCGCCAGCCGAGTTCTTGGAACTGGCAGATTTGGTGACAGAAATGGTCCAAGTGCGTCACCCATACCAAAAAGGTCTCCTGGCACGCCAGGGCATCGAGTTTTAGAAAACCATGCGAAACAAGTTTGTGTTGATAGCTCTAATCACTCTGGCCCTCGCCCCATCACTGGGCCAAGCGCAAAGCCCGAACCACGCAGGACTGGTGATCCAGTCTCCCGATGGGCAGGTCGAAACAGCCTGTGTCGAGTTCTCCGAGGAGGAAATCACCGGCGTTGACCTGCTGAACCGATCCGGGCTGCCGGTGACCTTTGATTACAGCAGCGGGTTGGGGGCCAAGGTTTGCAAAATCCAAGAAACTGGCTGCAACTACCCTGGCGAGGATTGCTGGTGCCAATGCCAGGGTTCACCCTGCACCTATTGGAACTACTGGCAGTTGAGAGACGGTCTATGGGTCTACTCACCACTGGGCGCGAGCGACCGCCGTCTGGGCGATGGCGACGTAGACGGCTGGGTCTGGGGCGATGGTCAACAGCCGCCCTCGCTCCTCTCGCTAGATGAAATTTGCGAGGTTGAGGTCCAACCAGCCAAAGCCACAATTCCAGCCTTCACATCGCCGCTGGACACCCCGACGGTCCGACCCACCGCCACACGGCCAAGATCGCCTACAGCCACCAGTGCGACTTCTCCCCTTTCACTGCCCACGGCCACCAGCCTCGTTTCACCTCTCGCGCTGCCAGCGGCATCGCCTACGTCTACGCCCGCCACACAGGTGTTCATCCCCGCCGCATCGGGAGAACCACCAGCATCGAAAGTTCCTGAGGCCAATTTACCGGCATCGTCCGATCGTTACGTCGGCTTTGCCGGCGTGCTGGCTACCTTGGGCTTGATCGCACTGACCGTCTGGCGGCGGCGAAACGGAGTGTGACCGTGTTCCACGTGAACGCCTGGGTGCTGTGGATGGGGGCTTCAGCCATGATCCCCCTGCTCACGCAGCATCCACTCTACCTGATCCTGACGCTGGCCGCGGCCTGGCTGGTCTACAAGACCATTCGCCAGGCTTCGGACGAGGCAGCGCCATGGGGATCGCTTATCAAGCTGGCGCTGTTCGTGTGGGTCTTTACGGTGCCTTTCAACGCGCTGGGCGTGCACGTTGGGCGGATCGTGCTCTTTAGTCTACCCGCGCACTGGCCGATCATCGGCGGCATTGTCACCGTAGAAGCGATCATCCAGGGTTTAATCGTTGGCCTCAAGCTTTTCACTCTGCTGTTGATCTTTGCCACCTTTAACATCGGCGTAGATCACTACCGGCTGCTGCAGCTCACACCGGCCTTCCTGTACCATGTCGGTGTCATCACCTCCATTGCCGTGACTTTTGTGCCGCAGATGATGACTGCCGGGCAGGAAATCCGCGAGGCACAGACGATCCGGGGACATCGTTTCCGGGGCCTGCGCGATCTGTTGCCGCTCTTTGTGCCGCTGCTCACCGGCGGGCTAGAGCGAGCCATCGGTCTGGCGGAGAGCATGGAAGCACGCGGTTTCGGTGGCAACGTGCAGGCCGTCTCCCCCCGCGAGGAACTGCTGACCAAACTCGGCACATTGGCCGCCCTGCTGCTGGCTCTGGCAGGTGTCTTTTGGTATGGCTATTTCTTGGCCACGCGCAAAATCGGTCTGGCACTGATGGGGGGGGGCGCTGCTCTGCTGGTCTACATCTTTTGGCGGTTGGGCCGCCGTGTAGCACGCACCCGCTACCGCCGGGGCGTCTGGCGGCGACGCGACACGGCGCTAACGTTGGGCAGCCTGGCGCTGGGCGGCGGGCTGCTGGCCGTCTGGCTGGCACAACGGTCCCTGCTGAGCTACTCCCCCTACCCACCTAGCTCCCTCTGGCCCGACTTTAACGTCGGCCTGGGGCTGCTCACGTTGCTGGTCGCCGCGCCAGCATTGCTGTTGGAAGTTGTTGGAAACGAGCCATGATTGAACTACGAAACGTCACCTATAGCTATCCGGAAACCTCGCACCCCGTGCTGCAAAAACTTTCACTAACCATTGAGGAAGGCGAGTTCCTGCTGGTCATCGGCCCCTCGGGCAGTGGCAAGTCTACACTGTTGCGCTGCCTCAACGGGCTGGTGCCCCATTTTTATGGTGGACAGTTCGCTGGAGAGGTGCGTGTCTGCGGTCAGGATCCGGTGACCGCCGAGCCGCGCGGTATGAGCCGCTACGTCGGCTTTGTCTTCCAAGATCCCGAGACACAATTCGTGGTGGACGTCGTAGAGGACGAGCTGGTCTTTGCCATGGAGAACCATGATGTCCCACAGGCCACCATGCGCAAGCGGGTAGAAGAGGTACTGGATCAACTCAACATCGCCCATCTGCGGCGCCGGCGGGTCAGTACCCTTTCTGGCGGCGAGAAGCAGCGTGTGGCCATCGCCGCTGTGCTGACGCTCCAGCCACAGGTGCTGATCCTGGACGAGCCGACCTCACAACTGGATCCCCAGGCCGCCGAGGAGGTGCTCGACGCGCTGGTACGGCTGAACCACGACCTGGGCCTGACGATTATTCTATCCGAGCACCGCCTGGAGCGCGTGGCTCAATACGCCGACCGCATCCTATACATGCCCGGTGACGGCCAGCCACCTACCCTGGGCAATCCTCGCCAGGTACTGGCGCAAGTGAACCTTGCCCCGCCGCTGGTAACCCTGGGCAAAACCCTGGGCTGGCATCCCCTACCCCTCACTCTCAAAGAAGCCCGCCCCCACGCCCGAAAGCTCCAACTATCTAACCATCCAACCACCCAACCACCTAACCGCCTAACCACCCAACCTTCCATTCAGATCCGCGACGTGTGGTACGCCTACAACAGCCGCGAGGCCCTCAAAGGCGTCGCCCTGGACGTCGCGCCAGGCGAGTTCGTTGCCTTCATGGGACGCAACGGCGCGGGCAAGACGACGCTGCTCAAGCAGATCGTCGGCCTGCTAAAGCCGGAACAGGGGCGGGTAAAAGTGATGGGGCTGGACACATGCCAGGTCGACCAGCAAGCCATCATCGCTCACGTCGGCTACGTACCGCAGAACCCCAGTGCGCTCCTTTTTGCCGACACGGTGCGCCAGGAACTCGATTTCACCCGCCGAAGCCGGGGCATGGCCCGGGGCGGCTACGAACCATTGCTGGAGACGCTAGACCTGACCGCACACGCCGATCGTTATCCCCGAGACCTGAGTGTCGGCGAACGACAACGGGTCGCTCTGGCCGCCGTCCTGGTCGCCGACCCCAGGATCATTCTGCTGGACGAACCGACGCGGGGGCTGGACTATCGCCAAAAAGAAGCCCTCGCCGCCTTCCTGCAACGGGAGAAGGCACGAGGGCGCACGGTGATCATGGCCACCCACGACGT
>CAYVPU010000231.1:0-5438 GCA_964453885.1 uncultured Anaerolineae bacterium | reverse complement strand
TTCTCTTGCCCGACTGTCTGTTGCCGGGCCGTCGCGGTTTGTCCAAAGTCCAATACGTTAGGTGGACCAAATAATCCAAAAAGTGACATTGTGCTTACCTCCTTATGTAGACGCGGTTTCGACCTCACTTGACATTGGGACAATCATCGATTCTCGACGTGCCCACTAACGGCCCCGAGATAAGCCGCCCGCTTCACAGGGTCGGCTTCATTGAGTGTTAGGTAGGCGCGAGCAGCGCGAGTGTCCACCTAACGATAAGGATTCATGTGGCGCGCAGCCGCCACATAATCCATGTTGAACTAAGCCGACTTGTGTGATTGTACTCCTATTTGGAATTTAAGGCAAACGCCTCTTGGGGAGCTCACTCACCGTCGGGGCATCGAGGAAGATTCTGCCCCAGGGAGGCAAGATATGGCGAGGTGTCCCCGATTGAGGGCTGAAGAGATGGAAGAACTCGCGGATGAAAGGTTCGATGAATCACCGGTACATCGTGTTTCTTAGTCACCAGGCAGGGAGGAATAAGGACGCCTGAAACCACCAGCCGCCGCCTCTGAATCAGAAGCTGTTATATTCCCTGCGGGTTACTACTTTGACAATGTCACATTGTCAAAGTAGTAAGGGAGATGACGAACTACCGCTTCAGACGCTAGAGGGTGATCCTGGCGTGGGTGGCTGGCGCTAGTGGAACGGGTATTTGAGAACTCTCATCCTCATAAGTAGTTTATGGTCAAATCAAGCCTTGACTTCGCCGATGTGTTCTACCACTCGTCAGGGCAAGGACATGGCTGTATGCCAAAACCACCTGATCCGCCGAGGTGGACAGTGTCAACCATCAAGCGGGGCACAAAATGAAATCCCTCCGGCGTAGGTAGAATCTTGCCAGTCACAGCCACGCATTGGCCCTCATGGTTGACCAGGCTATCACGTTCGACACCAATTAGAACAAGTCCTATGGTGTGATCTCTTGCCTCGTCAACAGACCAGTTTACTG
This sequence comes from uncultured Anaerolineae bacterium, assembly GCA_964453885.1. Taxonomy (GTDB): domain Bacteria; phylum Chloroflexota; class Anaerolineae; order CAYNKW01; family CAYNKW01; genus CAYNKW01. Next base: position 4,447 of record CAYVPU010000231.1, on the reverse strand, counting down.
CCCTTGGGTCAAAGTACGCTGTTCAGACATCAGCTCCATCAACATCACCCGTGACACCGGCAACACTTGGGAGTGCAAGCTTCCGCTTTCCTGATGAAACGGCAGCAATGCGTCCGCACCCTGCCAGCGGGCTACTACACCAACGCGGCCAGTCCGGCCAGTCCCACCAGGGCCACTGCCAGGCAGGTGTGGGGGATGCCCAGGATGGGCACCAGCAGCGCACTGGCCAGGGCTGCCCCCAGGCACCCGCCGACCAGGTCCGCGCCGTAGAGAAGCCCGGCCACGCGGCCCGTTTCGCCCTGCACGCAGGCCACCGCCACCGGGAAGGCCAGTCCGGTCAGCCCACCGGCAGTCAGCGCCAGGAGTGGAAAGACCCAGGCCGGTGGCCTCAGCGATACCAGGAGCGGGAGGCCGAGAGCAAGCAGGATGATGCCGGCCTGGATCCACGCCAGCGCCGCGCGGGGGCTGTGGTGGGGCGAGACGTTCGTGAGCCTCAGTCGAACGATGCCATCTCGCCCTACGGGCCAGCGCCAGCGGTTGGCTATCGTCCCGCCCAGCGCCAGGCCGGCCATGAAAGCGGTCACAATCAGCCCCACCTGGCCATAGACGTAGCCATGCACCACCTGGAAGGCAAAGAGCACGACCACCTCTAGTGCCATCTCGGCCAAACCGATGAATGCGACCGCCGCCGGTACCGCCCGGCGGCGCAGCAGGAGCACTGCGACTGCCAGCGGTACGGCTAACCAGCCCAGGCTCAAGAGCGACGCCTTGGCTGCGACCCGGCTCAGGCCGCCGTAAAAACGCGACAGCCACACCGTCAGGGCGTAGAAGTAACTGATGGGTGCCAGGTCATGGTTCAACCGGACGCTGACCGGCGCCTCCAACAGGTCTCGTGCCTGGGCCACACGATCGGTGGTCAACAGGTAATCCAGGTACGCCGGCACCACCCACCGTGCCTCTATGCCCCGATCGGCCAGCCGGGCGCTCCACGTCGCTGGATCGGTCGTCAGCGGGACCTCCGAGGCAAGCAGAAAGAGCCGCTCGCCGGGCAGAAGGGCGATTTGCGGGAACTCGGCGGCCAGGGTGTGGTAGACGCTGGCCCCCAGCCGCTGGAGTGCCGGGCCGGGATAGTTCTCCTGCCACGGCAGGCCCAGGGCAAACACACCTCCCGGCGCCAGGATGGCCCGTACCTCGGCAAAGAACTCGCCCGTGTAAAAGCGGTTGAGCTGGCCCGTGGCTGGCTCCGGCAGGTCGAGCACGATCACGTCGAACGGCTCCTCTCGGTGAGCCTGGCGAACGTACACCTGCCCGTCCACGTGGGCCAGAGTCACACGCCGATCGTCCAGCGCGGCGGCCTGGACTGAGGGGAGCTTGGCCTGGGCAACTTGCTCGTCCACAGGGATCGAGCCCAGCGGCGTTTGGAAGGCCCCTGCCGCCCACACGGCAATCTCGGCCGAGCCGTTACCGCTGTGGGTGTCGCCGATGATCGCCAGGGTATAGCCGGCACAGCCAGCCTCTTGCAGCGCCCGGAAGGCATAGCCCGCCACTGCCCCAGAGTAGATGTAGCCGGCGTGGGGCACGATCACGGCCAGCAATTGGCCGGGGAGCGGCTCCACCTCGGCCTGGCCCACGTAGGCCTCCACGGCGGCTTGTAGTTTGGCCGGATCGGCGGGGTACCACCTGCCAGCGCCCTCGGCCTCGTGCACGTCGCGCGGCCTGACCGTGTGGGTGGGCCTAGGCAAGGTGACAAAGGTGGGCCTGGGCGACGCAGCTGCTTCGCCCGGGGACGTCGCCGTCGGCTCGGTCTGCGGTGCCTGCCCTGAGCCAGGCCTGTCCTGAGCTCTGTCGAAGGATCGAAGGGGGGCTCTGCACGCCGTCACCGCCAGCAGGATCAGGAGCAGAACAAAGCGTCGTGTCATTCTCTCTGTGAGGGTATCAGTCCGTCCAGAACGGCCCGGAACTTGATCAGATTCACTGCTTGAGCCGCTTCGACCACCAAAGCTCGCAGGGCTGGCTCTTCCTTGATGCGATCCAGTTGATTGGTGATGTCTTCCAGGACTGTGGCCGAAAGATCCAGCCGTGCTCGGAGGATGCTGAGGATCGCCTCGCGGTGGCCTTGGATGATACCTTGTTGCATCCCTTGTTGCATCCCTTGCTGCATCCCTTGCTGCATCCCTTGTTGTAATCCTTCTTGCAATCCTTCTTGCAAGATTTCCTGGTATAACGGTGACTCGCGCAATACTAACATGTTCCACCTCACAATCTGCTGGACAGTGGTGACATCCATCACAAAACTGGCAAATAGCGCCAGGACAGTCTCCAATCGCTCGCCCTCCGGCTGCTGCCGGAGCAGCCGAGCAGCTTCCCGAATAGCCCCTTCGCTGGCGTCTCGCACCAAGGGCACGAAAGGCGCCAGCGGCACGATTTCCTGGGCCAGAATCTCCTGGGCGTTCAGTTCCCAGGCTTTCACCACCTGAAAGTCCTGGTGGGCTGTCAGACCACGAAATTCGCTGTGGTAATGATCGGGCAAAAGAGTGTCCTTACCTCTTTTTTCTCCTTTTTCGCTTCTTGGAGCGGCGTTGGGCTTTGCGCGCCTGCCTCTTGGCCTTGCGAGCTCCCTTCTTGTCTTGACGAGGGGCACGAGGCCGAGGAGGAGGCTCCGGTTCAGGTGGCAGTGCCAGGAGGTCAGGCTCACCCGTCAGGCCAAATAACCTGGCCCCCGCGCGGCCCACCTGACTGATCGTGCCAGCGACCCGCCCTAACAACCCAGCTTGCTGGCGACGCAACGCCTCGACCGTATTCTGGGCATAGTCCCACGCCTCGCGAGACTCCCGGCCCTTGGGTCGCCGGGGCACGCGCGACAGGTACTCCTCATACATAGCCAGGGCGCTTGCCGGGTCTTTTTGCAACTCGGACATTTCTGCCAGGGCCAAGTACACGTCGACATTGTTCGGGTCGAGTGTCTGTATCTGCTCGTATTGAGCCTGGGCCTCGTCCCACCGCCCCAGGAAGCGCAGGACGTTGCCGTAGCGCAAATGGAGTCCGACATTGTCGGGCTTTGCCTCCACGCGGCGCTGATACATTTCCAGCGCTTCCAGCGGATGCATCGCCTGCCCGCTTTCCACCGTGAGATTTACCAGGCGCAGGCGCTCGGTGCCGTCTCCCAAACCGGGGGTAGAACGCTTACGAGCGACCATCTTTAGCATTTCAGCGGTCATGGCCAGGTAGGCTTCGCTGCCCAGTTCGTAGCGGTCAATCGCGCCACAGCGGGGACAGACGATCCGTTGAGGGATGATGAACTCGCTGTAAGGGACCTCTTCTCCCCGGGCCTTCCGTTTTTGAGTGCCTAGATCACAATAGACCACGTCCACCGCGTGGGGGCGGACGAAGCCACATTCCTGGCACTTTAGGCGTATCTCAAAGTCGGCCCGTTCCCGTGGCTTCGCTCCACCCAGGATGCGCAACTCCCGCCGCACATCGTCTAAACCGACGATCAACTCGTCCACCCGATCCTCGACAAAGGCTGCTTCGATGTCCGGGTAGGCCTCCTCGGCCCTCAAGTCCAACAAGTCGCCGACGACAAAACCCCGAAAGGTCTCGTCATCTGGCTTTTCATCCGGGCAAGCCGGCAGGAGGGTCCGCAGGAAGTCAAGCACTTCCTGGCGGGTCTCGGGATCGGATTGGGCGATCTTGACCAGGCTATTGCAGGCCGCCGAGCGTCCGTAGAGATTGTGATTGCGGTCGGCAGCAAAGGTCTTCAGGGGCTCAATAGCTGCCGGGCCGATCTGGGCCAACACGTCCGGTAGCTCCTCTCGAATCCAGTCAGCTTCATCTTCTTCCTCGACGAGAGCAAGCAGGGGGGCAATGGCAGCCGTGGCCCGCAACCGGCCCAGAAGGCGCATGGCGTGAGTGGGCGCCCAGATCTCCGGGGAATCCGAGTCGGCCCAGATGAGGTCAGAGTCGGTGGCCAACTCGATGAGGTGGGGCACGGCCGCTTCACCCCGGTCCTGGATTTCCTGAAGCAAGACTTTGTCCGGCTGCTCTCCTGCCTTTAGCAACTGTTTTAACAAGGTTTCAAGCGGGGTAGCGATCATCATTGTTACTCCAGTGCAGCCAGTGCCTCGGTCGGCGTCAGCGTCTCCACCACGGGAGCCGCCCTCTCTCGCTGCTGCTCATCCCACGTGATCAGGGGCATCCCTTCCTGCCGCACCAGGGCTGCATAGATTGCATCGCAACCGCGCAGGCGGCACTCGACAGCCAGCCGGGCCGCAAGTCCACTCAGCGCCCCATTCACAGCCATGAGGCGGTGGCCCCGCAGCGCCCGCAGGTGAGCGGCGGCACGATAGGCAAACTCCGTGTCATCCAGGCCGCGCGCCAGGGCAGCCGGCCACAGCTCATAGGCGGCAGGATCGGCAGGCATCTGGGGAAACAAGCTGGCGAGGGAAGA
>CAYVPU010000230.1:0-5446 GCA_964453885.1 uncultured Anaerolineae bacterium | reverse complement strand
CGACCAGATAGTCGGGGCTGAGGGCCTCGGGCAGGATCATGCCGTCGGCCAGGGCAAGGCTGCCCCCCACGTTGAGCCACAGCAGGCTCACCAACAGTGCTAGAATTACTTGGCGCATGATTATCCCTCCTGGCGTCAGTCAAATAAATTGATGATGAGGTAGTCGAGTTTTACATAACACACAAGCCCCACGCGATATAGAAATCGCGGCTACGCTGCTACTCGAATTCAAAGCTTACCGTGACCCTGGCGCTGACGGAAATCTGACCGGGCGCCATGCCACCCTCGGTCGAAAAAGAGCCTCCACCGGCGTTCTGGATGACATTTTGGGCCGCTCCTCCTCCCCAGCGAGAACCCCACCAGGCACTGTACCACGACCACCAGCTACTTTGATCCTCACGAATCGAGTGAGGTTCACCCACCTCTTGGCCCAACTCCTCAGTTAAAGCGACAGCTTTTTCCCGGGCCGCTTTGATAGCCAGGGCGCGTGCCTCATCTCGATATTTTCTCAGTTCTGTGGTGCGGAATTGAACTCCGTGGACATAGTTCACCCCGGCTCCAAGCGCACTGGTGAGGAGGTCTTCGAACTTGGAGATATCTCTTAGCGTGATGACAATCGTTTTGCGAACAAAAAAACCTATGAAATCGCGCTTCTCATAGTTGTCGTGATACCTCGGCTCAATGCTGATGTGATCGGTTTGGATGTGTTTGGGCTCGATCTCATAGTCTCGAGCCAGGGCCAGCACTCGCCTGACCCGTTCGTCATTTTGGCTTTTCGCCACTTCGAGGTCCTTGTCCCAGGTTTCCACGCCCAGGGTGAGAACCACCTCGTCGGGCACGACCCGAACTTCAGCATCTCCGGTCACGGTGATGAAACGTGGTTCTTGAGATGCTGATTGATTTCCTACCCAGGCAGAAAGTGAGAAGACCAGGACAAGGGCAACGCTGACAACACCGAAAAATTTTGCTTTCATTGCTTATCCCTCCGTTTAAGCTGTGAGTGGTTCATTGTTCTGTCTACATTTGTATCCGCGCCGGCCGACCCTCAGCGTCGTTCGCCGAGGTCTGTGACCGAGGCGGAAGTGGACTTGTCACAGACCTTTGCCCAACTCTGAGTTTATTTGAGCAATTGCCCGCAGCGACTGCAATAGGCCGGTTCGAGTTCTGCCGGGACAAACTGCTTGTGCCCACAGCCGGTGCAGCAGCGGAAGCGATTGGTATCGTGGCCGCAGCCGGGGCAAAAGCCATAGTCGTCGGCCAGCGCACGGGCGCAGTAAGGACAGTAAAAGATGGCCGGTTCGGAGGTATCATCGTCCGGCGGCAGGGCAGGTTCCGGTTCCGGGGCGACGTCGGTGGGTGGCGGAGCAGGCTCCGGTTCCGGGACGACCTCGGCGGGCGGCAGGACGGGTTCCGGTTCCGGGTCGGGCGGGCGGCGGGCATAGAGCACCATAAAGATGCCGACGAGCAGCAGGCCACCGCCGGTCAAGAGCAGCCCCCGCCAGGGGGTGAGTATGCCCAGGGAAAAGGCACCCAAAAAGATGAGCAGCAGCAAGCCGGCGCGCCACCTGATTATACGCCAGCCGGCGGTGAGGCTCAAAAAGACCAACAACAGGCCGGAAACGAGTATCAAGGCCAGGGCCGCTGCCAGGGTCACGTCTACCAGCCCGCTCAGGAAGGTGAGCAGCGGGTAAAAGAGTGCCAGGCCACAGCCGGCGAGCAGGTAGCTCTCCATCTCCAGGCGCACACCGCTCAGATGGAGCACTCTGGCCAACGAGACCAGAAAGAGGCCGACCAAAAAGGGAGCCAACAGGGCAAGGATGTAAAAGTCATCCTGCAATTGCGCCACGCGCTGCGCAAAGCTCAGGCGAGCTGGCAAGGAGAGTTGGATATCGCGGTTGGCGATCAGGTTTGTGTAATCCCAGGTAAAGGTCTCGCCGCCGTCGCTTACCTCGTTCGCCGTGGGGGGCAGGGAGGTCTTGGGGGCCTCGCTACCCACGAGACCTGACACGGTGATGGAAATGTCCACGTCGGAGCGTTGGTTGTGGTGCAGGGCGTAGGCAAAGCTGTTGGCGCCGTCGGCCTGGTAGCTGATCGTTATCTGGTGTTCCTCGCCGGCCTGCAGCACGGTCTGCCAACTGATGCCCCGCGTGGAATAGTGGGCCTCTGGCGGTTCCTCGCCGTCCACCAAAAAGCGCACCTCGTGCAACGTTTCGAGATTGCCGGGAAAGGGGAAGAACAGCACAACGGTGGTGGTCATCGGGCCATGATGGGCCAACTGGTACTCGCCGTAAAAGTCGAGGTCGTAGACGGTGGCACTGACGCCCTCTTGCTCTTCGTAGCGGGCGGCGAGCGTGGCCCGGACGAGGCTCTTTTGCCCGGGCAGGATGGTGGATTCGACTTTTTCGCCAAGCTGGACGATGTTTAAAATCGGCGCGGACTGAGAGACGCTCCGGCCATAGTTGTAGCTGAGATATTCCTGTTGAGTTGGAGTGTAGACCCGCGAGGGCAGGTCGCCGACGACGGCGAGGTAGGTGATCAGCAGGCCGATGAGGCTCACAGATAGCAGACCATTGACGATCACCCTCTTGACTTGCCTGGATGCTTGGTGCATTGCCTTATCCTCCTGACAAGCGGAGCGTTGAAACGCCCCGCTGATACGACTAACCCCGTTAAAACGGGTTAGAAGCCGCGTTCTAGCGTGTTTTAACGCACTCTGTATCGGCCGATGGTTTCAACCAGTTTCAACCATTGGCGGGGTGAAGTTACCTTTATTGTAGCCGAGTGATGTGGCAATTGTGTGACAAAGGAGGGATAGTCTGGGGACAGGGGAGGCACGTACAGGGGACTTGGCTCGCGACTGATTTGGCAATCCGTCGCTTCGTTTACTTTGACTACGCTCAATACAGGACTACTCGGCTGGTGCTGGATCTGGCGATCCAGCCAGAGCAGAGAGCGAGGGGCGAAAGGTTATGGGCAGGGCAGGGTGAACGTTACGACGGTTCCCTGGCCCTCCTGGCTTTCCAGCCACAACCGGCCGCCGTGGGCCTGGACGAGGGCGCGGGCGATAGCCAGTCCCAGGCCGCTGCCGCCCTGAGCCCGGGAGCGGGCCTTGTCAGCGCGGTAGAAGCGCTGCCCGATGCGCGGCAGGTCTTCCGCCGGGATGCCGATGCCTTCGTCGCGCACCTGTACCTGGGCCGCCTGTCCCTGCCCGCCGTCCACGCTGATGGTGACGCTACCCCCCGGCGGCGAATATTTGACCGCGTTGTCCAGCAGATTGAGCAGCACTTGCTTGATCCGATCGGGATCGGCCCAGGCCAGAGGAACGGAGGGGCTCACCGACACTTGCAGAACCAGCCTCTTGGTCTCGGCCTGAGTGGCCAGTCGGCTCACCGTGGCCCGAACCAGTTGCGCCAGGTCTACCGGCTCGCATTGCAGGTTCAGCACCTCCGAGTCGGCCCGAGACAGGAGCAGCAGGTCGTTGACCAGCCGGATGAGACGGTCGGTTTCGCTCTCCATCGTCTCCAGAAAACGGTCGCGCACTCGAGGGTCATCCACCGCCCCGTCGCGCAGGGTTTCCACCAGTCCCTTGACGGCGGTCAGCGGGGTGCGCAACTCGTGGGACACGTTGGCTACAAAATCAATCTCCATCTGGCGAGCGGATCGCAGGCGAGAGGTCATCTCGTTAAAGGCCCGGCTCAGGCGGCCCAACTCGTCGCGGGAGCGGACGGGCACCTGCTGGTCGAGTTGGCCCTGGGCCACGGCCCCGGCGGCGGCCGTCAACCGGCGCAGCGGCCGGGCAATAGCCCCCGACAGCAACAGGCCCACCACGCCTGACAGGAAAAGGGCGATGGCCATAGACAGCCACCACCGGGTGCGCACGTCGCGCAGTACGGCTGTCACGTCGCGCAAGGGTTGGCTGAGGTAGACCACCCCCGCCAACTGGCCTTCGACCGTCACCGGCAGGGCCACGTGCATGGAGGTCTCTCGTTCCTGGCCGGCCTGGTCGGTGCGGCTGGCGTACTGCCCCGCCAATGCCTGGGCCACCAGAGGATCGGCCTGCAGGTTCGCGCCCTGCTGCTCCTGTCCGGAATCCACCAGCACCACTCCCTGGGCATCCAGGATGCGGATGCGGGTATCCAGTTGAGTGCTGAGTTCGAGTGAGGCGTCGGCCAGGTAGTCCAGGTCTATGTCGCCCAGGGGAAAGTCTCCGGCCGGGGGGGCAACGTTCTCGGCCTGGAGCGAGATGTCGCCCCATCGCTGCTGCTGGACAGCGTTGTAGACCGCTGACTGGCCTTCGATAGGTGGCCCGACGGTCATCGCGCCAGGGATGAGGGCCTGGGCCGTGATCCGGGCCTGGGCGATGAGGCTGTCCTCCATGGCTTGCAAAAAGTATCGTTCCAGGAAGGACAACAACAGAAATCCCGACAGGCTCATAGCCACGACGATCACTGCCAGGTGGCTGAGGGTCAATCGGGCACGAATAGTGGAAAGCATTGGCTTTAACTCCTACACCAGCAGTTTGTAGCCCACGCTGCGCACGGTGGCAATGACTTTTGTTTCGGGCGCGGCCTGGCGTAGCTTGGCCCGCAGGCGCTTGACCGCGGCATCTACCACCCGCAGATCGCCATAGTAATCGTAACCCCACACTTGCTCCAGCAGTTGCTCTCGACTCAACACCTGGCCGGCGTGACGGGCCAGGGTGTGCAGCAGATTGAACTCCTGAGCCGTGAGATCCAGTTCGGTGTTGCCCCAGTGGACCTCGTAGCGGGCGGCATCCAGTGTCAACGCGCCGACGTGGATCGTATCCGGGGCCGTCTCTGCTGGTCGAGGGGCGGTCCGGCGCAGCACGTTCTTTACACGGACCACGAGTTCGCGCACGCTGAAGGGCTTGACCACGTAATCGTCGGCCCCCAACTCCAGGCCCACCACCCGATCCACTTCGGCATCGCGGGCGGTGAGCATGATGATGGGCACATCGCGCTCCCGGCGCAAGGTTCGGCACACCTCCAACCCATCCAACCGGGGCAACATCAGGTCGAGGATGATCAGGTCAGGCTGCTCCCGTCGGGCCACGACCAGCGCCTCCTCTCCATCGCGGGCGATAAGCACTTGAAAGTTGGCGCGCTCCAGGTTGTAGGTCAGCACATCCACAATGGGTGGTTCGTCATCTACAATCAGAATCCTGGCAGACATGAGTCCCTCCCGGCAGAGTGTTCCCTCTCAATCTTAACAGAAATCGGGATTTCCGTCAAGGGGATTTATGGCAGGATGGTGACAGGGAGATGATAGAATTGGCAAAATGGCTAAATGGTGGTAAACTTGTCTGTGATCTCTTACCAATTGCTGAATGAAGCACTATGAATGAGCAAGTGCCCGCCGGTTGAGTAGGCCGAAAGCCGTACCCTGTACCCTGTACTGTCGTCCAGGACAGTGCTGACCGTCCAGG
>CAYVPU010000229.1:0-5463 GCA_964453885.1 uncultured Anaerolineae bacterium | reverse complement strand
TGAGCCGGCGGAAGAGGTTCCCGACTGGCTGACGGCCCTTCAAGCCGAGGAACCGACCGAGCCAGGAGTGGTCGAGGTCGCCGCCGAAGCCATCGAACCGGTGGAAGAGGTTCCCGACTGGCTGGCTGACCTTCAAGCCGAGGAATCGACCGAGCCAGAAGTGGTCGAGGTCGCCGCCGAAGCCGTCGAACCGGTGGAAGAGGTTCCCGACTGGCTGGATGCCCTTCAAGTTGAGGAGCCAGCCGAGGAAGTGGCTGTTGCTGGGCTTCCTGTCGAAGCCGAGTTGGTAGAACCCAAAGTCATCGTGGAGGAAGCTGAAGAGAGGGAGCCCACGCTGGAAGAAGAACCTGTCTCTTTCATCGTTGCTAGCTGCCTCTCCCGACTCGCCACCCACCCCGATGACCACCAAGTCCGTGTGGCTCTGGCCCGCGCCCACCGCGATGAAAAAAGACCGGACGACGCCTTGGAGCAATTCGAGATACTGGTCAAGTCGGGGTATCGTATCAAAGAATTGGTGCCTGATTTGGAAGGGCTTTGCGCGTCGTACCTCGATGACGTGAGCTGGCATCAGTTGCTGGGCGATGCATATATGCGGGTCAACCGGCTGACTGAGGCCCTCAATGCCTATCGGTCGGCTCAGAATGCCCTTTCTCGCCGGTGACCCAGGGTGTTGTGGAGAAGCCTGTCAGGGGCAGGTCAAAATCCTGCCCCTGTTCCCTGTTTACCGAACCAGACATTGTAATACATCCCAATACCCCGAGGAGGAACTGTGGAACGCACGCTCATCATTGTCAAACCGGACGCTGTCCAGCGGGGACTCGTCGGTCCCATCATCACCCGCTTTGAGCAGCGCGGGTTGCGCATCGTAGGCATAAAGCTCGTGCAGATTGCCCGCCACCTGGCCGAACGCCACTATGCCGTCCATAAGGGAAAGCCCTTCTACGAAGGTCTGTTGGATTATATCACCTCCGGGCCGGTCGTGGTCATGGCCCTGGAAGGTCCCCGGGCTATCGCTGTCGCCCGGGCTACCATGGGCGCCACGCGCCCCGTGGAAGCATCGCCCGGTACCATCCGCGGCGACTTTGGGCTGGAGGTGGGGCGCAACCTGGTCCACGGCTCCGATGGCCCCGAGACAGCCCGCTTCGAGCTTTGTCTCTTTTTTGACGAGTCGGAGTTGGTCTCGTGGACGCGAGACACCGATCGCTGGATCCTGGAATAGTACTGAAGGACAAGCTGTTTTCCAGGGCTCCCGGCTCTTGTCTCCGAGGGTGTTGCAGGCGAGGATGTTGCGCCTGGAGCGATGGCCTGTTGCATGAGACGACTTTGAGACGGGGGCTGCGAGCGTTTTGCACCGAGAACTGGAATAGGTGGAACTCATGACAACGGCGGGTATCCCGCAGAGCCTGACCGTGCTGACCGGGGCCGGCATCTCGGCGGAGAGCGGCGTACCGACCTTTCGGGGTGAGGCGGGTCTGTGGCGTAACTTTCGTCCGGAGCAATTGGCCACACTGGCGGCCTTTCGCCGTGATCCGGTGCTTGTTTGGGAATGGTACGAGTGGCGGCGAGGGCTAATCGGCAATTGCCAGCCCAACGCCGCCCACGGCAGCCTGGTCGAGATGGAACAGGCGATCCCCCGCTTTATCCTGATCACGCAGAATGTGGACGGCCTACACCGGCTGGCAGGCAGTCACCGCGTTGTGGAACTGCACGGCAACATCTGGCGGGCGCGCTGTGTGCGCGAAGGAACCATTGTCGAACGGCGAGTTCACCCCTTGCCCGAGATCCCGCCTCGCTGCGAGTGCGGCGCGCTCTTGCGACCCGACGTGGTCTGGTTTGGCGAAAGCCTGCCACCAGAAGCGCTGCAGGCAGCTTTCGAGGCCGCCCGCTCCTGCCAGGTAATGCTGGTGATCGGTACCTCGGGGGTAGTGGAGCCAGCCGCTTCGCTGCCATGGATAGCCAAACAGTCCGGCGCCCAGGTTGTCGAGATAAACGTCGAGGTCACGCCCATCTCTCGTTATGCCGATGAAACGATCCTTGGTCCTGCTGCCGTCGAGTTGCCCCGATTCTGGGCGCGCTGGCCGGGGCTGCTGTAGCGTCGTTGTCAGTTGTCAGTTTGCAACTTTTCGGTGCAGGGGGCGTATTGCTGGTTGGATAGGGATTCAGTTGTGGACAGGAGAATGAACGATGGCTCCTCAAAACCAGTCTCAGAATTCTGACAAGACCCTGGGTTTCTTGGTGGATCTGATTCGGCACATTCGGCTGCTCTGGCGGCTGTTGAACGATCCCCGCGTCCCGGCCTGGGTAAAGACGATTCCCACCATAGTTTTGCTTTATCTGATCTTTCCCATAGACCTCATGCCAGACCCGGTGCTGGGGCTGGGGCAGTTGGACGACCTGGCGATCATCCTGCTGGGTCTCAAGATATTCCGCGATTTCAGCCCGCCATTCGTCGTCCGGGAGCACGAGGCCGACATAGCCGGGCGGAGCAGTCCGTGGCAAGTGGTGGAGGACGTACCGACGTCGGAGCAAGAGACTCATCCTCCCTGCACCGTACCCTTTGTCCTGGGGCCAAAGGACCCAGGGTTGGACACGGTACAATGCATTGACGCCGAGTACGAGGTCGTTGACAAGGACTAACACAATCTGAATCCATCTTCACTGAGCCGAATTGCCTCCCTCAGACTCCAGTAAGCCTACCAAATCATACTCCATCGCGCCGACGATCCGGACCTGGACTAGTCTACCTACCGGCAGTTCTTCTTCGATGATCACCAGCCCGTCAATTTCGGGCGCGTCGCGATAGGTACGGCCCAGGCTCAGGCCGTCGCCGGTTCCCTCCAACAGAACCTCCAGGCAGCGCCCCACTTGCTGTTGGTTGCAGGCTAGCGAGATGCCCTGTTGCAGGACCATCAGACGCTCGTAGCGATCATCCTTGACCTCCGGCGGTACATCGTTGGGCAGAACAGCGGCCGCCGTGCCTTCCTCGTGGGAGTAGGTAAACACCCCCACCTTGTCACAGGCTATCTCTTGCACGAACGCTTCTAACTCGGCAAATTCGGCCTCTGTCTCGCCGGGAAAGCCGACGATGAAGGTGGTTCGCAGGGCGATATCGGGCATGGCTGCCCTCAAGTCCTCGATCTGGCGACGCACACTGTCCACGTTTGCCGGCCGCCTCATCCGCTTGAGCACGTCCGGATGGCCGTGTTGCAGGGGCAGATCCAGGTAGTGACACACCTGTGGATGGCGAGCCATCGTCTCGATCAGGCGGGGAGTGACCGCGCTGGGGTAAGCGTACATAATCCGCAGCCAATGCAACTCTGGCGAGGCGTCCAGGATGTCGTCAATCAGCGAGGTCAGGCCGTCGCACAGACCCAGGTCGCGCCCGTAATCGGTGGTATCCTGGGCGATGAGGATGATCTCCTGGACGCCCGCAGCAACCAGTTGGCGGGCCTCGGTCACGATGGCCCCCGGCGGGCGGCTGCGGGCAGTACCTTTGATGAGTGGAATGGCGCAAAAGGCGCACTGCCGGCGGCAGCCGTCAGCGATCTTGAGGTAGGCGCTTGCGCCCAGCACTGCGGCCCGCGTGACGCCGGGAGGGTCGGGAGCATTGTACCGTGTCCAACCCTGGGTCTCCTTGATCCTGGGTCTCAAGGACCCAGGGCTTTGGCCCCAGGACAAAGGGTACGGTGCAATGATGCCTTTGTGGGGAATGTCGTACAGCGGGCCATGGCGCGCCCCCCGCAGCCGCTCCGCCAGCGCGACAACGTCCATCCAGTGACGGGTGCCCAGGATGCCGTCCAGCCCGGGCACCTGCTCTGCCAGTGCCTGCCCGTAGCGCTGCGAAAGACAGCCAGCGGCGACGAGCCATTGATCAGGCTGCCTGGCATCTGCCAACTCTTGCAGCACGCCGATGGACTCGGCGCGGGCAGCCTCAATAAAGCCACAGGTGTTGACGATCAGCAGGTCCGCCTCCTCCGGCGCACCCACGGACTGGTGCCCGGCGTCGTCCAGCAATTGCTTCATGCTTTCGGCGTCCACGGTGTTTTTGGGACAGCCCAGAGAGATCAGGAAATATCGCACCAGGTCAATTGCCCTCCGCTAGTATTCGTTCCAGATCATCATAAGTCGTGATGTCCTGCACAATATCTATAAAGGACTTGAGCGAGTCGTGCCGCAGGCGCAAGCGTTTCAGCAGTGGGCCGATGGGATCCACCGCGCCGGCGCCGATGGCATAGGAGCCGTGAAAGGCGAAATAGGCCTGGTTCAGCTTGCGCAGATGCCGGTAGCCGTTCTCGACAAAGATGCGCTGCCGGGCTTTCATGTATGCTTCCGCCTCTTTCACCTTGCCCTCGGCCAAAAGTTCGTCCACGCGCAGGCGAGTCTTTCGCATTTCGCGGCCAAAGTCAAAGGCGGCCGGGTCTTTGGGCGGTGGCTCCCAGCCGATGTTGTGCCGGCGTTTGATGCGCCGGGGAGCCAATTCTGGGTAATAGCGCGCCAGCAGCTTTTGGCCGACCTCACGGCCAAAGATAGAGGCGACGGTTTCGTTGATGGTGGTCAGTTGACCCGAGTCGGCATAGTGCCAGCCCAGGGGTCGCAAGAATAAATAGTTGTGCGACCACTCGTGGGCGATGGTGTCCACGATCCAGGGCAGCCACGAACTCTCGACGATCATGGTGGGATAGATGCCCAACCCGCCGACGCCTTCCACCAGCGAGGAGACGTCTAGCGCCTGGTCTATGGCCTCTTCGAGGGCGACCTGATCTTCTAATGGCATGTCGGCGCGCAACATGGTACCGTGCTTGGTCACGATCTCATCGCGGGGAGAGATGACCAAATAGAGGGGCATCTGTGTAGATTGAAACCGCACCGGCGGGAGGAGGGCGCCCACCGGCGCAAATCCTTCGTTGGTCAGGATGGTAGTGACCTGTTCCTCCAGGACGGCCTCGACCAATGGCTGCCAGGTGGCTTGCTGACGTCGCAAGACCGCCAGTTCTTCTTCCATTGGGGCAACCGCTTCGGTCAACGCCGGGTTGGTGAGGGTGGCATACTGCTGCTGGATGCGGTTTTCCAGATCGTGGATCTGCCGCAACAGATCAAAATAGTCGAGCACGAGGTGCTGTCGCTGGGTGTCGTCCAGTTGCCAGTGGGTGTGGGTCACTGCCTGCGCCACTTTGAGCCATGCTGCATTCAACTCCCAGCCCACAAAGTCAAAATACCGGCCGGCGATGAACGCACCTGCCTGTTGGGGAAACCAATCATCAGGATGGATGGCGCTTCGCTGTTGAACGATCAGCAACAGGAACGCCACGAACGTCCAAAGCCAACGCTTCCAACGTATGCGTCGCCTCTTGCCTGACGGATGGTTGTCTGTCGTCAATACGGATCTCCCTGGAAACGAGAATGTTTGCCAGATGATACACCAGATAATCGCCCAGGTCAAATGGTAGAGACCTGATAAGCCTT
>CAYVPU010000228.1:0-5477 GCA_964453885.1 uncultured Anaerolineae bacterium | reverse complement strand
CTTTGCCAGAAATTCGGCGTGATGTTATAATAGCCGGTGATTCTGGCGAGACTTTTTTGGTTCTTTGCGAATTCATTCGGGGCTGCTTGGCTTTTTTCGTTCGGCGAGGGTCTGCGACCGAGCCGAGTCCATCTCTGTCCGGCGATGGGCTCGGTCAAAGACCTTTGCCCATCTAAAGACCTTCACTCATCTGGATAGGCGGATACCGTGGAATTACAAGCGTTGGTAGAGAGTCTGCTCTTTGTGGCCGACCAGCCGGTGACGGTTGGCCAACTGTCGAGAACGCTGGAAGTCAAAGATACAGCCCTCGAAGAGTCGCTGTCGGCGCTGGACGAGGCATACGTGCAGGGGAAGCGTGGGCTGCGCCTCCAGCGCAAGGGAGGTCGCGTGCAGTTGGTCACGGCCCCGGGTGCTGCGTCTTGTGTCCGGCGTTTCCTGGGCCTGGAGTTGAGCGGACCGCTCTCCCAGGCGGCGATGGAGGCGTTGGCCATCGTCGCCTACCGGCAACCGGTCACCCGGGCGCAGGTGGAGGCGATCCGGGGCGTGAATTCCGACAGTGTGTTGCGCACGCTGGTGGGCCGGGGGTTCGTTGAGGAGGTGGGGCGGCTGGAGCAGGTGGGGCGGCCCATTCTCTACGGCACGACGTTTGAGTTCCTGCAACAGTTTGGCCTGCGAAGCGTAGAAGAGTTGCCGCCTTTGGAAGAGGAAGCACCCGCCTAGACCTCGGAGGTCTTGATTGACGACATTGCGCCTGACCACAGGGGGCCACCGGACAGTCGGTGGCCCCCTTTTTCTTATCTATCAGCTTTGATGGTTGCTACGAGCCGGCGTTCCGCAGGATGATGGGCAGGTAGATGCGGTATTCGACCGGAGCGCTTGGCAGGCCGATGACGTCGTCTTCGTCGGAGGGCGTGTCCAGGGAGATGTTGCCAGCTCCGTCGGCGACCCAGACCTGGAGGTAGTGCACGCCGGCCGAGGGCTGGAGAGCCCACAGGTAGTCGGTGCGGGTCTCGTCGTAGGCCAGCCAGTCGCCGATGGCGACGGGCACCCAGTCGGCGATGCTCTGGATGAACTCGTACTCGATGTAGAGCAGGCTGGCCACGCCGGAGCCACCGGGGTTGTCGTGGGCGGTCGTGCTGAGGCGGACCTGCCGGTTATCCGTGTTGGCAGCGCCGTCGTTGATGCTAAAGGTGTCCACCTCCCGCCCACATTGTATGACGATACTCTAGGCCGCTGCTTCGGCGTTCAACTCACTGATGAGCGCGTCAACCTGGACCAGCAGCACCTCCCGTTGGACGGGGTTCCTGGTCACGACCTCGGGCAAGGGCGGC
This sequence comes from uncultured Anaerolineae bacterium, assembly GCA_964453885.1. Classification (GTDB taxonomy): domain Bacteria; phylum Chloroflexota; class Anaerolineae; order CAYNKW01; family CAYNKW01; genus CAYNKW01. Next base: position 4,146 of record CAYVPU010000228.1, on the reverse strand, counting down.
AGCGGTGGTGGGTCAGACAGGCGTTGGCCGGTCAATTCTTCGTAGCGCTGCTTGTATTCGACGTTCGGCGTCTGGGTGTATAGTGTGCGGTATAGGTCGGCAGCGCCCTGGCGATGGGACTCCTGGCGCCGATCCAGACGCCAGGTCTCGTACAGTATGGCTGCTTGTTCTGCGTCGTCTGGCCATTCGTTTAGCAGGCGCTCGAATTCGCCGATTGCTGCCGGTACATCAATCTGGCCCAGCGCGGCGCGCAGGCGGATGGCCAGGACCTGGGCCTCGAATTGAACTTCTCTGTGATCTAACTCCACGGCTATGCTCAACGCTTCATCGTTAAGGGGTTGGGCAGTGGCATACTGCGCCTGGCGGACGTAAAGGTCGGCGAGGGTGTAGAGGTAGTCGCACAACTCGTAGGGGATATCCAGGGCCCGTCCGAGGGCAACGGCTCGCCTCAGGAGCGGTTCGGCCTCGGCGCAGTGACCCTGGGCGAGGTGGGTCCTGGCCATATGCCAGACGGCGAGACTGACCCCCAGCCGGTCGCCAAGTTCAAGGGCAATCTGCAAGTCCTGCTCAAAGCACGCCAGCGCGCCAGCGTGGTCGCCTTGATAGAGGTAAATTTCGGCCATATTGCCCACGCTGATGCCGACCCCACGCCGGTAGCCAAGTTCAAGGGCGATGTGCAGATACTGCGTATAACACGCCAGCGCGCGGGGGTAGTCGCCCAGGTCCAGGTGGACGTTGCCCATCATGTTGACGGCCTTGCAGATGTTTAGCCGATCATTGAGTCCCGTCGCTATCTGGTGTCCCTTTTCAAAGTAGGCCAGGGCGCGAGAAAAGTCGTTTTGCGTCCAATAGACAATGCCTATATTGCCAACGGCTCGATAGATGCTCTGCTCGTCGCCGAGGCTGGTCGCGATTTGCTGGCATCGCTCGTGGCAGGCCAGCGCACGGGAATAATCACCCTGGCGCCAATAGACAGTCCCTCTCTCTCTCTCGGCCTCGCTGACCCCTCCTTGCTCGCCCAGGGCTTCAAACCCGTCGCGAGCCTGTTCCAGCCAGGCTAACGCCTCGGCATACGAGCCCCTGAAGCGCAAGAGTGTCCCGATGGCGCGCTCGCACTGAGCCTGCGCGCCCTGGTCGCCCGTCCGCTCTGCCAGGGCCAATGCTTGCCTGCAGATCGTCTCCGCCTCGGTCCACTTGCCGATCAAGCGCCAGACCCTGCCCAGTTCGAGCATCACGCTGCTCTGTTCTTCCTCCGGCAGCAAGGGCAGGAGGCGCTGGAAATAGTCTATGGCGGCGTCGTTGGCGTAGGCCGCCTGGGCCGCAGCACCGGCTTTGTAAAAGTATTCCCGCTGTTTGTCCACGTTCTGGCTGAGGCTATAGTGGTAGGCCAGCAGGTCAACGTAACGGTCCAGGCTCTGGGGATAGGTGCGCTCGAAGAATAGCCCAATCTGTTCGTGCAGCATGGTCCGGGTGGCGAGGGCCAGGCTCTCGTAGGCCACCTCGCGGGTGACGATGTGCTTAAAGAGGTATTCCAGTTCTGGCTCTGGCTTGTCCAGTGGTGTGATGTCGAGCCGACTTAGCGAGGCCAACTGTTCTTTGACCTGCTCGGGTGTGCCGAGCTTGGGGTAGACACCCCAAAGCCAGCCGGCCCTGAACAACCGTCCGATCGCGCTGGCCACTTTTAGCGTCGTCTTGGCACCCTCGGCCAGTTGGTCAATGCGGCTGATGATCAGGCTGTGCAGGCTATCGGGCAGGTCGAACGACTGCAAGGCCTGCGTATCGGCGGGGTCAATGCCCCGGTCGTGAATGAGGCTGATCATCTCGTCAATGTAAAACGGGTTGCCCTGCGCCCGTTCAGTGATGCGCTCCACAAACTCGGTCGGGACGTGGGCTAGAGATCCAAAGAGGCGCGCCAGTTTCAACTCGATCAATCGTTCCGCTTCCTGGGGGGTGAACTCGGCCAGGCGAATCTCGCCAAAGTGCCCGAAACGGGTCACCTGGGGTTGGATACGCTCGGTTTCTGGGGGGCGATAAATGACCAGCATGAGCACAGGAACGTCAGCGATGTTGCGTCCGACCGCCTCCAGCAGGTCGTTGGACAGCGGATCGATCCAGTGGCAGTCTTCCAGGACGAGGAGCAACGGCGTCTGGCGGGCACGGTGGCGGATACATTCGACCAGCAAGGCTTCCAGCGAGGCCTTGCGCAATTCGGCGTCCATGGAGCGGGTCAACTCGTTCTCGGGGATGGACAGATTCAGCGCCCGGCCCAGCAGCGGCATCCGCTGAACCAGGTTGGCGTAAACGGCGGCCAATTCTGCCTCCAGGTGATGCAATTTCACGTCCAACGTGCAGGAGGGGTCAAGGCCGTAAAAACCGCGCAAGAGATTGTGCCACACCAGGTAGCTGGTGTTGACACCGTGGGACAGACATTCACCACCATAGCTGGTGAGACCGCGCTCGGCGGCCAGCTTGATCATCTCGGCCGCGAGGCGCGACTTACCCATGCCTGCCTCGGCGGTGATGCCGATGATCTGTCCCTGGCTTTGTTGCACCCGGGCCAGTTTTTCCTGCACCCGGCCGAGTTCTGCCTGGCGACCGACCATCGGCAGGGCGTACTCTGGTTCCTGGAGACGCAGCCCCACCTGTCGCTTGAGCCTCACCAGCGCGTGGACGCCGACCGGCTCGGATTTGCCCTTGGCCCGGATGGACGCGCCCCTTTCCCAGGCAAAGGTTTCGATCCCCATAGAGTGAGTAGCGTCGCTGACCAGAATCTGCCCCGGCTGGGCGGCCTGCATCAACCGGGCGGCGAGGTTCACAGCGTCGCCCATGACGGTGTACTCTTGGCGCACCGCCGACCCGACCTGGCCGCAGTAGACAAAGCCAATGTTGATCCCGATGCGGACAGGGGTGTCGGGCAGAGCTTTGAGTTCCAGCGCACAGCGCAGGGCGCGCTCGGCGTCATCCTCGTGGGCGATGGGGGCACCAAACAGCACGATGTACTTGCTGCCCTTGTCGCCCATGTCTACCTTGTTCAGATAGCCGTCGTAACGGTGCACGAGGCAGATCACCTGCGAGAGGTAAGCTTGCAGTCTTGAGCCCACATCCGGATCGTGATCGTAGTCAAAGCTGCCAAAGCTGACAAAAAGCACGGCCACTTTGCGGTGTTCGTTGATAAAGCTGGCCTGTCCTTCGCTGAGACGTTGCGCGATGATGGGGTGCATATAGGCCGCCACGGTCTTGATAGCCTGGGGTGCCAATTTGCCCAGGGGGGCCAGGGGAGCGCCGGCAGCTCGCTCTCTCAGGCGGGCCAAACAACTAAAGCCATCTCGCTTCTCAATAACGTCAACGACGTCAACCCCGCCAGCGCTGGCCAGCAGGTCGTCGTGGATCACCACCTCGCCCTGTCGGGCATGGTGTTCCGCCTCGGCGCAGCGGTCCAGCACATCGCCAGCGATGATGTACTCCAGGCGGCCCGCCGGGTCACCCACGGTCGTGCAAAAGACCGGCCCTGTTGCCAGGCCGGCCTTCATGGTCAGGCTAAAGGTGCCCGCCTGGGTGCGGATCGCTGCATAGCGTGCCATTCGATCTTGCATATCGAGGGCGCATTGGATGGCGCGACGGGCCACGGAAACTCGGGAGGTCGGGGTATAGGCAAAGAGCACCATCATCGCATCGCCGCCGAACTTGCCAATGCAGCCCCCATAGGAGTGGATGAGGTCAATCATCGGCTCAAAGTAGCTGTTGAGGATGGCGGTTAACTCCTCGGCGCCACCCTTGCCCGTTGCGCCGAGCGCCTCGCTAATCGCGGTAAAGCCAGAGACATCGGCAAAGAGCGCCACGGCCTCAAAGCGCTGCTCACGGCCGATGGGGTGGGCGTGGGGATGCAGCACGAGGTCACGGGCGACGTGATAGGGCACGTAGGATTGCCAAAGCGACGGCATACGATACGACGGCTCCTTTGGGATGCTGACAGATGCTGGCTTGATTATAGCACGAAACTGCTCTCAAGGGTAGTTTTCGTATTCATGATTCTGTTGAAAAGTAAGAGATGGTGGGGAGTCCCAACTTGTTGGAGCGGTCTTGCCTATCGGGTGGGGGAACCCCGAACAAGTTCGGGACTCCAATCTCCAATATCCAACATCCATT
>CAYVPU010000227.1:0-5501 GCA_964453885.1 uncultured Anaerolineae bacterium | reverse complement strand
TTGGGTGTTTTTTGTCTCCGCCCGGAACACGCAAGGGTGAATTGGCTCGAAATTTCAAGGTTCTAACCCTTGACTTTGCAGCTTATCGGTGGGCGGCGCCATTTGAATAAACAGTACTTTCTCCTATAGCTTTGCATTCCCACTTTTCACGCCCGCGCTCAGGATTTTTGGGCAGCACCAATCATTCATTGGACACCTGCGCTTCACCCTGTTCTAGCCAATATTCGTCCACAGATTCATTGTGCTTGGCACATATTTCCTTCAATACTCCACCTGTTGATTGCAACATCCTCCTCGCCTTCTCTGCAGAGACCTTCCGCGCTAGCCGGATTGCAGCCTCACAATAACAACTCATCGCAGTTGCCACCAAATACACTGCGAATGCTCCTTTCTCTATCCAATACCCTTCCAAGTGTAACTTCTTCAATTCTCTGGGCAAACGCTGTGCCAATGTGAGGTTGAAAATATCTTCAGAAAGCGAGTGCACGGAATCTGACGCCGCGGCGTAAACAGTTCTGTACAATTCCTCTAAACCAACAGCTTGGAATCTTCTAAAAGCATTTGGCCACTCAAATTGGGCTTTGTGTTCATTGCGAACACAATTCTCACGGAACCACATGATTGAATCAAGTTTCGCTTGGGCAAACGCTTTACTCACATCATCGTCAGTGCTTTGGGAAAGCCGTAGCCACTTTTTTGCTTTGTCATGTGCAGTATCGAAATAGTGCACAATTAACGAATCCGCGCGCTTATCCTCATCAAGAATGTACATAAGATTTATGGCGTGTTCAATTGCCACTCTGGACAAAGATTCTGCGGAAAAATAGGACCCGTTCTCTAAATGCGTTATAAGGCTGTCATTAAGTTCTGACAATGCGGATATCAGAGCCACATACTGCACGCCTGTAATTACAGAAGGTGCCCTCTTCTCCGCCCGAAACGCAACTCGAACGATCTCGGGGGTCATGGAGTCATGGCAACTTCTGAGGGCCGGAATATCCTCGATTAAATCTCTTTGTTGTGATATCAGTTCCTGAAGCTCGCGAATTATATCATCCATCTGGGTATGAACATCTCCCGCGCCGCCCAACCACTTATTGGAAGCTCACTACGATACCCCTGGTCCTTTGGCCCAGGGACAAAGGGTTCGCACCGTGCAGGAACTCCTCGGACACAAGGATGTGAGAACGACGATGATTTACACCCTTGTCCTGAGCGCAGTCGAAGGGCATGTCCTCAATCGTGGCCCCATGGCCGTTCGCACTGTAGTGGACTACAGCCCGCTGGATTGAGTTGAGCCGGCAAACAAACAGCCGGCCACCCACCGGCATCGTCTCCGGGTCAGGGGATCGGCTGTGCATCGCTCACGGGTTCTCCCTCCTCGGCGTGGCAAATAAAACCGGCCAGGCAACAGGACAACCGGTCATATTTTCCCACAGGCGGGGAGGGATAGCAAACACTGGCTTCTCACAGGGCGCGGATGATGGCCCGTACGAGACGGACGAACCGTGGACCGGCTGCCGCAGCCGCAGCCAGCACCTCCTGGTGAGAAGTGTAATCGCCGGGGTCTTCCTTGGCCACGTCGGTGATGCAAGAGATGCCCAGCGTCTCCAGGCCGGCGTGGGTGGCGGCGATCACCTCTGGCACCGTGGACATGCCCACTGCGTCGCCCCCCAGCAGCCGAAAGAGTTGCCCGGTGGCCCGCGTCTCGTACATCGGCCCCATGCTGCCCACGTAAACCCCTCGCTTGAGGGGAATGTTCTCCTGGGCGGCGACTCGCTGCGCCAGTTTCACCAGGTGTCGCGGGTAGGCCGTCTTTAATTGCGGAAACCTGGGCCCCAGTTCCGGATCGTTCGGCCCGATGAGCGGGTTGTCAAAGAACAGGTTGACGTGGTCGAGGATGATCATCAGGTCGCCGGGGTCAAAGCTACGGTTCATGCCGCCGGCGGCGTTGGTCACGATGAGCGTCCTTACACCCAGGTCGCGCATGACCCACACAGGGAAGGCGATCTCTTTCATCGAGTAGCCTTCGTAGTAATGCGGGCGACCCTGCATGGCTACGACGCCTTTGTCCTCCAACCGGCCCAACACCAGCCGTCCGGCGTGCCCCTCCACCCGGCCGGCCGGGAAATGCGGGATCTCTTTGTATGGGATCGCCAGCCCCTCGATCTCGTCGGCCAGTGGCCCCAGGCCAGACCCCAGGATGACGCCCGCCGTCACTGGCTCTGGCCACCGGTCTCGCACAAAAGATACGGCTTCTTGACGCTTGGAACGCCACACTTTGATGGTCATTTTGTCTATTCCGTCTATGGTAGGGTTATTTCTTGATCCAGAACCAGGCGATTGTCGTACAAAGGATGGCCCTGACTGTCCAGGGCATCCAGGCGAGGGCCCTTTGGCGGCCTATAAAGACCGATCGCTAGCCGGTATTGCCCGGCCGGGACACCCGCCAGCGACAACGGGATGGCGTCGCTCACCACTTCGTCTTCGGCCCACCAGTGGGTAGGGTAGGTGTTGCGCAGCGGCATGGCGTCATCCTGAGCGACGATGGTCTCCGTCGCCGGGTCAAAGAGGTGCACAAAGACCTTGTAATCTGCCGTCACGGTCCACATCGCCTGCCAGTGGAGGGTGAGCGTCAGTGTCTCGGAAGTCTGGGCCAGGTCGTAGCCCAGCAGCCGCATCTGACCGCCGAACTCGGCGCCGGCTGGCGTTTGCATCGGCGGGATGCCAAAGATGCGGGGACGTTGCTTCACCGGGACGTAAGCCGAGCCGACCGGCGCCAGGGTGGGCGTGGCCCGGTTGTAGAGAATCACCTCCAGCATCTGTGCCTGGTCAACCGTCTTGCCGGGGGACAGGGACAGCGTGTGCCGGTCGGTCACCAACTCGCCGGCCTGCCACATAGACGTGGGGTAAAGGCCCCGGTGCGGCTGGGTGTCGTCGAATTCACTCAAGCGCGCGCCTCCGGCGTCGTAGACTCGCAGCGAGAGGTCATAGTTGGCCGGAACCTGGGCATCGTTACGCCAGGTGAGCGTCACGGCCAGGTGGCTTTGGTTGATCGGTTCGATCTCTGCGCCCACCAACGCGATGCGCGGCCCGAACTGGCCCGAGGTTGGCTCGTCGCCCTCCGCCGGGCGGTAGGCCGTGACCCGCAGTGGACGGAGGTAGGTATGGCCCAGCGGCTTGCCCTGGGCTGTTCTGGGCCTCAGCGCTCCCTCTGGCCCCATGGCGCGGACGCGCAGGAAATAGATGCCGCGCACGGCGTCGGCCGGGATGGTGAGCTCGTGTTGGGTCGTGCTGCTTGCGGCAGAGATCGTTGCTTTCGAAGTGGCCAGTGCTGGCGCAGCTTCCAGTTGTTCGTGCACGGCGAAAACCAGGTCCACCTGCGACGTCAGCCCTGCCTCACGGCTACCCGTCCACGCGAGCTCAATGCCCACCGTGTCGCCTGCCGATGCGTGGTCGGCGCTCACGCTATAGTGCGACAGCCGCACTGGGCCAAAATCCACGCCCGCCGGGTTGTGGTGGAGGTAGGGCTGCCGGACAAAGTCCATCGTCAGGTCCGACGGGTATGGTAGAACGCTAACCTGTCCGGGTAGCCGCGCTGTCCATAGCGCGGTACGGGAATCGCGGCTACATCTCCCGATCCCTGCCATGAACAGGACTACAACGACGGCCCCCTCGACAATTCTGATATGGCGTCGCCTCAGCTTTCGCCAGGGACGCGCCGCAGCCCCCAGGCCCAACAGGATGGCAAGCCCGGCCACCGTCGCCAGGTCGGCCGCCCGCCGAAGGGGGGACGAGCCGAACTCGAGGAGAACCTGGTGCGAGCCCTGCTCCAGCGTCAGGCTGACGTAGCCCAGGCCGGGCCAGGATTCGATCTCTACCGGCCGGTCATCCACCTGGGCCTGCCAGCCGGGAAAGTAGAGCGTGTGGAAGGCCAATTGTGCAGTTTGCGAGGTGACGCCAATCTGCCATTGTTCCCGGTGAGGGCGCTGCTCCTCGATCGTTGCGTTGCCCACCGTGCCCTCCAGCAGCAACGGTGGGGGCTTTGAGGGGGTGGTCAACAACGCCTCAGAGGTGAAGGGCCGGGGCACTGCGTGGCGGGGCAGGTATTCGGCGCGGACGGTGGTGCCGACGTTGGCGGTCAAGTACTCGTAGAGAGCCAGCCGATCTGGAGTGACATCCGCTTCAGTGATGTGTAGGGGCTCCGGGCGCAGGTCGGCCAGCGCAACAATGGACAGCGCCAGCCCGACCAGTACAGCGACCAGGCGTGGACGGGGCAGCACCGTTGCCAAATAACCGACGATCAGACTCGCGGCAAGAGCCTGCACCGAGAGGAACCGCCACGGGAACTGGGCGAACGACAGCAGTGGCAGATGATCCCACAGTGGACGAGAGAGGGGGGTGATCATTAGCGTGGCGACAGCCAGCGTCAGCAGGGCAAACAGACCGGGCGCGTCGGCGCGTCGGCGACGCAGCCAACGCCAGAGGAGCGCCAGGACGCCGGCCAGCGTCAGGGCCGCCTGGGCCAGTCCCATGGCAAAGGGCGTCGGCTCGGCATCGGGATCGTAATCGAACCACGCAGCCGGCTGCACCAGGTCACGGCTGCGAAAGTGATTGCTGTAGTGAAAATAGCCGGTAGTCTGCTCGCCCAGTTGCACCTCGTCGCGCTCGCCCAGGGCCGGCAGCCAGAGCCACGTGCTGAGGAGTACCCCCAGGGCCAGGGCCAGCAAGGTCAGGCCAATGGCCTCGCTGGAGGGGCGAGGCAAGTCGGAGAGAAGGTTTCTTGCTCCAACACCATCAATTCGACTTGCCTCGCCCTTGCTGAAAGGACACACGAGCAGCAGCGCGTAGAGCAGGACGAACGGGCTAAAGATCAGCGCCGATATGTTGTGCGTCACGATCAGGGCGGCGTAGGCCAGGGCCAGTGCCCCGGCGCGGCTGGCCGTTGGCCGCTCGAACAGGCGATGCAGGCTCAACAGGATGAGTGGGTACCAGACAAAGGCGTAGAACTCGGAGAGGGAATCGCCTCGCACATAGACGTTGACCAGGTGAAACGGCGCAAAGGTATAAACGACTGCCGCCAGCGCCGCGGCCGGCGCGCTGTTCAGCCAACGGCGGGCCAGGGCATACATGCTCCCTGCCGCTGCCAGAAAGCCGACCAGTTGCGTAAGCTTGATAGACCAGAGGATGCCGAAAACCCACAGGTGTAACGAGGCTGCCAGGTAGTAGGGCAGAGCAGCATAGAAGGAAAAGAAGGGATAGCCCAGGCCATAGGCCGCCTGGCCCATCCATCGCACCGGGAACTGGCCCGCGCGCAGGCCCTGTGCCATTTCGTAAGTGCGGATCAGCAGCCAGGGGCTGTCGCCGCCGCCTCGGGTGCTGATCAGGCCGGGGGATGCCAGCAGAGGAAGCGCGGCCAGAATGGCAGAAAAGAGCGCCAGGAAAAGCCAGATGTGGCCTTTCAAGGCGCTCTCTAAACTCTTACGCTTCAGAAGGCTCGT
>CAYVPU010000226.1:0-5512 GCA_964453885.1 uncultured Anaerolineae bacterium | reverse complement strand
GCCCAGCAAGAAGGAAAGGCCAAGCAGCACAGCCACCATCAGCGGCACGAAAAAAACAAAGGTTAGCCCGATCAGCGCGAGAGACGTTCGCCACAGGGCGGGCCGCAGCGAGCCGGCGCGTCGCAATCGGCCCACGACAACGGCCCAGAGTACCAGCGGGATGCCCAGCAGCGCGACGCCCAGGCCGAGTCCCAGTCCTCGGAACCGGCCCCGAGCCCGTGCTTCGGCAGCGGCAGCGGCCTCGGTGCGGGTACTGCGCTGAAGGGCAAAATCGCCAGCCGGCAGATCCGCCCAGGCAGCGCGGGCAGCCAGGTCTTGTGCAGCGCGGACCTCCGCCGCGTCCGATGGGTCCAACAAATCGGGCAGGGCAACCCCCTGCGGGCGGGCTGTTGGGTCGAGCAGCGACGCCTCCAGCAGGAAAAAGAGTTTGGCAAAGCCGGGGGCGCGATCCTCCAGCGCGAATACCGACTCGTCCACCACGGCGACCCCTACCGCGCTCTGAACTGGCTCACCGTCGAGGTGCGTGTCTATCGTCACACGGGCCACGTCGCCGGGTTGGTAGGCCATCTTGTCGGCGCGGACGTCCACCGTCATCGCGCTGGGGGCGTCCACCACTGCCAGCCGTGCGTCACGGGCCAGCGTGCCGTCGGGCAATACCTGGTAGGCGCGCAGTTCCAGCGTGCCGGCCATCTCGGGCGACACGTCCAGGGCCAACTCGGCGCGACCGGTCTGCAACTCGGCGACGTGGGTGCTGAGCGTCTGTCCCTGGCGCACGATGTCGAGGTAGATGACCTCTCCCTGCCCAGTCAAGATCTCCAGATGCATCGTCTCACCCACCTCGTAGGCTGCCCGGTCAAGGCGGAGGAGCACCTGCGCCGGGCCCTGGTCGGTGGAGAGGGTGGCGGTACGCGTCGCTTCTCGCCCCTGAGCATCGCGGGCCGTGGCTCGTACCCGTACACTGCGCACATCAGGATCGGGTACAAAGTGGAATTCAGTCAGGCCGTAAGCATCGGTGCTCAGTTCGTACTCTTGACCAGCCATGTCGAGGGTAAGTTGTGCCGGAGCGGGCGCACCGTCGGGCGTGGCGGTGAGGACGTAGACCGTGTTTTCGACGCCGGGCCGCAGCCGCCCGCCTTCGGCCACCACGGCAATGACCAGTGGTTCGGCAGCAACGGGGATTACGCGGCCCGCCCACTGGACGTGGCCCGTTTCATCCGTTACGGATGCCGCCAGCGCCAGGTTGGCCGATTCCGCTCGCAGCCTGGCGGGTAGGCCAAAGCTGAAAGCAAAAGCTCCCTGCTCGTCGGTGCGACCTTGTACCGTGGCCACCAACTGCCGGTCGGGGTCGTGGAGATATGCGCGTAGCGTCACCGTCGCACCAGGTAGTGGTTCGTCGTGAAAGTGGCGGGCCGTCACCTGCCCTCCGGCGACCTCTCCAGGCAGGTAGTAGCTGCGTGCTGACGTCAGGTCTACCTTGAAGCGAGGCCGCTCGTAGCGCCCTACCGTTACCGTGCGCTCGGAAACGGTGTCGCCCAGTGCGGCGGTCAGGTAGTAGTCGCCGTGTGGCGCGTCGGCGGGCAGGGTGTAATCGGTCGCCGCGATGCCATAACTAGAGGCGCGTTGCGTCTCTTTGAAAACCCGCTCGCCATTGGGATTCTCGACCATGGACGTCACCCGCCGGTTGGCGGCGGGGAAACTTGTGGCCGCATCCAGGGCCAGGACGCGCAGGTGGATCGCCTGGCCCGGCTGGTATAGTGGCTTGTCGGAGGTGAGGTAGAGACGGAAGCTGCGCTGGACGGTGACTCGCTGCGCCACCTCGTCCTGCCCCAGTGACGAGGCCGTGGTGACGATCAGGTCGGCAGACACGCGGTCTTGCGCGAAAGGGGGCACGCGGAAGCGAACGTCGGCCGTGCCCTGTCGGCCGGTGCGCCCGCTGTACAGCAGCACCGCCTCGTCCGCGCCTTGCGGCCACAGGCGGACGGTGATCTCGGCGTCGGAGATGGGCTGCGCCGAGGCGTGGTCACGGACGATGACCCGCAAGGCAGCATCGGTGTCCGGTGCAAAGGTCGTCGGGCCGAGGACGACTGTCTCCTGAGCGCGGGCTGTCGGTGGCAGCGTGCCGACGAACCCGGCGAAGGCCAGGAAGAAAGCGACGACCAGCGGGATGGCGGCCTTGAACAGCCCCGGGCGGGGCCGCCACAGGCCGGCGAGTGTCTCAGTCAGTGTGTCCAGGAAGCCGCGTCGTTCCTGTGCACGGCGCAATCGCGCCCGGATGCGCTCTTTGGCCGGCCGGGCCAGGCGCAGTTCGGCCAGGCCAGCCGGTATCGTATCGTCCAGGTCGGCCTGGAGCGCCCGCAAGCGGGCCAGTTCGTCGGCGCATTCCTGGCAGGTGACCAGGTGCGCCTCGATCTGAGCCCGCTCGGCGTCCGTCACCTCGCCGTCGAGGTAGGCCAGCAGGTTGGGGCGGATATGGGAACAGCTCACGGGTTATTTCCTTCCGATCTACTATCCCACCAGCCAATCTAGCGCGATAGTATAGATCACGCTGGTGTAGCCTGTCTTGTCCAGGTAGTAATAGATGCGCAGCTCTGACCAGGGTGTCACCCCAAAAAATCCAACCCCGAGATGGCCATAGCCGGAACGATCGGCTCCGTAGACCGGATAGCCGACGCGAAAGTCAACGCCGGCATGGAAAGCGCGGCTACTCAGGCTGGAATGACTCTAGAACGCCCATGTCCAGAGGCCGATGGGGGGCATTTTGCGCTGCTTGCGTCGGCGGCCGACGAGATCGTCGGCCAGTTGGCCGTTGGCAGAGATGAGGGCCTGCAATTGCCGGTGGGCGACGTTGAGCCGGGATTTGACCGTGCCCAGGCTCAGGCTCAACGCTTCGGCGATCTCTTGATAGGAAAAGCTTTGTCCGTAGCGCAGCAGGATCACCTCGCGGTAGAGATCGCTCAGCCGCCCGACGGCTCGCCAGATGCGTCGGCGCGTCTCGGCCTGCTGGGCGGCCTCCTCGGGATTATGGCCGGGCTGGCCATTCGGCACCTGGGCCAGTCGCTCGCCTATCTCGTCCCAGTCGGCGGTGGGAAGTTGCTTGCGTCGCCAGCGCATCTTGCAGCGATTGGCCGTCACTGTGTAGAGCCAGGTCTCGAAGCGGGCCGGACCTTCCACCCGGTAGCGCGGCAGGGCTTTCAGGACGTCGAGAAAGGTCTCCTGAGTCACTTCTTCTGCCTCCGCGGCGTGCTGTATCAGGCTGTAAGCCACGCGGTAGACATAGTCTTTGTAGCGGTCAAAGATCGCTTCAAAGAGGTCGGCCTGGCCTGCCTGGTAGCGACGAATCAGTTCGTCGGTGGGTATGGTCATGAGGTCCTCTCTGGTGACGGCCGTCCACTCTGTTACATGCGCCCATGGCAGAAAAAGTTCACTCCACTACATTATATCACACTTGGCGACGACTTTCCACGTCACACTTGATCTGTTATGTTTCTTGACAGCCAATAGTGTGAGGAGTATAATTGTCAGCCACAAGTGAGGTGAGAAATGGCTATTCGGAGAATTTATCTGGCGCACGAACCGGTTTTGCGGCAGGTTGCCAAACCGGTGACCCGGTTTGGCGATGGATTGCAGGGACTCATTGACGATATGTTCGAGACGATGCGCGCTGCGCCGGGCGTTGGACTGGCCGCGCCGCAGGTGGGCGAAAGCATCCGTCTCTTTGTGGCCCAGTGGCCCGAGGACGAGGAAGACCCAGAGAGCTTGAAATCGTACGCCGTCGTCAACCCGGTCATTGTGAGAGCGAAAGGGGAGCAGGAGGAAGCCGAAGAGGGTTGCCTTTGTCTCCCTGGTTACGTGGGAGACGTGTGGCGGGCGACGGAAATCGTTGTCAAGGCCAAAGATCGCCACGGAAAAAAGGTCCGTATGCGCGTCAATGGCTGGCTGGCGCGCATCTTTCAGCACGAGACCGATCACCTGGACGGCATTCTGTTCATTGATCGGGTGGACAGCCCGGACAAGATCCGTGCCGTGCAGCCGGGGGAGGAGGAGCGATCCGAGATGTAGGTGGTTGGTGGTTAGGTAAAGGGTTGAGCTACGGGATGTGCAGCCCGAGTTCCGGCCTCAGGTTTCGTCTATGTCTTTTGCTTCCCCTTTGGTGACGGCCAACATGCACAGGATCGCCAGGACAAAGAAGGCTGGCGTGACTATAAAGATCAGATTGTAGTTGAAATCTGCTAGCTCAACGATCCAGCCGTTGAGGGTTGGGCCGACGACGGCAGCCAACGTGCCGGCGATGTAATAGAGGCCGGTGTAGGTGCCCAGTACCGTCTCAGATGGCGAGATGTCCACCACCATGGGCAGCGAGTTGATGTTGACCAGCGACCAGGCTATGCCACCCAGCGCCAGCACCCCCACCGCCACGTAGAGGTTGGGCAAAAAGTAAACCACCACCAACAGCAGGCCAAAGATGACCAGGCCGGTCAGAATTGTGCGCCGCCGTCCAAAGCGGGTGGCTATGTAGCCGCTCGGAATCGAGAACAGGATGAAGGTGACATAAGCCACGCTAAAGATCAGCCCCGCCGTGTCCTCGCTCACGCCCAGGACCGAGACGCCGTAGGAACTAAAGAACGTCTCGATGGCATTGTAGCCCACGAACCAGAAAAAGATGGCCAGGATGAGGAACGTCAGACTGCGGGCGTTCTCTGATGGCAGTCCCCGCAACCCGTCAAAGAGCCGACGCAGGCTCATGCTCTCCTCACCGGCGGCCGCCGACTCGACTAACTCTTTCGGCTCTTTGATGTAGACCAGCAACACGACCACCGCCCCCAGCATGACCACGCCGGCCACCCAGAAGGGCAGGGGGCGGTAGATCTTGTAGAGTACTCCCCCGGCGAGAAAGGCCAGCACGCCGCCGATGCCGCCCATCAAGTTGATGACGCCGTTAGCCTTGCTCCGCAGCGGCGAGGGGATGAGGTCCGGCATGAGGGCGATGACCGGTGTGCGCAAGATGGCCATGGCCAGCAGCATCGCCCCCGCCGCGCCGATAAGGAGCACAAAGGGGACGGTCAGTTCCGATATGTTGCCACTGAGTTCCGCTGGAATAAGCATCGGCGCGATCGGAATGAGGGCAAAGGCGATGACGGCTATCGGTGCGGCTCCCACGATGTATGGCATCCGCCGCCCGATGCGGGTATAGGTGCGGTCACTCCACATGCCGATCAGCGGCTGGATGAAAAAGGCGGCAATGTTGTCCAACGCCATGATAAAGCCGGTCATCGCTGGCCCCAGGCCAAAACCCAGGGTGCGCGCCGCCTGTTTGGCGTCGAACTCAGGGTGCCCGGCCTGGAGGTAGATGGGCACGTAGGTGTTGTAGAGCGTCCACATCAGGCTGACGCCCAGAAAGCCAAAGCCGAGAAGAAAGGTTTTTTTCCAATCGAGTTTCACGGTTTTCCTCCTTGATCCTTTATCCTGAGCCCCGTCGAAGGGCTCAGGGCAGGCTTTTCTCGCAACCGGGCGA
>CAYVPU010000225.1:0-5521 GCA_964453885.1 uncultured Anaerolineae bacterium | reverse complement strand
CTCCCGCCCACTGGTCATCAACAGAATCTCATAGTCGTCCGTCCAGCGCAGCCGGATGGCGCGGATCGCTGGGTGATCCTTGGCCCAGATGGCGGGGTTGTTCTCCAGGATGGCCATAAAGTGCGACTTGCCGGAGCCAAAGGAGCCGTGCAAGTAATGGCCCTCGCCGGCCTGTGGCGCACGCAACTGGCGGCGACCCGGTCCACCAGCCGCTTCATCTCGTCGGCGACGGTGTCGGTAATGACATAGTCGCGGATGTTCTCCTGCAGCGTCTCTTGGTCGTCAAAATCCTGGGTCTTGACGATGCAGCGGGGAATGGTAGGCGGCAGGTCGAAAATGTCATGGATGGTTAGATCGGTCGTGGTTGCTCCTTTGCAATCCGGCGCCGAACCTCCTCGAAATAGTCCTCGAACTCCTGAGGGATGATGTCGGCCTTGGCGGCGCGGGGCAGGACCGCTCGGAAATGATGCTCCAGTTCACCGAACTCGATCAGCCCCTCGCGCCATAAAAAGATCACGTCCTCCAGGTCGGCCTCGAACCCACGCGCAATCTTGCTGAGGGCGATGCTGTAGGGGTCAAAGACATAGACCGCCAGTTGGCCAAACCGTCCCACCAGTTGCCTTCGTTCGTGAGCTGCCGGCGGCAGGGGGATGAACTCGGCCAGCGGGACATCGTCCAGATCCAGCCGCATTTCGGTGGCCAGTTCGGTCAGTACGGCTTGAAACCGGGCTGTGTCCTCCGGCGCTACTTCAAATATGTAATCCACGTCCAGAGTGGTCCGGGGGCTGCCCAACAAGCAGAGTGCGCTTCCACCGAGCAGGTAGAATGTGGCGGGGCCTGGATAGCGTTCGCTCAAGCGTCGTAGAAACGCCTTTAGATTTTTCTCGGTTACCGGTTCCATTGGACCTCCAATTCCCAGGAGCGCAAAAGACAACGCACGACATTTTCGTACGTCCCAACCCAATTGACTATGGTCTGGGTTTGCTGCCGGTGTCGTTGGCCCAAAGCCACCAGCCGCTCGCGGGGAGAGGCAGTAGATGGCAGACCCAGGTCGGCCGCGAACCGGTCGGGTAGCTGCTGTCCGGCCACAAAGGACTGCAGGCGCTCGGCATACTCTTGCTGCAATAGAACGGCGGCCGTGTAGAACAGCCGCAGGGTCTGTTGCTCGGCCGGCAGCAATTCTTCCAGTGCGGCAGGCACAGCCTCGGCATAGTCGGGATGCGACAGGAGCACAGCAATCACTGCATTTCTGACGCGCGCGCTGGGTTGCCGCACCAGGTCCGCCAGCAGCGTATCCGGCTCCCTGACGCGCTGCACCTGGTTGTGCGTGCGGCGCGAAAGATACCGAATGCCCAACAATTCCAGTTCGGCGACGAGTTGATCTTCTGTGCCTCTAGTGCGGGAGTCTGCGTCCATCTCTCAATCCACCTCGCAAATCCAATCCCAACTGTTCACTCTCACTCCCCGACTTTCCATTCCCGCCGCGGCCGCTTCCCCTCCGGCTGTGCTTCCTTGCACTGTAGTGAACGACAGTACACTGCCTTTGCGCGTCACGGTGCGTTGGCCTCTTGAATCTCTTGGAGTCTCTCAATCAGGCGATCCAATCTGACTATAAACTCATCCGCCTATACAGGCGATGACCTGGAAACCGAGCTTATCTCGTAAGCGACGCTGATGACTGATTTCAGTCAGGTGCTGGATACGAGTCACCTTGTCTCTGGCCGTGCCATCGTCCTCTGTGATTTTGGCCTCAATGACAATCTGGGGGTTCCATTCATCGGGGATGATGAAATCGGGGGCCTGATCAAACCCCTCTACGCGCTCTGCCCGCTTTGTCTTGCGAAAACTGATCCCTGCCCGGCGCAGACGTTCTTCCACGGCATTTTCCATCACCTCACCCACCAATCCCGATACAGAATCACGATGTCCGGCGAACGGACGGCCTAGAAACCGCTCGTACAGCAGCATAGCGTAAGGAACCCCTTCGGCAGCCAGATGTCTTAGACTGGTCAGACCGGAGCAGGTATCGGCCTTGTCTAGTCGATGGATCATATCTGGTGGTGCTTTTGCCACCGCGTCTCTGAGTAACTGGCAAGCCGTGGAGACCAGCGCGGCCACGCGCTTCTGACTGTTGGACACAAGGGACTGAAACGCTTGCCGTTTGATGCGAACCCGGCGGTCCAGAGTGCGAGCGAAACTCTGGGAAACGACGGTCCCGGTCTTTTGGCTGGCCACATACGCAAGCTCAGGTGGTGTAAAGCCTAGCATGGTTCGCAAGACAATAAAGGCCAATGCATCCTCTTGGAGAGCGTTCATCACATTACCTGGCTCAACTGTCGTGAACTCGGCGGTGTGTCGCTTGAGCACTTCATAGGCCTGCTGGAACTCTGGGTAGGTGATGAAACCTGGGCCCCTCGGCAGGATCAGGAAAGATGATTGCAACCTATCAAAGATGACGTCGATGAACGGGTCAACGTCTGCCTCGATTTCCGCGTACGGGATCTCAAAAGGGAATCTCGTCGTCTTGGTCATAAGCAACCTGTATCTCCTCCACGCGCATAAAAGCCAACAAGTCTACATCTGACAGCGAGGAAAACATCCTCGCTGCCAATTGGTCAAGCAAATCCAGCGGATAGATCTGCTGTAACGCGGTTCTGACTTGTGCCAGTTTGTCCATGACAGGCATATCGTCGCGCCAGGTGGAACGCAGTTGCCATACGGCCAGGCGGATGATGTGCCCGAATGACAGGCACCGAATGTCGCCCACTGTCGACGTCAGTCCGGCCATTTGCAGGTTCTCCAGATCGGCACGCAACATTCGCTCTAGAGCCTCGTGACTTGTGTCGAACTGACTGGCTCGAATCGTGCCTGTCGTCCGGCAGACAAAGATGGTATCCAGTACCGACGACTTGGTGCCTTTGATATGGATGGAAGCGCCCATCTCTGCCGGGCAAGGCAAGGTGGTCGTGCAGACCAGCCCGGCATCGAGCAAAGCGACGGCGACGGGAAAATAAGCCTCAACGTTGTTGTGATGATAAGTGAAAGCAAACGCCCCTCCCGGCTTGAGGGCGTGCGTAAAGTTTACAAACACCCGGCTCAATCCTGCAGTGAAATGAGTGATGTCTCGCCCTTCCGTTTGGTTGACGGTCAACTCTTGTTCAGTTCGTGTCGAATCAAGCCGAAAAGCCGCGATATCGTTGCCCAGGTGCTTCCTGAGCCAGACGTAGCAGAAATCCATCAACTCGGCGTATTGGACGTTGGCAAAGTAGGGAGGATCGGTCAAGACAGCGTCCAGTGAAGCCGAGGGCAACGTTAGTGTGTCCGCCGAAGCCGCATGGAGGTAAGCGGACTTGTATGTCTGAGGCCCAGGAAAATTGGATACCAGGCGAGCACCGATGCGTTCTCCTGAAGTGAAAATCCTCTTTTTCTTCTTTGCCTTCCCCAGGGTAGTCTCGAAAGGTTTTTCGCAGTACGCCTTGGCCTTGTCATACTTTTCCACAAAGTGGCGGAACCCCCCACTACCGATCTTGGGAACGCCTAACAGCGAATTCTCACACTGAATGGGGCTGACGGGAAAACCGTGAACGGCAAAGATATCAATGATCTTGAGAGCATACGAATCGTAACGACACACCATGTTCTGATAGCGTAGTATGTCAGAAAAGACGGTCAACAAAGCGTGACGAATATTCTCATCACGGATGGCAGCGATGGCCGCCGCCAGGGTGTTGAGGCCCAGCAGTTGTCGGGGGTTAAAAAGTTGTCTGTAGGCCTGATACCCCCAACGATGCAGGCGGGCTGTCTCGTCACCCGATGGGATGCTGTCCTCTGGGATAAACTCCTGGGATGACACTTGCAAACGGCTTTCCGCTTCAGCCATGCGGGAGAGGTCCGACGCGTCGGGGGCTTTGAAGAAACGTCCCCGATGCATCGGTTTGCAGGCCGGGCAATAATACTCCATAGCAAAGAGGCGATGGGATAGAGGTCCTTGCCGTGCCTGGGGGTACGAGTTCAGACGACCGCAGTGAGGGCAAGCGCAGCGGCTACGGCGGGCCGGTCCGTCAGTGATCAGTTGAGCCTGGCAGGCGACACAACGCATGGCCCCGGGCGACTTGTCCAACTTTGCCACTTCGTTGAGGAGACCACACATCGGGCACAGCAGCACATAGTTGGGATGGCGTTGGTTCTTGGCCACCACGTAATTGCGGAAAAGGTCCATCGGCTTGCTACAGGAGACGCATGGCTGTTGCTTGACCCACAAGAAATATTTGACCGGGGCCTGAGAATTGCCGCAATGTACGCAGGTAGTTTGGTAAAGGGCTCCTACCTCCGCCTCGACAGCCCGAATTACCTGCTGTGCGGTGGCGCGAAAAGCCTGTCGGTCCAGGTCTGCGATCTCTTGGCGCACAATCCAATACGCCATTGGGTTGACGTCGACACCGACGATGTGACACCCCAGGCGATTGGCCTCCAACAAGGGTGTGCCACCACCCATAAAGGGGTCACCGACGGTGAGAGAGCCCAGGTCATGGCTACTAAAGAATTGGCTTGCCAGCGATTGATCGTCACCGAACTCGGCCAGTAACAAGGCGCGAAAGAGCGTGCCGGGTCGTCGGGCAAACCACTTGTGCACGCCGATAACCGGCCTGTAATTCTGCTGTATTTGCTTTTCCCGTTGGGCCAGTTGCGCCACAAAGGGTATGTCAAAGTTTTTCTCGATCATTGGCTTTCAGTCGACAGTCACCGCAACTCTACTGCGTTTTGCGTCAAGACTTTCCACGTGTCAGATGTGCTCTTGATTGTAGCCCAAGTGGGAGATACAGTCAAATCAGCATAGCAACAGAACATGGCTCTTTCCCAGTGAAACATCACCCCGCCACCCCGTAGTTGGCCTACGGGACGACTGCCCGGCTCACGCCGTTCTCCTTGACCACCCGCACCACGTTGTCGGTGTCCCGCTCAAAGGTGTCGTCGTGACTGATGACGAAGAGTTGGGAAAAGCCCTTGACCCTCAGGATTTGCTCGGCCAGGTTGTCACGGCGGTGGTCGTCCAGGTTGGCCGTCGGCTCGTCAAAGAAGGCAATGTCAACCGCCGAGACCTCGCGCAGCAGCGTCAGGCGCACGGCCAGGGCAGCGGCCATCTGTTCACCACCGGAAAGCTGCTTGAAGGTGCGCTCCCGCCCACTGGTCATCAACAGAATCTCATAGTCGTCCGTCCAGCGCAGCCGGGCGGAGTGGTCGGCCATGACCTCGGCGTAGAGACGGGCCGCCTGCACCGAGATGACTTCGACCAATGCCTGCGTGATCTTGGGTCCTGCATCTCGCAGCACGTGACGCAGGTGTTCCAGAAGAGCTTGCACCTCGACCAGTTCAGCGTGTTCGGCACGGGTTGCATCAAGTTCTGCTTGCACGCCGGTTAGACGTTCTATCTCGGCCTGTCCTTCGTCCAACTGGCTCCGCTGAAGGCGGAGGCGCTCACTCAAAGTGGCTATCTCCCTGCTCAACGCGCCGTGTTCCTCAA
>CAYVPU010000224.1:0-5521 GCA_964453885.1 uncultured Anaerolineae bacterium | reverse complement strand
GGAGTGAAGCAAAGTTCGGTAGTATAACAAGGCATGAGGCTCCCTCTCTTGAGGGGAAAACTCCCAAAGGAGGGGGCCTCATGTCTATAGAAGCAAACCCCAAATGCGGGTGGCTGGATTGGCAGTAGCGGTACTATTCTTGTCCGGAGCCTTTCTCTATGACAAATCGAGATCTGATCCGTTGGTCGGGGATGGCGTTGCTGCTTGATGGCGTGTTCCAGTGATAG
The DNA here is from genome assembly GCA_964453885.1 of uncultured Anaerolineae bacterium. GTDB lineage: Bacteria > Chloroflexota > Anaerolineae > CAYNKW01 > CAYNKW01 > CAYNKW01. The sequence continues at coordinate 5,294 of CAYVPU010000224.1, read as the reverse complement.
GACTGTTTCTCGGCCCCTGGATAGGCTTAGTTGTCATTCCACATAATCAATAGTTAGCACGCCGACCGTAATCGTGAGGTTCCGCTGCAACCGAGACGTTTTTTCTCCGTAGCATCGTCACCGGAGGTCTCGGGGCGAGGGAAGATCTGCAATCGCAGGTAGGTCCGGGGGCGAGAACTCTGCATCGAGGAGTGGTTCTGCAGTCGGCGGGGGGGCGTGCTAACTCCCGCTGCAGGCGACCGCGCTTTCAGCGCGCGCAAATCGGCGGCGCGTATGCAATCGGAGGTTGCAGGTAGTCGAGGTTGACGCTGCCAAGCCGCGCGGCGCCTGAGCTTTTCCGTTAGCCGCTCATCACTTTCCTAAACACTTTAAGGAGGTGCCTGATGAAAATTCAAGAAATGGAAAGACTTAATTCGGCCTTGGATAGGGCGCATCAAGTGAGCAAACTTCCCTCAATTGCTCAAGATAAGGCAAAAAAGCAAGAGATTCTTGGGATTGCTCAAAATCTGGAAGCAGCCATTCGAGCACTAGACAGAGGCACTGATGACGAGGGCAGACCAATAACACCTGCTATGATTGGAGCAGGGCTGAATCAAATGCTGGAGCATATGACCCATCATGCGATCTGGGTCAGGCTGCATATGGATGCCAGTGACGACATTCGAAGACAGCTACAGGCACTTGAAGATGAAATAAAAGTTGCGTCCGCCTCACTTGATATAGACGATATTAGGGATCGTATCTTGGTCCCAAAGAAATGGTGGCAGTTCTGGAAGAAAAAGAGGAAAGCAGATTTCCTTGTACTTCTTGTAGAGAAAGAACCCCCAGAAGGAAGGATTAAGTACTTTTCAATGGCATGGGCGACGCAGGTATACGATGAGTTCAGCATCACCAGCGGCTCATTTGAGCAGGATGTTAAGACTGCTCCTAAAGAGGAGGTGATAGTTACCCATATGTTTGAAGAGGAGTATTTCATTCGAGCGATTGCCAAGTCTACAGCTAACAGACATGGCTTTGGAGATTCTTATAAGCTGCGTTGGCAACCCTATTCGTCCGTTGAAGGAATTCGAAGCACAATAATCTTAATATATGCTGATTGAATCGAGCTTTGTGCTTAATTAGTCAATCAAGGTTGCCTTAGATTTATTTTCCGAGAAAACTTAAATTCGCAAAGCGGATTGGGTATCAACCACTCGCTTCCGGCGGGCATTAATCTTTCAGACGGCCTTTAAGCGGGGGGATCCCTTGGCCGGAAGCCGAGGGGAAGTTTAATTTAGGAGATTTCTATAACCATTACGGAGGGTCCTGGGGCAAGGGAAGGCTTGCAATCGTATGCAGGTCTGTGGGCCAAAGCCTGGTATTGAGGGGTGGTTTTGCAATCGGCGGGGGGCGCGCTAAGTTACGGTAGGGCGGGGCCTCCCGACCCCGCCCCCCGCTACAGAACCGGACGTGACAGTTTCCCGTCATCCGGCTCCTGAGCAACCGGGCCTTTGCCATAGGCACTACTGGCGGTGATTGCTCAACCGCGTTCGCTTGGTCAATGCACCTTAAGAAGTAGATACCCTGTCCGGGCATCCGGCTTTCAGTACGCCCAAAGGACGCCTGTCTAAAGCTCAACTTCTGCCAGCACCTCGACCTTCCCGGTTACCCGCCCCACGTCAGCGTATCTCCGGCATTACCCGGAGCATTAGCTTTTTGGGGCATCCTACTCCGTCACGGCATACGGCCTGGTCGCCTACTCCTGTACCACCCTTCGACAGGCTCAGGGTAAATGCAGAGAGAGCACGTGACGGGTTTCCCCGTTCCGTGTGTCCATTTTACGTGACCTTAGGACGGTGCTTTACGCCGGGTTCACTACGAGTGCAGTCTTGCGCCGCGTGGCACGCAAGACCTGGAACCTTTCCCTTTTGGGCCTGCCTCTGCCTTTTGGGCCATAGCCAGCGTAGGCAGGATGTGCCTGACGACGCCTACACACCTTCGTCGAATATCCTGTCCATAGCCACCTGCTCGGCGGGGTCGCCGCGTCTGGCTCGCGCTTACCGCCTTTCCCTCCCGCTTCTGACGATTGATGACCGGTCGCACGCCAGGGGAAGGTGCTGTCTCCCCTGCACCGAGGGGACAGGGGTTGATGTTTCGCACGAGACGTGCTATCATCTCACCTATGTGGACACACAGTTGTCGAAGATCAAACGACCTTCGCCGCCCATCCCCCGGACTGCGTCCGATTTCGGGCGAACGGGTCGCACCTACCGCTGCACCTGACGCGGCTATCTCGGCCGAGTATCGAAGTAATTTGCTCGTTCGTGTTCCTGCTTCAGGTCGAGTGGGGCTATGGAAGAGCCGCCGCGCAGGTGAGCTCAACGATAGGCGCAATGAACTCACCAAGTGGAAAAGGAGGCATAAGATGGTTTTGCACTACTGGGCAGTTGTGGTGGCAGCATTTGGTTGGTTTCTGGTTGGCAGGATGACAGCCCAGCACGCGAAGAAGGATATAACTGGTAAAGTTCCAACTTCAACGCGCTATTTAACACGAAGCGGTCCTGGCACCAAGATAGAGTGGAAGATAACGAAACAAGAGCCAGTGAATTTTGTTTATACTATCATTTTGATAGGATTGTCCATCGTACCTTTGCTATCAGTGATGATTCCGCAGAATTGGCTAAAGATCATTATTCTATCTGTTCTCTCGCTGCTCATATTTGTGACTTGGGGCGCATTGACCCCTTTAGATGTCAGGTATTACCGTGAGGTCGAACGACAAAAAAGAACTGGTGATGAAACCGAGACTACCTATGACATCACGTATAAACTCGAAGCAGGACCATCTCCGAGAAAGAGCGATGTCCTAAGCGTCTTCGCAGTGGCATTGTTTTGGACAGTTGCGTACTGGGGCCTTGAGAAAATTGGCGTGAATGATTGGGTGCTGACAGGAATGCTTCTTGTAGCGTTCGCGCTAATGGTGTGGTTAATGTATGTTGCTGAGAAGCGCGAACAAGAGCACAAGCAGGAATTCCCATTCAACTATTGTGAACGATGTGGGACACGGCTGAAGTCAGAAACCCGTCCCGTTGTATCCCGTGAGCACCGTGGAGGGCCCTACTATATTCAGAGAACCGATTTGGCAGTATTGGAGAAGTGTCGGCTCTGCGGCTATGAGCGCCAACTTTGAGTAATCCCAGGTGGTGTTCTTACATTTGAGAAGCGGATCATACCGAAAGATTTCGCTAACGAACAGAGGGTTCGTCACTGAAAAAGCTTTCGTGCTATTTAGACCCAGAGAGGAAAGGAGAGGAAACAATGGGTATCTTTAAGCCAAACATTGAGCAGCTAAAGCAGAAAGGAGACATCAAAGGACTTGTTAAAGCACTACAGGATGGGCGGGAGCAATCAATTCGCACTAGCCATGGAAGCATAAAGAAGAAAACGAGTGATCTGGCGGCAGAAGCGTTGATTGAGCTAGGAGATCGCAGTGCTGTACCAGAATTGATCAAGGTGGTCGAGCGGGCACCTGATCACTGGTTAGAAGCGGGAAAGCGGGGACTAGCTGCTGAGCAGCATGCGATTAGGGTTCTAGGTGAACTTGGTGACAAAAGGGCTGTTCCAGCACTGGTTGGAGCACTTGCCAAGACGATATCCCTTGGTGAGCATCCTGCGGCAAAAGCATTAGGACAGCTAGGAGACCCCGCAGCCGTCCCTGCCCTGTTGGACCTCCTGGGTTCATCTGACCTTCCGCTTCGCAAGGGCGCTATTGAGGCACTTGGGCAGTTAGGGAGCAAGGAAACTGTGTCAGCCCTGGCAAACCTACTAGACGACTCAGAAGTTTGCTTCGATGCAATCATTGCACTTGGGGAAATCGGGGACAATAGCGTGATTCCCCAACTGGTTGAAGTAGGAAAGAAAGGTGACAAATCAACTCGCTATGCTGTTTTCGCCGCTCTGATAAAGCTGCAAGACAAAACGGCTCAGGCGTTGCCTATGGCAATAGAGACACTAGAGGCGGATTTAAGAGTTGGGTTGAAAGGGGAAGAACAAACACGCGCCTTAAGGTACCTCTGTGGACTTGATAAACCAGAGGTAGTTCCACTTCTACTTGCCAGTTTACCTTATCTAACCAATGCTGAATTGCAGTGGAGGATTAACATGGCAATAGGTAAAGGCATTGTAGGGTGGAGGTCTCCGTCTAAGGATTGCATAGAAACGATAGGGAGACTAGGCGGCAAAGAGCATATCCCCCAACTAGAGAAAATCAAGCGTAATCTTGATGAGCATGATCGTAACATTGTAGATGAGGCAATAACTGAACTGAAGAAGCACTGAGATTGAATGACTCTCTCCGACGGTTGGTGGAGACTACACGGGCAGGCGCAGCGGAATGTCTCAACTACCATAAGACAACATTGAACAGGAAATCACCGTCTAATGGTGGGTTCTGGCTCACTTTTCTCCAAATTTGGGTTTGATAGCACCTCTTCGACAGAATAAGGAGGAAGGGTTATGAAAAAGAAAATAACAGTCTCCTTAACTCTGCTTGTGTTGGCCTTGGTAGGATGGTTGTGGTTAGAGTCCAGAGAATACCGTGAGATATATTATGTAGAGAAACATACAGAGGATGTTTCGTGGGTAGATTTCGACTCGGATGGGGGAGAATACATTATTGTGGATGATGGAACGAGATTCCAGTTTGCAGGTTCCAGATATACGATTATGCCGACCAACGGTCTAGTAGTAATCTACTTCGGTGGTAAACTGACTTCTGGTTGGGATGAAGTCGGAGGACACCGTGTGCCTTCGATGTTCAAAACGCTTTCTGGCGAAAAATGGGTCTGTAGTCGTTCTATCCGGCCCATAGTTGATCAGCCTCCCTGGGAGCCCCCCAAGTACGACGAGATAGAGAAGTCTCGGCTACACCACTGCCCTCTTATTGCTCGGCTTTCTCCTCTTGAGGTTATTGGACTTCATCATAAACAGTATTAAGCGAGAATAGTTCCCCGTCAATCCACGATAGAGGATATAGGATCTCAACTCATTTTGAACGCACCCAATTGAATAGGTTCACACGTGAGTCTGTAGACCCGCATGGATTCGCGCCCCCTGTTAGAATTGGCCACAATCGGGGACTAACTGACAGGGAACTGCGTCGCAGAATCATAGAACGCAATCGTGCGGGCAAGCCAACCTATTTGCTTAGAATGGAGTATGAGCACAGACTGATAGAGCGTGGTCTTTAGTGTTCCGTCCGACAGATAAGATTTCCTAAATCTTGTCAAATCCCCCGTCGGTGCATACCGGCAGGG
>CAYVPU010000223.1:0-5529 GCA_964453885.1 uncultured Anaerolineae bacterium | reverse complement strand
ACTGGTTCTGCTGACTCTAATTCTGAGCGCGAGTCCTCTATTGATCTCGTGTTCACCTCTCGCCAATGGCCGCAGCGAAAACGTCGAGCCGAACACGGTCTGGCTGAATGATGGCGCCGGGCGATTCCACGACAGCGGCCAGCGTTTGGGCACGGATTTAATGGTGGATAGTCATTCCGTAGCCCTGGGCGACATAGACGGCGACGGTGACCTCGATGCCTTTGGGAAACGACGGAGCGAATAAAATCTGGCTAAATGATGGTGACGTGCAAGGTGGCACGCCCGGCAATTTTACCGACAGCGGCCAGGCCTTGGGCAACTCGAACACCAGAGTTGTGACGCTGGCAGACCTGGACGGCGACGGCGATCTCGACGCCTTTGTGGGGAACCGTACTGCCGCCGATATCTGGCTGAACGACGGTGGCGCGCAAGGTGGCATGCCCGGCTATTTCTCTGACAGTGGTCAGGCTCTGGCCCACTCGGACCGTTATGTCACTACCGTGGGGGATGTGGATGGGGATGGCGATCTCGACGTCTTGGCTATGAGTTTTGACCAAGGTTATCGGATCTGGCACAATGACGGTGCGGGTCACTTTGGTCGAGATGGTCGCCAGGGGATGCTTTTCTATTGGCTGGTCGGCAGCATAATCGTTTTGGGACTGGGCTTGCTCGGCTGGTGGGTGATCCGGCGCAGGCGGATGCGCACGAACGATACATAACGGGGGGAAAGTGTGGAGGTATGGTCGCCATTGGAGTGACCGGACATCGTTTCCTGGACGAGGTGGACAAGATTGCCACTGGCGTAGACGAAGCATTGCGCCGGATTGAAGAGGCGTTTCCGGGGGAGCCTTTGACGGTCATTTCCCCCCTTGCCGAGGGCGCTGACCGATTGGTGGCGCAGCGGATCCTGACGCGCCGCCAGGCACGGTTGGTCGTCCCTCTTCCTTTGCCGCAATCCGACTATATGTCAGACTTTGGATCGCCCGAGTCCAAAAAGTTATTTCTGAGCCTTCTCGACCGGGCCGACGAGGTGATCGAGCTGCCCCCCGTCCCGACGCGCAACCAGGCCTACGAGGCTGTTGGACACTATGTCCTCGACCATTGCGAGGTGCTCATTGCCATCTGGGACGGACAGGAAGCGCAAGGCCAGGGCGGCACCGCAGAGATTGTGGCCCAAGCCCGGCAGCGCGGCCGGCTGCTGGCCTGGATACACGCCGCGAACCGCAGGCCGGGCGACCAGGAGCCAACCACCCTGGGTGAGGCACAGGGAACAGTGAGCTTTGAGAGATTTCCCGACAGGTAGTTACAAATTGGGCCAACAGAGGCCTTAAGCGAGGAAGGATATGGCGCACATAGCGGAGAAAAATATGCAGAGCGGGTCACTTGCTGACCCCGAGTCGCTCTGGCAAAGGAGGCTGCAAAGGTTTTGGCGGGACTACCAGTGGCCCCTGCTGCTGGGACTAGAGTTCATCTTGTTAGTATTGGGCTATGTGGGTTTTGCCAAGTACACCGCAGCGCTTAGCGAGTCACTCTCGCCGTTGGACCTCTTTTACCTGACGCTGCAACTCATCACCATGGAATCTGGCGCCGTCTCAGGACCCGTCAGTTGGGAACTGGAGGTGGCCCGGCTGCTCATTCCGGCAGTTACTGCCTACACCGCAGTGAAGGCCTTTGCCATCATCTTTCGCAGGCAAATACAATCAATCAAACTTTGGTTCATCCGCGACCATGTTGTTATCTGTGGCTTGGGCCGAAAGGGTTTTCTGCTGGCCAATAATTTTCGTGATCGCGGCGAAACGGTGGTCGTTATTGAGCAGAATGAAAACGATGATCGGGTCGAGTTGTGCAGAGAGCAGGGCATCATTGTGTTGGTTGGCGATGCAACAGACATAGAACTGCTCCGCAAGGCAGCGGTTCACAAAGCCAAGTGGTTGGTCTCAGTCTGCGGCGACGACGGGAGCAATGCCGAGGTTGCGGTGCGCGCTCAAGAACTGAGCAGCGACCGCAGACGGAGGGCGCTGACCTGTATCATCCACATTGTGGACCCCCAGCTTTGCGCTTTGCTGAGAGAGCGGGAAATCGGGGCAGAGAGACTCTCCGCGTTCCGGCTGGAGCTATTCAACGTCTTTGACCGAGGGGCTCGGATCTTGCTGCAAGAGTATCCGACCTTTAGCGAGACGGGTCAGACTCAAAGCTGTCCACCACATCTACTTGTGATCGGGCTGGGCGGCATGGGGGAAAGTTTGGTGCTGCACGCAGCGAGAGACTGGCGGGACAGACATCCATCAGGCGAGCAGCGATTGCGCATCACCGTAATAGATAGGGAAGCTGGTTGGAAAGCGGAATCGTTGAGTGTGCGCTACCCTCGATTGGCCCAAGTCTGCGAGTTGCTTACCCGCCAGATGGAGGTTCGCTCGCCCGAATTTTTACGCGCTGAATTCCTGCACAATTCTCAAGGCCAGTGTGACGTGGACGTGGTCTATGTTTGTCTGGACAACGACTCGCTGGGCCTGCAAGCCGGTTTGACGCTGCTGCAGCAGGTGAGAGGACACAAGGTCCCAATCGTGATTCGCATGGCCGAGGATGCCGGACTGGCCACGCTGCTTCGTGGGGGGCGCGATAGTGGGGATGCCTTTGAGAATTTGCACGCCTTTGGGCTGCTGGATCGGATATGCACGGTAGATGTGGTGCTCGGCGGCACCCACGAGACTCTCGCCCGCGCCTCTCACGAGGAGTATATTCGCCATCAGAGGCAGTTAGGCCACACGTCCGAAACGAACCCGGTCTTGGTTCCGTGGGACAGCCTTCCCGAATCCGTAAAGGAATCAAACCGCCGACAGGTTGATCACATTGGCACAAAGCTAAAGGCCGTCAGCTATGGGATTGCTCCTTTGACCGATTGGGACGCCGCCTCGTTCGAGTTCACGCCACAGAAAGTCCAGTTGATGGCCCGGATGGAACACGAGCGTTGGTCTGAGGAGCTTTTTCTCGACGGCTGGACCTATGCCGAGGGTCCCAAGAACCCTGACAAGAAGACGCATCCGGCCCTGGTCTCGTGGGAAGCGTTGCCAGAGACCGATAAGGAAACAAATCGTACCGCCGTGCGAGAGCTGCCGGCTTTTCTGGCCCGGGCAGGGTTGCAGGTCTATCGTCTGAAATAGCTGCCCCAGATTATGGCAGGCCCGGGCCGGTCTTGTTAACTCGTTTTAACGGGTTTCGTCGTATCAGCGGGGCGTTGAAACGCCCCGCTACCACTTTGCTACCATACATCCTCTTTTACAAGCTCATAATCCCGGCCAGGCACGGGCTTGTCGGGGCAGGTTTCGCGGTAGGGGGTATGGCCCAGATATCGTTGCCACTCTTCCGGGGACAGGTTGCGCACAGCGCGCGGGCAAGCCGTATTCAGCAAATCCTCCAGCCGAACGTAATAGACCCACACCGTGCCATCTTGGCTTGCGGTGGCGATGCGCGTGCCATCCGCGTTCCATCCCATCATTGAACCCATACGCTTGGAGATGACGTCCAATTCCTCTCCGCTTTCGGCATCCCACACTCTGATCGTGCCGTCGGCGCCGGTGGTGAGAAGGCACGTCCCGTCCCCGCTCCATCTGGCACCGCTTACCTTGCCATCGTGACCGGTCAAGACGGCCAGTTCCTCACCGCTTTCGAAATCTATAACCCGCGCCGTGCCGTCGTAATCGGTGGTGACAAGGCGGGTTCCATCGGGGCCCCAGGCGGCATAGTTTATCGTCTCGCTGGGGCCGAGGAGTCCGGCTATCTCTTGGCCGCTTTCCACATCCCACACCTGCACCGGGGAGGGGCCAACAGTAATCAAACGCTTTCCATCGGGGCTCCACGCCACGTGCTCCATCGAGCCACGTCCCACGAGGACTATCACCTCCTCTCCGCTTTCAGCGTCCCACACTACCGCCGCGCCGCCAATGCCGGCGGTGACGACCCATCTTCCATCGGGACTCCACGCCACGTCGTATATCTCGCCTGCATGCCCCGTAAAGGTGCTCACCTCTTCGCCGCTCCGAACATCCCACACGCGGGCGATACCTTCATAGTTGCTGGTTTCGGCGCCGGCGGTGGCGATGCGCGTCCCATCGGGGCTCCACGCAGCGCGCCACACCATCTCACCGGGTTTGGAAAAGACGCTCAACTCTTGGCCGGTCTCGGCATCCCAGATTATGGCTGTGCCATCGGTGCCGGCGGTGAGAATGAGACTCTCATCCGGGCTCCAGGCCGCGTCCATCACCCAACTTTCATGGCCTGCCAGGACGGTCAACTCTTCTCCGGTCTCGGCGTCCCAGATGCGGGCCGTGCCGTCCCAACTGGCGGTGAGGAGGCGGGTTTCACCATTGTTCCAGGCCAGGCCGCTCACTGTGTCCGTGTGGCCTGCCAAAACCGCTGCTTCTGTTCCGATTCCAGGGTCCCATATCCGCGCCGTGCCGTCATCGCTGGCAGTGAGGATGCGCGTCCCATCTGGATTCCAGATTGCCAGGTTTGGCGACCTGCTATGCCCAGCGAGAATGGCCAATTGCAAGCCTGTTTTGGCATCCCACACGCGGGCTGTGTCGTCGTAACCGGCGGTGACGAAGCGCGTCCCGGCCGGGTTCCAGGCCACGTAGGGTATGCCGTCTTGGCGAACGGCAAGTATTTCTGCCCCGGTCTCGGCATCCCACACCCGCGCCGTGTCGTCATGACTGGCGGTGACGATGCGCGTTCCGGCCGGGTTCCAGGCCGCGTGCACAATGAGAGATGTGTGTCCGACCAGGACTGCCAGTTCCGCGCCGCTTTCGGAATCCCACACTTGCACCGTATCGTCCACCCCCTCGGTGAGGATGCGCGTTCCATCTGGACTCCACGCCGCCACTGATACTCCATCTCTCTCGGCAAAGGCGGTCAATTCCTCCCTGCTTTCGGCATCCCAAACCAGCGCCGTGCCATCGGGACCGGTGCCAAAGATGCGCCCTCCATCGGGGCTCCAGAGGGCATTATTCAACTTTTCTGCTCCAGAAAAAAGGAGCAATTCCGCGCCAGTTTCGGCATCCCACACCCGCATCGTGCCGTCGTAGGCGGCAGTGAGGATGCGCGTCCCGGCCGGGTTCCAGGATGCGTGCAGCACGCCGCTGGTGTGGCCGGTGAGGACGGCCAATTCCTGGCCGCTTTCGGCGTCCCAAATCCGCGCCGTGTGATCCCACCCGGCAGTGACGACCCGTTTTCCATTGGGACTCCAGGCCGCGTCTTCCAGCCGATTGGTGTGGCCGTGGAGGAGGGCCAGCGCGCGGCCCCGGCGCGCAAATGAGGCCCGCAGTGCGGATTCGGCCTCGGTAGTGTGGGCGCTGCGCCCGGCTTCGATGGCCAGCAGCAGAGCCAGATCAGAATCGTTATCGAACTGATTGGTCGAGTTGGCAGCCAACTGGCGGGAACGGGCGATGGCCGCCTCGGCCACGGCCGTGGCTTCGGCACGGATGGCGCGGGTAGATTCGGCCTGCGCGGTGGCGCGCTCTGCCTGGGCGGTGG
>CAYVPU010000222.1:0-5547 GCA_964453885.1 uncultured Anaerolineae bacterium | reverse complement strand
TCGCACCGAGCCAAAGGGCACGGCCACGACCAGCAGGTATAGCCCAATCTCCGGGTGCACCAGCGTGGCCACAACGACAATGCCTCCGATGATAGACAGTCCAGCCAGCGTCAGCGGCAGCGTTGCCAGGGCCAGTCCGCCGGCCACCAGAGCCAGGAAGAGCAGCGCGTCGCGCCGGCGATAGGTTGACCAGGACAGCGTTTCGAGTTTCACAAGAGCAATTATGGGCGAAAGCGGCGGATTTGTCAAGTGGAGGAGGGGTAAGAAAACCAACCACCGTGCTGTTGCGGCAGTGGTCAGGACTTTGGTCTGAGGAGTGATTCGGTCAGAGGCTGGGTTGAATCCGGGGCGCTTGTGTGGTATAATAGGAGCAAGTCGCCGGGAAAGGCAGGTGAGCTCCAATGTTTGAAATGTCAGTAGAACAGCGCGTGACCACGCTTGAAGACCTGGTAGCCCAGGTGTGGCGCACCATTGAGCGAGTAGATCGCCAGATTGACCAAACGCAGCGCCAGGTTGACCAAACGCAGCGTCAGGTTGACCAAACGTCGCGGGAGATGCGCGAGTTCAAAGAAGAGATGCGCGCATCCCGGATAGAGATGAACAAAAAGTGGGGCGAACTGGCCAACAAGTTGGGCACCATGGCCGAAGACCTGGTGGCTCCTAGCGTCCCTCGCATCCTGCGCCAGACAGTGGGCTGTCCCGACGACGGCGTGGAAAGCGTGGCCGTGCGCGTGCGAAGGTTACATCCTGCCGACCGGAGTCGCAGGCGAGAGTTCGACGTGGTGGCAGCGTGTGGCGAGTATGTGTTGGTCAATGAGACCAGAAGCCGGCTGGACTCGAAAGACGTGGCGGATTTTGCGGAACGGCTGCCAGAGGCACGCGATTTCTTTCCCGAATATGCAGACAAAAAGTTCATCGGCGCCATTGCCTCCCTGTATGTAGACGAGAGTGTGGTGCGCTATGGTGAGAAACAAGGGTTGATCGTGCTGGGCTTTGGAGAGGACGTGATGGAAGTCTTGAACTCGCCTGGTTTTGTGCCTCGCGAGTTTTGAACGGGGTAGTCCATGCTCACTTCCCCTCTCCTGCCCCGGTAAGGTGGCTATTCCTTCATCAATGCCCAGCAGGGAGATGACCGGCGAGTGAGAGCAGTTGAAAACGCGCGGCCCGGACGGCAACGAAGTTGTGCCGTCCGGGCCGCCTCTGTTTCTGGGTGGAGTAGGTCAGTGGTTTTTGAGCACCACCGGCAGGTAGAGCTTGAACTCCGCCGGCGACGGCGTTAATACTGTGAACTCCTGTTCCGCCGACCAGGCGCCGGCCCCATAGGCGTTGGACGCCCGCACGCGCCAGTAGTAGATGCCGCCGCTCAGCCCCGATGCCGGTGTGTACTCTGTACTGGTCGTCGTCTCGTCTACCTCCGGCCTGGTCAAGTCCGCGTCGTCGTCAACCTGGATCTGGTATTCGTCCGCGTCGGCGACGGCGTGCCAGGTGAAGGTGGGCCTGCTGCTGGTAGCGGTGCTGCCATCCGTGGGTGCCACCGGAGTGGGCGTGCCAGGCGGGTTGATGGGTCCACGGCAGGACCAGGTCACCGCCACGCGGAAGGTGTCGCTGTCCCACAGCCCACCGGGGTCGGTGACGCGGACGGTGACGCCGGTCCAGCCGCACCAGCTCGTGCTGGGGTCCACGTGGACGTAGCGGTTGCCGTCGAGCGACACCCCGGCACCGGTGGGTGGCGTGCCCTCGAGGGCGTAGGTCAACCCGCTGACGGGGGTCTCGGCGTCGGAGGCATAGGCCCACAGGTCAATCGTGCTGGGTGGGCCGGTGCTGTGGTCGAACATCTGGTCCGGCAGACCCGAGAGTGTAGGTGGTGTGACTGTATGTTGGAACTCGTCCGCACCGATGTCATAGCCCGTGCCAGCGGGCCGTGGTTCACCGTCAATGTCCACGCTGACACCCGCATCCACGCCCACGTCAATCGCTGCCGAATCGGAGCCAATGTGATAGTCCCCGTAGTCGGGGTTCAGGAAGGCCGGGTCGCCCCAGACGTTGACCGTGCCGGTGATGACCGTGCCGTCGCCGCTCCAGTCGGTGCCATTGGCCCAGGCGCCGCTGCCCCACAGGGTACCTTCCAGCGTGGTCGTGTTGCCGGCCGTGACGTAGATGCCCACGGTGTGGCTGACCAGGATGGTGTTGGTCAGGGCCACGGTGCTGTAGTTTCCCACCTCATCGGTGACATAGACCCCGCTGCCGTCGCCGCCGCTGTTGTGGGCGACGGTGGTGTGCAGCAACCGGGGCGAGGAGCTTTCGATATACAGCCCGCTGCCCAGACTATTGGCCTGGTTATCGGCCACCAAGTTGTTGACCAGCGTGGCGTTGCTATACCCGAGGCTCAGCCCGCCGCCATTGAGGTTAGCGGTGTTGGCGGTGACGGTGTTGCCGCTGAGCGTGGCATCGCTGTCGCTCAGGAGCAACAACCCGCCACCATCGCGGGAGGCAGTGTTGGAGGACACGGTGTTGCCGCTGAGCGTAGCGTCGCTAGAGAACAGGAGCAGTCCGCCGCCGCCTAGGGTGGCGGAGTTAGAGGAGACGGTATTGCCGCTGAGCGTGGCGGCGGGGCTGTAGTTCAGGTACAGCCCGCCACCCCACTCGGCGGTGTTGGAGATGACGGTGTTGCCGCTGAGCATGGCGTCGCTTACGAATAGGTTCAGCCCGCCACCCCAGGTGGCGGTATTGGAGATGACGGTGTTGCCGCTGAGCGTGGCGGCGCTACCCTTCAGGTACAGCCCGCCGCCGTTGTGTGTGGCGGTGTTGGAGGAGATAGTGTTACCGCTGAGCGTGGCGGCGCTGTAGCTTAGGGACAGCCCGCCGCCGTTGCCGTAGGCGGTGTTGGCGGAGACAGTGTTGTCGCTGAGCGTGGCGTCGCTGTACCACAGGAACAGCCCGCCGCCGTCGTCAGCCGTATTGGAGATGACGATGTTGCTGTTCAGCGTAGCGTCGCTGTAGTACAGGTTCAGTCCGCCGCCGTCATTGGCGGAGTTGGAGGAGACCGTGTTGCCGCTGAGCGTGGCGTCGCTGTTGCCCAGGAACAGCCCGCCGCCCGCCCAGCCGGCGGAGTTCGCGGAGATGGTGTTGCCGCTGAGCGTGGCGGCGCTGTCGCTCAGGAGCAACCCGCCGCCATCGTAGGAGGCAGTGTTGGTGGTGACGGTGTTGCTGCTGAGTGTGGCGTCGCTGCTGGTCAGATACAGCCCGCCGCCCCAGTCGGCGGTGTTACTGAACACTCGGTTGTTGCTGATGGTGGCCGTGGCGTTGATGACGTACACTCCACCGCCCTGATCGTTCAGGGCGCTGGCGTCACCGCCAGTGATGCGCAGCCCCTCGATCGTGGGGCTGATGTTGCCGGTGATGTAGAGCACGCGCCCCTGTCCCTGGGCGTCCAGCGTGGTGGGGTTGGCCTCGGGGTCGGGTGGTTCGGTAAAGGCAGTGGTGTAGCCGCCCTGGATGGTGATGGTCTTGCTGATGTAGACGATCTGGGCCAGCCCGCTGTAATTGTTGACGTCGGTGTAGGTGCCGGTCGCCACGCGGATTTCGTCGCCCTCACCAGCCTGGTCCACCGCGTACTGGATGGTCAAGCACGCGCTGACTGGCGTGCTGCAATTGCCGCTGTCGGTGCCGGTGATGGCTACGTAGTGGGTGGGGGTGGCGTCGCGCAGCGGGCGTTCGGCAAGCCCTTCGGCCTCGCTCAGAGCAGGCGCAGCGGTGGCAGGTGTGGGCCGGCCGCTCAACAGCCACAGCACGGCGAGGGTCAGTCCCAATCCCAGGACCAGGGCCATGCTGGTCTTGATAATCAAGCGTTTCATGGCAAAACCTCCTCAGAAAAACGTGCAATGCCGGCAGGGTTCACTTGGCCACGTCCTCTGGTTGCCAGGCCAGGGGGCGCGGCTTAGGTCGGGTTGTTTCAAAGGCACCGCCTACTTGCCTGGATGGAGTTCTCTCGGAAGGTGGTTGCCATGGGCCACAACAACGAATTTAGAATGAAACGAAAGGCTATTTTGGAAAAAATTCGTTTGTTTCCCAATTCGCTGTAGTGTTGTGCAAGCAGAACAGACTTTCCGAGAAAGCTCGGATGCTGGGCCTCACTGCCGAACTGCTTCAGTTTTTGATGCGAGGCGCATGGGAAAGCGGTCGGTCCCGGTTGCAGCCTCGCGCTGGGGCCTTCGGTCAGGCCGGGAACGACCGTGCTATTAAACTATTGATGGGCTCGGTGAGAAGTCTGTGTAAAGAATTGTCAGGGCGACAAGACGCTCGTTGCATACAGGCTGCGACTTGTACTGCAGTGGCTTTCAACGATGGGTAACAGTGAGGGTGCGAAGTAGCATGAGGGGCGAGAACTTGTTGCCTAATACCATTTTATCACAATCTGCGGCCTCTGTCAACCATTTGTGCCATGACTTTAGCCCAATCCCTGAGGTAGAGCAGGCCTGCCCTACTACCACGGCCAACAGCATCTCAGAGACGCTATCACCTGATGATCGAGCGCTTCATTTGAAGACCTCCTGGAGGAAAGGCACAACACTGGCAGAGTTTATTTGGTCGCGTTCCCCGGTAACCGGTCCGGGTAGCTCTTGAGCACCAACCCTTCGAATTGCCTCAGGACAAGCGGCAGATAGATGTAGTAATCGCCGGCCGACGTGGAAGTTTCAGTGTAGACGCCGCTTGCCCCCTCAATGGTCGTGACCTGCACCACGTTGGTCAGCGTCCCGCTGTAACCTGTCTCAACGGTGACGACGAGTGTCTCCATCCAGACGCCGCCGGGCGCGGCAATAGTCGGCGTCCAGGTAAGTTTGCCTGTGGATGTGACGTGGCAGGATAGCGTGTCGGTGACGGTGGCATGCAGTTCCACGTTGCCGGTGTTGGTCACGCGGAGGGTGTAGGTCAGTTGCTTGCCAGCCTGCACCGGATCGGGTTCAGCTTGTTTGGTCACAGTTAGAGCCGGCTGGGGTGCAAAGGAAGTGACGGTCTTGGTGTAGACGCCGGTTGCGCCTTCGTCGGTGGTGACCTCGACAAAGTTGGTGAGCGTTCCCTCGTAGCCCACCTCGACGGTGATGACGACCTGCTGTGTCCAGACGTCGCCAGGCGTAATGATGCCCGTCGCCCAGGTGAGGACTTGAGTGGGTGTGACGTGCATGGGCAGCGTGTCGGTGACGGTGGCGTGCAGGTCCGCGTGGCCGGTGTTGGTGATGCGGAGAGTGTAGGTCAGTTGCGACCCGAACTGTACAGGGTCGGGGTCGGCCTGTTTGGTGACCGTCAGTGAAATCAGTAGCTCATCCGCGCCGAGGTCGTAGCCGTGGCCCATCGGACGCGG
The DNA here is from genome assembly GCA_964453885.1 of uncultured Anaerolineae bacterium. Classification (GTDB taxonomy): domain Bacteria; phylum Chloroflexota; class Anaerolineae; order CAYNKW01; family CAYNKW01; genus CAYNKW01. The sequence continues at coordinate 188 of CAYVPU010000222.1, read as the reverse complement.
ATCGTTATCTATGTCATCGTTCACCCCTGCGTCCACACCTTCGTCAACCGCCGTACTGCCAACGCCTATGTGATAGTCTCCCGCCTCGTGGTCCACAAAGGCCGGGTCGCTCCGGATGCTGACTGTTCCGGTGAGGCTCTCCTCAGAATAGTGGGGTAAACCAAACCCGAAACCCCTCTTGGTGTATA
>CAYVPU010000221.1:0-5566 GCA_964453885.1 uncultured Anaerolineae bacterium | reverse complement strand
ATGGAGACACACCTGCTCGATGTTGACTAAAGACTACATCCGCGTTCTCTACATAGATCTCGCCACCAAGCGAGTGGACGTGCAACAGCGCCGCGACCTGAGCGAATACATGGGCGGTGCGGGTGTGGCCGTCAAACTGCTGGCCGAGACCATTCGGCCTGATCTGGACGTGTTCGATCCGGCCCAGCCGATGATCATCGCCATCGGGCCACTCTCGACCATCTTTCCGGTGATCACCAAGGCCGTGGCGACCTTTCGCTCGCCGCTGACCGGCGAGTTCGGCGAGAGCCACGCCGGTGGGCGCATTGCTTATGCCCTGAGCCACGCTGGCTACGACGCCCTGGTCGTCACCGGCCGGGCCGAGCATCCCATCTACCTGTGCATTCACGACAACCGCATCGAATTCCGGGACGCGGGCGTCATCTGGGGCACCGATACGTTGGAAGCGGGCCGCATCCTGCGCAGCCTCAACCCCGCGCCCGGCCACCGCAGCATCATCCGCATCGGCCCGGCGGGCGAGAGCCTGGTGCGCTACGCCAACGTCAACGTCGAGACTTTTCGCCACTTTGGCCGGCTGGGGATGGGCGCCATCTTTGGCGCGAAAAACCTCAAGGCCATTGTCACCATCGGCACCCATCACCGACCACTGGGCAAGTTCGCCAAAGAATACCGCCAGGTCTATGCCGAGGTCTACCGCAAGGTCACCGAAACCGACGCCATGGAAAAGTACCACGAACTGGGCACGCCCATGAACGTGGTACCGCTGAACGAATTGGGCGCACTGCCCACCCGCAACCTGCAAGCGACTCGCTTTGAGGACGCGGAGGCCATCGGCGGTGAGGCGTTTGCCGAGGAGAACCTGATGTTCACCCGCGCCTGCGCTGGCTGCCCGATCGGCTGCATCCACGTGGCGCTCCTGCGCCAGCCTTTCGGCGAGTCGGACTGGTATCACTTTGACTCTTCGCTGGTGCCTTACGACCACGAACTGATCTATGCCCTTGGCTCCATGCTGGGCGTGGGGGATCGCCAAGACCTGCTGATGCTCATCAAGGAAGCCGACCTGGCCGGCATGGACGCCATCTCGACCGGCGTCACGCTGGCCTGGGCCACCGAGGCCATGGAGCGAGGCCTCATCTCCGCCGGTGAACTGGACGTCGAACTCGGCTTCGGCGACGCTCCCGCCTACCGCCACGGCATTCGCGCCATTGGCCAGGGGGAGACGGAACTGGCCCGCTGGCTGGGCCGGGGGTCGCTCTACGCGGCGCAGCACTATGGCGGCGAGGATTTCGCCGTGGCCCTGGGTGGCGGTCAGGGCATGGCTGGCTATCACACCGGCTACGCCAACGTCATCGGCCACCACATCGGCGCGCGGCACTCGCACTTGTGCAACGCTGGCTACGCCATTGATCAAAAATTCAGTGATTTGAGTGACGAGGAGACAATAGACAAACTCATTGCCGAGGAAGAGGAACGCTGTATGCTCACCTCCCTCTCCATCTGCCTCTTTGCCCGCAAAGTCTACGACCGCGAAACCATCAAAGCTTGCCTGGCGTCGGTGGGCATGTCCTGGAGTAACGAGCAACTAGACGAATTGGGCCGCAAGATCTATGCCCTGAAACTCCAAATAAAGCACCAACTGGGCTACGATCCGACCAAGATACCCATCCCCCGGCGATTCTTCGAGACGCCCAGCATGAGGGGTTCACTCTCGCCGGAGCGGGTGGAGCGTATGTTGGCCATCTACCGGCAGCGAGTCGCAGCGCTCAACGTCTAGCAAGGCTCCGCCGTTCGGCTGACCTCAGGCCGGCACAGGAGGGTACTATGACAGCGGAAAAGATCCTGATCGTGGATGACAGGAGGGAGAACATTGTTTTCCTGGCCAACGACATCTTTCGTCCGGCGGGCTACCAGGTCATCACGGCCATGGACGGCGAAAGGGGGCTCCAGAAAGCCCTGGAGGAGAATCCAGACCTGATCATCACCGACATGCAGATGCCCAGGATGACCGGCGACGAAATGATCCATGCCTTGCGGGAGGCCGGGCACACCACACCCGTCATTCTGACAACGTTCCATGGTTCAGAGAGCGCCGCCATAAAAGCCTTTCGCGCTGGCGCTACTGACTATCTCATCAAACCGTTCACAGTAGACGAGATACTGGAAGCTGTGAAACGAGCCTTGTCGCCCCGCGCCGTGCCGCCTGCTCCCTCCGCCGACGTCGAGCCCCAGGAACCGGCCCAAGTCCCTTCGACTCGGACGACTCAGAAGCTGCTGGAACGGCGGCTGGCTGAACTTTCCACCCTCCACGACATTGGCAAAGCTATCACCTCATTCTTGGACCTGGAGCAGATCCTCTCGCGTGCCGTCGAAGCGGCCGTCTACCTTTCCAATGCCGAAGAAGGCCACGTGATGTTGGTGGAGCCTGTCACCGGCGATCTCTACGTGCAGGCGGCCTACAACCAGCGCGACAAGCACGCTCGGAGCGTTCGCATTAAGGTAGGCGACAGCCTGACCCGCCAGGTGGTGGACACCGGCAAACCGATCATTCTCAAGCCGCCTTTCAGCGGCGACGCAGAACACGAACAAAAAACGGGCCACCGACCCAAGTCCATGCTGGCTGTCCCGATCAAAAGGACGAAAAAAGTCATCGGCGTCTTGTTGACGGACAATGTGATCAAACAGGCTGAATTCACCGAAAAAGACAGCCGTCAACTTTCGATCCTGGCCGATTACGTGGCCATAGCCATCGCGAACAGTCAACTCTACAGACAGGCCCAGGAGAGGGCTGAGGCACTCCAGGAAGCTCAGGTCGAGGTCGTGTCACAAGAAGCACCACGGCTTACGGAAGCAGACATTGCGGATTGTTGCGCCGAAGCCGCTCGCCTGGCCGATCAACTCCGCACCCTGGCCGACAAAACCACAAAGCTGGGGCAACGGCTCCAGGCGACACTCTCTGCCTCCGATAGGCCCCAAGAGTAAAAAATTTGGGTTAATTTTGTTGTGTTTTGCAACTCGCAATTCTCAATTCAGACTGGGAATTGAGGCCATGATCTTGTCGAAAGCCCGGCGGGTCGCCGAATCGGCGGGAACGTCGCCCACCGGCTTGCCCAGAGCGTCAAACTCGGCCACGACCAGATCCATGGGCATCAAGCCAGCCAGATTTAGCCCCTGCTCCTCAATCGCCTTGAGCAACGGTTCTGGCAGCCTGGGTTCGCCGTCCTCGCCCACCGGCACCCGGTTGACGATGAGGTACTGCTCCCCTACTTGAGTGTGCAATTTGTCTATCAATTTGGACACGACACCAGCGGCCAGGACACCTCGCATAGAAGCATCGGAGATGATAAGCAACACATCCACGTCGCGGGTGGTGCGGCGGCTGAGGTGCTCCAACCCGGCCTCGTTGTCAATGACGACGTACTGGTAAGCGCCTGACAGCCGGTCTATGGAGACGCGCAGCATGTTGTTGGCCGCACAATAACAACCCGGGCCCTCCGGGCGGCCCATGGCCAGCAAGTCAAAGTTGTCCTCTTCCCAGATGGCCTGCTGGATGCGCATGTCCAAGTAATCGGGCTTGCTCATGCCTCCCAGGCTGCTTCCGCTTTGTACGTCTACCATCGTCTCTTCGCGAATGTCCCCCACGCTCCCCAGCTCGTCAAGATCTATGTCCACCCCCAGCGCCAGGTGAAGATTGGTGCTGGGATCGGCATCAATAGCCAGCACCGCTCCGTTTCTCCGCCGGACAAGGTGGTTGATGAGTAGCGCAGAGATGAGTGTCTTTCCCACCCCACCTTTGCCTGCCACCGCGATAGTCTTTCCCACGTTTTCCTCCGTCAAAATTCTATAGTGAGTTGAGTGATGCGAAAAATGTGATTCGTGATCCGTGATTCGTGATCCGTGAAACGTAACCGCTCCATACTCATATTCCGGGTCACGTTTTACGTCCAGTATAGCAAAGCCTTGTGACCCTGTCAAATCTGTGCTATAATGGACGCAACGCCGCTGGACGGTCAGGCGGTGGAAAAGTATCATCTCAATATTTTGGGGAACCGGTAACGTAGCCGCGCCTTCCATAGCGCGCCAAGCCCACGAGGTATGGAAACCCCGGCTACGTAGCCCCAACTTTTTGAGAAGGTACGTGGAAAAGGAGGGGGCGTGTCATGGCATCGGGAGTAACCCTGAACTGGATCCGCCAGGTAAAAGAAAAACACGAGGCTTTGCTGATGTCCAAGAAAAACGTGGTTGGGGTGGGCATTGGCTTCAGAGAAAAGGGCGGGCAGATGACGGATCAGATGGCGCTCATCGTTTCAGTGACGAAAAAGCTGCCCAGCGACAAAGTCAGTGCCGCTGACCTGATCCCGATCGAGATCGAAGGCGTGCCCGTGGACGTAAAAAAAGTCGGCGAAATCCGGGCGCTGGGATAGAAAAGAAAACAAGAAAGGGGTAAGAGACAAATGGTAGTGAATGCAGCTTTGTTGACCGCGATCAGTTTGGCTCGCAACGTCAGGCGAGAACACGTCGAGTTTCTGTTCGGCAAGCCGAACGTGCTCACGTGCGGCGTGGGTTTCAAGGAGAGCGAGGGCGTCATCACCGACGAGCCGTGCGTCGTCGTCGGCGTGATGAAAAAAGTGCCCAAGGCGCAACTGACCGCCCAGGAACTGGTGCCCAAGGTTCTATCGCAGGCTATCAAAACAGACGTCGTCGAGGTGGGACAGATCCGGGCTTTTCAGGGCCACCAGGATCGCTGGCGGCCCGCGCCGGGCGGCGTTTCCATCGGCCACCATGCCATCACTGCTGGTACGCTGGGTTGCCTGGTGGCCAAGAACAGCCAGACCTACATCCTGAGCAATAACCACGTGCTGGCCAACTCTAACAATGCAGAGACTGGCGACGCCATCCTTCAGCCGGGCAGCCACGATGGCGGCACGATGGCCGATCAAATCGCCACGTTGGCCGAGTTCGTGCCCATAGATTTTGGCGACGCACCCCCAGAGTGCGGCATCGCTGCCGGCGTGGAGCAGATCCTCAACGCTGTGGCCAGGGCTATGGGCTCTCGGCACCGCATCACGACCTTCCAGGAGTCACCGGGCACCAACATGGTGGACTGTGCGATCGCCCTGCCTACCTCACTCGACATCGTGAGCAAAGAGATTTTGAAAATCGGCGTGCCCAAAGGCGCACACGAAGCCACGCTGGGCACCGCCGTGCAGAAATCGGGCCGCACCACCGGCCACACGACCGGGCAGATCATCCAGATTGACCTCACGGTGCAGGTGGCCTATGGCACGCGCACAGCGACTTTTACCGACCAGTTGATGGCCGGTGCCATGAGCGCCGGCGGCGACTCTGGCTCGGCCATGCTTGACAACGAGGGTTATGTCGTCGGCTTGCTCTTTGCTGGATCAGAGACGACGACGATCATCAATCCCATCCAGGCCGTGCTGGATGCGCTGGGCGTGCAGATCGTCACCTGAGCTTCATGCTCAGCGTGCCTGGAATTGAGACCGACTTTTGCCCCGAGGGACTGAATGTCAGACAACATCTCGTCCATCCTCGACGATCCGGTGGT
>CAYVPU010000220.1:0-5626 GCA_964453885.1 uncultured Anaerolineae bacterium | reverse complement strand
CTTGATGGCAGAAGCCAGGGGTGAGGCGGGGGCGCTGATCAACAGTGGTTCCCCCTTGGCAATGGCCAGGGCCTGTTTCGCTTCGTGTGGCAGGATCATGTTGATGGATTGCTTCAGAGCTTTTTCGATCACCTTGAGCGCCAGGCCTGGTTTGGGCATTATCTGGTTAAGGACTAGGAGCACTTTATCTGGGGCGATGCCTCTGGCCTGGAACGCCTGACGGGTGGCCAGAGTTGTCTGCACAGAGAGCACTTCGGGGGAGAGAACAAGCAGAATCGTATCCGAGGTATTGAGAACGGCCAGGGTCACATCGTCCAATAGGGAGGCGGTGTCAACGACAATGTAGCTGTGGTGGGGCTTGAGAGCGCCGAGTAATCGCTCAACAGCGTCTGCAGGAATGGCATCAGGAGGTGGCGGTACGGGTGGGGCGGCCAGCAGGCGCACCCCGGAGGGATGGGGCAGCAAGTGATCTTTGATGGCCTCCGAGTCCACCCGGCCAGCCAACAGGTGGGCAATAGTCCGCCTGGGACGCAGGTTCAGCATGGTGGCCAGGTGCCCGACCGGAAGGGCAAGATCTACCAGAGGCACGGGGAGTTGGTACTGTTGAGCCAGGGCCACGGCCAGGTTCGCGGCCAACGACGTCACGCCGACGCCGCCGCGCAATGAAAAGACCGAAATAATTTGCGCAGCGAGGATCTTTGCCGCGATGGGTGGAGGGACGTCGGTGGGCCGTGAGAGGAGTTCGTTCACCTTTTCGACAAGCTGGTCAGGGGTGATCGGCTTGGACAGATAGAGGTCGGCGCCCGCCTCCAGGGCAGTTTGCTGATCAATGCGCTGGGAACGAGCTGTGAGGATAATGATCGGCACGTGGGCGGTGCGCGGGTCCGCCCGCAGCCGCTCACAAACTTGATAACCGTTGAGGCCAGGCATCATCACGTCCAGGATCACCAGGTTAGGTGGCTGCTGGTAAGCCATTGCCAGGCCATCCTCGCCGTCGCCGGCCATTTTCACCTGGAAGCCACCCCGCTCCAACATGTACCCGAGTAGACGCAACGTGCTGGAATCGTCATCAACGACCAGAATAATGGTTGGCATGTGACTGTCTCCTCTCCAATTCGACCGTTGGGCTAGTTAATCTCTGGTTCCTGGTTAATCCTGGCTCGGCCCGCCTCAAATTCGGGTGGCCATAGAAGGAGGCTGTGTCACACCGAAAAACTCGGTGCGCTCTTTGTTCACCAGAAAGGCCTCACCTTCGAATGTGATGTCCGGTGCGAGGGCCAGCCGTGCTGTGCCCACCCCGATGGGGAAAAAATGTTCGAATTCTTTGACCAAAAAGTGGTGCAGGTCTAGCTTGCCGTGAATGAACATTTCCCCCTTCACTTCAAAGAAAGGCAGGGCCAAAAACGCCTCGTACCGCGAGCGGCCGATGTAACTGTATGCCCGTTGGCCCGACGGCCGGCTTTGTTTTTCCGGTACGATGACAAAAGAGATACCGTCTTTGCGCAGCATGGCCTGCGGATAGTGAGCCACGATCCGTCCCGGTTGATCCACCCGGGAGACGTAGGAGTCGAACAGTTCCAGGTAGGAGGTCAGTTTGTCGTTGAGCAGGTCGTTCATGGTGCGGTGGCGCGTGTCCATCTGGGCCGAAACGCGGTAATTGTGAATGAACAAGTCATAGATCTGCAGCCCTCTACTAATGAATTGTTGAGCCATCTCTTATCCCCCCTTTGTCCCTGTGATAGCCGGACTCTGCCACTTGACCGCCCGATGATTTCTTGTGGTATGGGAAAGTATAACTTTGCTTTCAGCCGGTCTGTGACCGGCGGTCGTGTCGCAGACCGTTCGGCCGAGCTGAGTCGAAGCCCTCTCTGAGCAGGTTGATTTTTTGCCAGGCAAAGCTAGGCTGAGGGTCTGTGAACGACACGCTGGACAGGCGCTCCGTTGTCTGACGGCTTTACCTCAGCCCTCAAGAGTTGCTGCAGTCGTTCCAACACGACCGAGTGAAAGTGGGTCTCGCCACAGTAATCGCACACTTGCGATGGTACGTTGGGTACAACAATAAGCTGACCTGCGTGCCATTGGGTGTAGGTGGTGTGTTCCTCACGCAAGTGTCCCACGTGACAGGATGAACATAGGGCATTGGATGTCTCTGATGGTGTAGTCATGATTCTTTCTCATTGTATGGCAAAGTATATCCCCGCTCCCACCTGGTCTGTGACCGGCGGTGTTGGATTGGACACTATGGCGCTGAGCCCTTTGGCAGGGGGCTGCTCAAGATACTCTCAAAAGGTGTGGCAGGTGTAGGCGTGGGCTTGGGCCCATGCTGGATGGTGCCCCAATACTCGACCGGCCAGTAGCAGAACAGCGCCTTGCCAATGATATGCTGACTGCTGACAGATCCCCACGCCCGCGAATCGCTAGAGTTGTTCCGGTTGTCGCCCATGACAAAGTACTCGTTTTCGCCTATCTGCCGTTGTGCGAAATTTCCCCGGGGCTGTTCGGCGATCCAGGGCTCTGGCGTAAACTGGCCGTTGATGTAGAGTTTGCCGTTGCGAAGCTCGACTTTTTCTCCGGGTAGGCCAATGACCCGCTTGATGTAATTCTTTTTGGGATTGCGCGGAAAATGAAACACGATGACGTCCCCTCGTTTCAACGGCCATATTTTGTGCGTTTGCTTGCTGATGAGTAGATACTGTCCCTCGTACAGGTTGGGCTCCATGCTCACGCTGAGCACTTTGAAGCGTCCGATAAAAGTGCTCAATATCGCATAGATGACGATCGTCAGTAGAATGGTTTCCAAGACGTCGAGCAATATAGCCTTGAAGCTGGTGCGACAGGATGGCGGTGGAGCCTCTTGGTCTGCGTCCTTTTCGCTTGCTTCGTTCTCCTGGCCTTCTTTGTTTCCCTCGTGGCTCCCGTTGCCTTCGCTCACTTTTTGTTCAGAGGAGGATGGCGACCACGGGGCCTCGGCTTCCGACTCGGGTGCTTGCTCCGGTTCCAAGACTTGATCTAGTTCTGGTTTAGCCAACAGCCTCTCTTTTCTTCAAAGTTTGCCCTGGAATGGCGAGTAACGGTGTGTATTCATTATAGTACATCTCTGCTGGGAAGGCAAACGGCAGTTGACACGGTGTCTCAATTGTGGTATAGTCTTGCCCTGACCCTTCTGGGCAAAGGAGAGTGACAATGACCGATATGAGCATGGCAACCCAGACCGAAGCACTCCCCAGGCAGGCAAGGAACAAAGCAAAGCAGACCAAGTTCCTGGTCGGTGGGCTGGTGGTCGTGCTGGTCATGATCTATCTTGTATTTTCCAGTTTGAGCGGTGCAACGCAGTACTACTTGACGGTGGCTGAGCTCAAGGCGCAGGGGCCTTCCAACCGCATCGTGCGGGTAAATGGCATTGTGGATGGCGACAGCATTCAATATGACCCGCGGACGTTGACGCTCCAGTTCGATCTGGTGGACGACAGCGGGCGATTGTCGGTGATGCACCACGACGTAATGCCCGACATGCTGGGCGACGGTGCCGATGCGGTGGTTGAGGGCAAGTACCGCGACGATAGTGTGCTTGAGGTGAATCCCAACGGCTTACTGCTCAAGTGTCCCTCCAAGTACGAGGAGGCCGCCACTTCCACAGCGCAACCGTAGGACAATTCACAATGCTCAACTCTCAATCTACCAACTTGGAGTATATGGGATGGCAGACATTGGATATTGGGCGCTGAAGCTGGCGCTGGCGGGCTCTGTGTATGCAGCGGTAGCGGCGGCGCTGGGTGGGCGGCTTTGCTACCCAGAGATGATTGTCAGTGCGCGCAATGCAATTCTTGCGGTGGGCGGCCTGGTGACGGTGGCCGCCGTTGTGTTGTTCTATCTGTTGCTGACTCGCGATTTCAACGTCAAGTACGTGTATGAGCACGTCACCTCGTACCAGTCAACGATGTACAACGTTTCAGCTCTCTGGGCGGGGCTGGAAGGTTCGCAATTGTTGTGGCTGTGGCTACTTTCGGCCTGTGCGGTGATCGTGGCCGTCCGCCGGCGAGACTGGGACAGCGCTCTGCGGCCCTATGCTCTGGTCGTGATCGCGGCCACGCAGGCCCTCTTTGCCGCCTTGCTGGTCTTTGTCACCAACCCCTTTGCGCCAATGCCCGTCCCTCAATCGGAGGGCTTTGGTCTCAACCCCTTGCTGCAAAATCCCTTCATGGTCATTCACCCGCCCATCGTCTTTGCCGGCTATGCCGGAGCAACTGTGCCTTTTGCCTACGCGATAGCCGCGCTGGTCACCGGCCGGCTGGATCGTACCTGGGTGCGAGGCATCCGGCGCTGGAATCTGATTACCTGGCTCTTTCTGGGAACCGGCATCGTCCTGGGAGGCTGGTGGGCCTACATGGAACTGGGATGGGGCGGCTACTGGGGCTGGGACCCGGTGGAGAACGCGGTGGCGATTCCCTGGCTGGTGGCTACGGCGGGGTTACACTCGGCGATCATCCAGGAGCGGCGTGGGATGTTCAAGACGTGGACGATCAGCTTGCTGGCTCTGACGTTTGAGCTCTGCTTGCTGGCGACGTTCATCACTCGCTCGGGTGTGATCCAATCGGTCCATGCCTTCGGGACCTCGTCCCTGGGTTATTATTACCTGGCTTTTATCGTCGTGTCGCTGGTCCTGACTTTGGGGCTGATGTACTGGCGGCGACGGCAACTCCAGGGCGAGCACGAGTTGGATTCGATCTTTTCCCGCGAAACAGCGTTCTATGTCATCAACCTGCTCTTCAGTGGCGCGGCCCTGGCGGTGCTGCTGGGCACGTTCTACGCGCCACTGTCTGAGTGGCTCGTCGGCGTGCAAGCCGCGCTGGGGGCGACGTTCTATAACAAGGTTTTTGGGCCCATCGCGCTGGTCATCCTGCTGGTCATGGGTTTTTGCACCGCGTTAGGGTGGCGGCTGGGCAGCGCAAAAAAACTTTGGCGCGCTGCTCGCATCGCGATGGCGGTCGCCGGAAGTGTGGTCATTGTCTCGATCATTGCGGGCATCCGCGGACCAGTGGTGCTGGTTGTCTTGTCCCTCGCCGCCTTTGCCGGGACGACGACGTTGGCCGAGTTCTACCGGGGCGTGGCTGCCCGGCGCAGGATGACCGGCGAATCGGTCTGGCACGCGCTCAATGGCCTGATCGCCGCTGGCCGGAGGCGTTATGGCGGCAGTGTCGTCCATCTAGGGGTGGTGCTCATCGCCGTGGGCATCGTCGGCTCGTCTTTCTACAAGGTGGAACAGCAGGTGGTGTTGGAACGGGACGAATCGGTGACGGTGAAGGGCTACGAGTTGATCTACAAAGGCCTGGATTTCCAGGTTACGCAGGAGAAGCAGCGCAACGCGGCTACAGTGGCCGTCTTTAGGAAGGGTCGACTGTTGGGCCAGCTGACGCCCGAGAGCAACTTTCACTGGAGCATCCAGCAGCGCGTCTCGGAAGTGGCCATTCGCTATAGCCTGATGGAAGACTTGTACGTGGTGCTGGCTGGTCTGGAGGATGAGGGCAACCTGGCCGTCCTTCAGGTCTTTGTCAACCCGCTGGTGAACTGGATCTGGCTGGGGGGAGCGCTGATGATACTGGGCACGGTCGTGGCTGCCTGGCCCTCG
>CAYVPU010000219.1:0-5671 GCA_964453885.1 uncultured Anaerolineae bacterium | reverse complement strand
GGTCTGCGACCGAGCCGACCGCGTTTTGGCCAGGCATGGGGCTTGGTCGGAGACCCTCGCCCATCCAGAGCTGCTATTTTCCCTTGAACTCTGGTTTCCGCTTCTGAAAGAAGGCCAGCAAGCCCTCGGCCGCGTCCTGGGTCTGGGCCATGAGGGACTGCATCATTGCTTCCCAGTGCAACGCATCGCGGAATGATCCGTGGAGCCCGCGACGCAGCCCCAGCTTGATGGCGCCGATGGCCAGCGTTGGCCCGGTGGCCAGACGCGCGGCCCACTCGCGGGCGGTGTCCATCAGCTCGTCGTCCGGCACAGCGCGGTTGATCAGGCCGATCTCGGCGGCCTCTGGGCCGTATATCCGTTCGCCAAAGAAGGCCAGTTCGTTGGCTTTGCCGAGTCCGACCAGTCGGGGCAGTAAGAACGTGCTGCCCATGTCCAGCACCATGCCAACGTTGACAAAGCCCACGGACAGATAAGTTGACTCGGCGGCCAGCACCAGGTCGCAGACCAGAGCCAGGCTGCAACCGCCGCCCACGGCTGGCCCATTGACCGCCGCAATCCACGGTTTTTCCATCTCGGCGATACCAGCCAGCAGCTCGTTCATGGCCAGTACTGCCGCCCGCACGCCCAGGCCTCCGGTGGCGAGTGTGTCCCCGCTGCCGCCCAGCAGGTTGGCCCCGGAGCAGAACCCCCGCCCCGCGCCGGTGAGCAGCACCGCCCGCACGTCACGGTCACGCGTCACGCTGTCCACAATCTGGCGCAGGCGGACGACCATGTCGTAGGTGAGAGCGTTGAGCGTCGCCGGTTGGTTGAGGGTGATGGTGGCGATGTGGTTTGACTTTTCGAACAGGATAGATTCAGAGTTCATTCTAACATTCCTGACCTTTCTCGTATAGCCGCTGCCTCCTGCACCATCCCCTCAATAACCTCCGCCACCGGCTTGATCTCGTCCACAATGCCGATGCTCTGGCTACAGGCGATCACGCCGGAATCCAGGTCGCCCTCGTCGTACATCCGTTTCGTCGCCGTGCCAGCGACCAGGGAGAGGATCTCCCACAACTCGGCCTGTTTAGCCTCTAGCTCGGCCACTTGTAGGGCCGCGGTGTTCTTCCAGGCGCGGAGCGTATTATGCACTGATCCGAGGATCGGCAGCGTGTCCATTTCTGTGGCGGCGGCCAGTGCCTGCTTGAGGTCCTCGTGGATAGGGCACTCTTTTGTGACCAGCAGTCGTGTACCGATGGTGACGCCCTCCGCGCCCAGGGCCAGGGCCGCCAGCAGCCCCCGCCCATCGGCGATGCCGCCCGCGGCCAGCACCGGGATTTCCAGCGCGTCGGCAGTACGGGGCACCAGGACCATCGTCGTCAGGCCCAGCTCGCCGATGTGTCCGCCGCCTTCGCTACCAAAGACCGTCACAGCGTCCACGCCAGCTCGCTGTGCGCTGAGGGCGTGCCGCAGGCTGACACACTTGTGCATCGTCTTTACGCCGCCATCTCGCAGCCGCGCCAGCAGGCCCTCTGGTGGCCGGCGGCCGCTGGTTTCGACGACCGGCACACCCTCTTCCAGGATGACCTCGACGTAAAGGTCGTTGTCAATGGGCCGCAGCGCCGGGAAGAGGCTCAGGTTGACGCCAAAGGGCTTGTCGGTCAGGTCTTTCACCTGGCGAACCGCCCGGCGAAAGTCGTCCTGGGTGATAAACATGGCCGAGGCCATCATGCCCAGCGCATCAGCGTTAGAGATGGCGGCCACAAACTTTGGTCCGGAAATGTGCATCATGCACCCGCCGACGATAGGGTGCTCGATGCCAAAGAGTTCGGTGATACGGGTTTTGAACATCACTCGCTCCTTCAGGTTGACGACCATTCATTTTTTGGTTCTGTCCAGTTTTGCGCGCCCGCAAACTTGCTACACGACTCCTTCTGCCTCCAGCCGCTCGATCTCTGCGTCTGAATACCCCAGCTCGCGCAACACCTCTTGTGTGTGTGTCCCAAACTCGGCCGGCGGCGTCCGCACTGCCCCCGGCGTGTCCGAGAGTTTGACCGCCACGCCCAGTAGCGGCATCTCGCCCTGCGTGGGGTGTATCACCGTGGTGACCATCTCTCGCGCCTGGGTCTGCTCGTCGGCAAATGCCTCGGGCAGTTCCAGCACTGGTGCAATGCAGACTCTCAGGTTACCCAACTCGGCCAGCCACTCGTCGCGGGTCTTTTCCTTAAAAGCCTCCCGCAAGAAAGCAATGATCTCTTCCCGGCGTTCCTCGTCGTACTGGAGCGCGCTGTACTCTGGCGCGCCCAGGTGCTCGCACAGCGCCTGCCAAAAGTGGCTCTCCAACGCGCCGGCGGCAATGTATTTCCCATCGGCGGTCTCGTAGGTGTTGTAAAAGGAGTAATGATGCGCCAGCAGCCAGTCGCCGGGGGTGGGAACCTGGCCGGTAAGCCAGTAGAGCGTCGCCGGGATGGGCAACGCTGCCAGCACGCTGTCCGTTGCTGCCACGTCCACGTATTGTCCCTGGCCGGTGTGTCCTCGGGCCAGCAGCGCCAGCAGGATACCCGTGGCAGCGTTGAGGCCGGCGAGTACATCGGCCACCTGCAAGCCAGGGATGAGCGGCGGCGCGCCGGGGGGCCCCATCAGACTCAATGTGCCGCTGTAGGCCAAATAGTTCACGTCGTGGCCGGCGACGTCGCGGCGGGGACCGGTCTGGCCGTAGCCGCTGATCGAGCAGTAGACCAGGCGCGAGTTGAGCTCGCGCAACGTCTCGTAATCCACGCCCAGGCGGGCAGCCACGCCGGGCCGGAAACCCTCCAGCACCACATCCGCTGTGCGCGCCAGCTGGTAAAAGATCTCACGGCCCTCGCCGGTCTTGAGGTTGAGGCTCATGTGGCGCTTGTTGCGGTGGAGCGAGTGTAAGGGCAGCGGGTCGCCGGCAAAGCGCCGCGCCTCGATCCGCAGCACGTCCGCGCCGTGGTCGGCCAGGATCATGGAGCAGTACGGCCCTGGCAGTAACCGCGATAGGTCGAGAACTCTTGTGCCGGCCAATGCGCCTGTCATGTCTCAACTCCAATACTTGAAAGAATACCAAAAAACGTATATAATATAGCCCCATAACGGAAGGAGGTTGAGATGTATACCATTTTTGCCGACCAAATCGTCTCAGTCAGCGATCTCAAGAAACGCACCAGGCATTGGTTGGATGTGGTTCGCCATCAGTCGCCGGTCACTGTGGCGCAGGGCAGCCAAGCCGATTTGGTGATTGTGCGGCGCGACGATGAGGTTCAGCACTTCCGGCTTCTTCAATACGCCCGGCTGTTTGGCCGTTTCATGATGGAATACAACCAGGGACTCTCCCCTACGGAGTTAGTCTGGTACAAACTGCTGGAGCTCGACGAGCAGCAGGAGTTTGTGGCCGAGCTGGTGCGGGAGTTCTCGCAGATGATGACGACGGGGCAATGGCCACCTTTCGCCAACCTGCTCCACGATTGGCAGGCCACCGCCGAGGCCAACCAGAACCCCGAACTACTGATTGTCCTGACTGCGCCCCATGATCCTGGCGAATACGTCGTGGTGGAGCGCCCCGATGGCGGTGTATGAGATCGTGTTCAAGAACAAGAAGGCGCAAAAAGGGTGGCAGCGGATCTGCCAGCGTGACCTGACGGGCGCCCAGGAATGTTGGGATTGGTTGAGCGAGACGCCATTGCAGCGCCATCCTGGTGGCAAGACGGCCTTCCTTCGCAGCCAACGCAAACGAGGCGTGCTCGAGTTTCGGGTGAACTACCACGACCGCGTGTTTTACACAGTGGATAAAGTGGAAAAGCGTGTCATCATTGAGTACGCCGGGCCACATCCCTGAGCTAAAGTAGCGCGGCTAGATCTGCCCAGAACGCCGCTTCCGCCTCGGCGATCCCCCCGGCGATAGCTCCCGCTTCCTCAAAGCCCCCCGGCGCATCCCCCTCGCTGATCGCTTTGAGCGCCAGCGCCAGTGCCCTCCACCGCTGGCCGATGGCCGCCATTCGCTCGGCAGCGTGCACTTGAATCAGTTCCGGCAACCATGCCTCAGCCTCGCGAAGAAAGCTGCTGTACATGGGGTGCCGAAAGGCCCCGCCACCGGTGCCTCGCCGGTCGATGACCTGGTAGCCAAAGCGGGTGCACCACTTCCAGTCGTCGAGCTCGTCCCACGACGGCAGGTCGGCGGCCATCTCGCGCAACGCCGGGAGGCCGAGGGCCGGCAATGGGGGATGGAGCATCTGCTCGACGTTCACCCGCAACGCGCGGCGGATCGGTTCGCGCAGGTGGCCCCGGTCAGAAACCTCGCCGCACGAGGGCAATTGGAAGGGTCGCACCTCGTGCCAATTGTGGTTCATCAGAAACGGTGACTGCCGCGAGACCATGGCCTGATCCAGCACGTCCAGCGGCACGGTTTGCAGCGAGCCCCGGTCTGTGTCGGAGAGGTACGCCAGGCTGGCGGCTTTGTCGTAGCCGGCCAGGACCACCACGTGCCCCGGAAAGTGCGTGGAACTGCGGTAGTAGGGCAGGTAGTAGATGTCGGCCAGGAGGATGACCGGCAGGCCGTCGTCGAGACAGGCGCGCATGGCCGGCCAGTCGAGCTCGTCGCTGGCGTGCCACTCGAAGGGCAGCCCCAGGTGGTGGAAGAAGGGCGGCACCAGGGCCACACTCCGCCCGTTAAAGATGCGGCTGGGTGAGAAGCGATCCGACTTGAGGTAAAAGAACCCGGTCCCTGCTGCCAGCCCAAAGCACATCGGCTCCGAAAGTTCCACGCCGACGTAACGGCAGGCGTTGCGAATAGCCGTTGACCCACAATGCCAGCCGTCCACGTGCTTGTATCCCGGTAGAATCTGTGCTTCCATCTTTCCTCAACCCAAGAATCAAGTTGCTACTTTACTGAGATGCCGTTCAGGATTATTTCTGCCCAGATGTTTGCGATTTCCTCCGTCGTCAAACGACCGTCCCGGCGATACCAGCGATGCATCCAGTTGCACATGCCCAGAATCCCCATCGTGGCGATTTTCACGTCCAATTCGGCAAAGTCACCGCTCTCAATACCTTCGCGCAGCATGGTCTCCCAGAGCCTCTCGTGTTCCTTCCACAGTGCCCGGATCGGCGCCCAGCGCTCGCCTTTCATTGTGCCCAGATTCTCCCGCAGGATGACTTGCACACAGGGCGGGTGCGCGTCAAAGGCCGAGAGATGATAACGCAGCGCGGTGCGGAGCTTGTCGCCGAGAGGCAAGTCGAGGACTATTACCTCGGCCATCTGGCTTACAAAGTGATGCAGCGGATCGTGGATGATGTCGTAGAATATCTCTTCTTTGTTGGCAAAGTGATAATAAAGGCTACCCTTGAGCATCCCCACGGCGTCGGCAATGTCCTGTACCGTGGTGCCCCAGTAGCCTTTTTCTTGGAACACCCTTGCGGCAGCAAGCAAGATCTCTTCCCGTCGGGTCACCATCACCCCCTGCGCGAACGGTTCGTCACACCTGCGAACCAAACAAATGTTTGGTCAAGATTATTATAACACAGGAGGGTAAAGCTGTCAAGGTGACGATGCCCTCTTTGTTTTGACGTCATCGTTGGCCTGGGCAGTACTGAGAGTTGGGCTGGTAGTCCACCGTCACGCCAGTGAGCAGCGAAAACCGGCTTCGGGGAAGGTGAGCTTTGGGTTGCCGTT
>CAYVPU010000218.1:4034-5679 GCA_964453885.1 uncultured Anaerolineae bacterium | reverse complement strand
TGTCTAACCCGACACACGTGACTCCGAAGGAGGAAAATGTCATGGACAAGCCCTGGCTGAAACACTACGACAAAGGCATACCGGCGACGATTGATTATCCCCCTATCCCGCTGGATCAATTCCTGACAGACGCAGCAGCCAAGCACCCAGATCACATCGCCACCATCTTTGGCGCGGCAGTCGGCTCCCGCATCATGGACGCCAAACTCACTTACCGCCAGCTCAACGACGCGGTGAACCGCTTCGCGGCCGGCCTGCAGCAAATGGGCGTCGAGAAGAACGACCGCGTGGCGATCATGCTGCCCAACTGCCCGCAGTTCATCATCTCCGCCTACGCCACCTGGCGGGTTGGCGGCATCGTCGTCTGCTGCAATCCGCTCTACGTCCCCCGCGAGGTCGCGCACCTGGTCAATGACTCCGCTGCCGAGACAATCATCGTGATGAGCAGCCTCTACGAGCGTGTCAAAAAGATCCGCGCCAATACTGGCCTGAAGCGTGTGATCGTTACTAACATCAAAGAGTACTTTCCCGGCCTGCTCAGATTTCTCTTTACCTTGACCAAAGAAAAGAAAGAAGGTCACAAGGTAGACATCTCTGGCGACGCCGACACCTACTGGTTTCAAGACGTCATCCAGGACGCGCCGACTCGGCCCACACCAGTAGAGATCGCCCCGGAAGAGGTCGCCACGTTAATCTACACCGGTGGTACCACCGGCGGCCCCAAGGGCGCACAACTCACCCACCGCAACCTGGTCTCCAACGCCACCCTCCTTAACATTTGGGCGAAAAGCAGAGCCGAAGACGTGATCATTGCCGTCATGCCCTACTTTCACGTCTACGGTCTGACGGCGGGCCTGAACACTCCCATCGCCAACGCCCTGACTATCGTCCTGATCCCCAACCCGCGCGACATGGTGCACGTGCTCAAGTCCATTGAGACACACCGCGTCACCTACTATCCCGGCGTGCCCGCCATGTTCGTCGGCTTTAACAACTTTCCGGAGCGGGACAAGTACGACCTTTCATCGCTCCGCTTTGCGGTCAGCGCAGCCGCGCCTCTGCCCCCGGAGGTGCAGGAACGCTTCGAGACCATCACCGGCGGCAAGATGGTCGAAGCCTATGGCCTGACCGAAACCAGCCCGGCCGCGACGATGGACCCCATTGACCACCCTCGCGCCCATTCCATCGGCGTGCCGGTACCCGACACAGACGTCAAAATTGTAGATTTGGAGACCGGCGAGCGGGAGCTACCTGTCGGCGAGAGCGGCGAGATCATCATCAAAGGGCCGCAGATCATGAAGGGCTACTGGAACCTGCCCACCGAGACGGCCAACGCACTGCGCGTCGGTCCCGACGGCCAGCCCGGCTGGTTCTACTCTGGCGACATTGGCTACATGGACAAAGATGGCTATTTCCACATCGCGGATCGCAAGAAGGATATCATCATCGCCGGTGGCTACAACATCTATCCCGCCGACGTCGAGGCGGTGCTGTTCGAGCACCCCGGGGTCAAGGAAGCGGCGGTGATCGGCGTGCCGCACGAGCGCCGGGGAGAAACCGTCAAGGCGTTCATCGTCCTCAAGGAAGGGGAAACCGCCACGGGGGAGGAGATCATTGCCTTCTGCCGGGAGCGGATGGCGGCCTA
>CAYVPU010000218.1:0-3934 GCA_964453885.1 uncultured Anaerolineae bacterium | reverse complement strand
AAGGAAACCCGCATGACCAACAAGTACGATGCCATCGTCATCGGCGCGGGCCTGGGCGGGCTGTCGGCAGCGACGATGTTGGCTCGCAACGGCCTGGGCGTGTTGCTCCTGGAGCGACACAACGTCCCCGGAGGCTATGCCACCAGCTTTGTCCGCGGCCGCTACGAGTTCGAGATCGCCCTGCACGAACTATCGGGCATCGGCCCGCCGGAGCGCCGGGGCAGCCTGTATCGCTACCTGGATTACCTGGGGGTGGCCAGCAAGGTCGAGTTCCTTCGGCTGCCCAATCTCTACCGCGCTGTCTTTCCTGATCTGGACGTCACCCTGCCGGCGGGCCGGGAGGCTTTTGAGGCGAAGCTCTGCCAAACCTTTCCCCACGAAGCCAACGGCATCCACCGTTTCGTGAAGCGCATCTTTGACCTGCGCAGCGACTTTGTCAAGATCGCCCGTCAGCGGGGCGTGGGCCACCCGCTGACGATGCCCTTCCGCTTGCCCCACTTTTTCCGCTATCTGCCCACCACCTGGGGGGGCGTGCTGAACCGCGACGTACGAGACCCCCGCGCGCGGGCGGTGCTGTCGCAATACTGGGGCTACTTTGGTATGCCGCCGTCCAAAGTATCGTTTCTCTACTTTGCCATGGGATTGGCCGCCTACGTGAAGCAAGGGCCGGCTTTTCCCAAAGGCCGGTCACAGGCCCTCTCCAACGCCTTCCTGGCCACGTTCGAGGAGCTGGGCGGCAAGGCCCGCATGAACTGCGGCGTCCGGCAGATCACCACGGCGAACGGACGCGTCAGCGGTGTGATCACCGACGAGGGCCAAGAAATCGCCGCCGATTGGATCGTCTCTAACGCCGACCCCATCACCACCTGCCGGGACATGATCGGCCGTGACAAAGTACCATCTCGTTTCTTCACCAAGCTCCAGTCCAGCGAAGTGGCTGCATCCACGGTCAACGTTTACCTGGGCGTGTCTCGCCCTCCAAAAGAACTGGGCCTCACCGAACACGAGACTTTTTTCAACCCCGACTACGACTTTGACCGGCACGGCGAGCTGATGCGGAGCATTGCACCTCCAGAGGCGATTGCCATCGCCTGCTACAACGCCGTCTATCCCAGTATCTCGCCGCCGGGCACGTCTATCGTCGTGCTGACGGCGCTCATGTACGGCGAACCGTGGTACGAGGTTCCGCCCGCCGAGTACGTGGAGACCAAGAACCGCATCGCCAATGCCATGATCCGCCTGGCCGAGGCCATCGCGCCCGGCTTGCGTGAGTACGCCGAGGTGGTAGAGGTCTCTACACCCCTCACCAACATGCGCTACGCGGGCACGATGGGCGGCAGCATCTATGGCTTCAACCAGCCACCCCGCGACAACATGGTGTGGCGCATGGGGAACCGGGGGCCGCTGGAGGGACTCTACTTTGCCAGTGCGTGGACGCAGCCGGGCGGTGGCTTTGAGACAGCCATGACATCCGGGCAAATGGCTGGCGGCGCGATCCTGAGCAAGATCAAGAAAGGCGGCAAATGACAAGTGTCAAATGATAAATCAGGAGGAGGCATGAATGGCGATGGAGATTGTCTACTGGCTGCAAGACATCCGCGAGCACCTGCGCGTATCACGGCGGCGTAAGGCACTTCGCCAGCCGGGCCAGGGCTTTGACTACACCAAAGACAAAGACATCGTCCAGCGGGTCGTCTCCCGCCTTCATCCCCGGCGGATGCGGCTGCGCGTAACCGAGATCATCCAGGAGACGCCCACGACCAAGACGTTTCGCTTCGAGCGCACCGACGGTCCGCTGCCGCCATTCCGCGCCGGGCAATACGTCAACGTCTTTGTGGACGTGGACGGCGTGCTGACCAGCCGGCCCTACAGCATCGCCTCGCTGCCCTTTGACAGAACTTTGGCGAGTTCAGGACGTAGCGATTACCTGGAACTGACGGTGCGGGACAAGCCGGGCGGCTTTGTCGCGCCGTATCTGCTCAACGAGGTGCAGGTCGGCGACGAACTGGAGACCACCGGGCCCACGGGCAACTTTTACCACGAGCCGCTCATTGACGGGGATGAGTTGGTCTTCCTGGCCGGGGGCAGTGGCATCACACCGTTCATGAGCATTATCCGTGACACCCTCCAGCGAAATCGGCCCCTCAAGATCCACCTTCTCTACGGCAGCCGAGTGCCGGACGACGTCATCTATGGCGACGAACTGGCCGCACTGGCAGCCAATCATGCCAATCTGAACTACTCGCTGGTCATCTCCGAGCCACCGTCGAGCTATGACGGCCTGACTGGATTCCTCGACACAGACCTCATCCATGAACAGATCGGCGACATAGAAGGCAAGACCTTTTATATTTGCGGCCCCAACGTCATGTACGACTTTTGCCTGGCCGCTCTCACAGCACTGGGCGTGCCGCACCACAAGATCAAACGGGAACTCTACGGCCCACCCGACGACGTGACCCAAGAACCCGGCTGGCCGGAGGACCTCTCGGCTGAGGCGGTCTTTGACGTGGAGGTAGAGGGTCGGGAAACGATCCGTGCCCCGGCCGGTGAACCGCTGCTGAACTCGCTGGAGCGATATGGCATCGTCGTGCCGGCCGTCTGCCGCGCCGGGGAGTGCAGCGCCTGTCGCATCCGCCTTCTCTCCGGCCGGGTCTTTATGCCGGCCCACACCGGCCTGCGCGAGTCGGACCGTCAACATGGACACATCCACGCCTGTGTGAGCTATCCACTGGAAGACTTGAGGATTCGCCTCTGAACCCACATTCGGCCTGCAATCCGTCCGGCGAGGTCTGTGACCGAGCCGACCTACGCAAGCAGCACGGGGCTTGGTCACAGACCCGCGCCCAACTTGCCCAAAGGAACACTCGATGCACATTCTGCGGAAGAGTCTGTTGGCCGGCGCCCACCAGGCCGAGGGCGTCGCCGTCGTCATTGACGTTTACCGCGCTTTCACTTCGGCGGCCCTGATGACCCACCTGGGCGCGGAAAAGATCATCCTCCTGGCCGAGCCCGAGGCCGTCTTGAAACTCAAAAGGGAGAAAGGCTATCTGGCCGTGGGCGAAGTTGACGGCAAAAAAGTGCCCGGCTTTGAGCTGGGCAACTCACCCTCCCGCATCCTGGCAGCGGGGCGAGACTTTTTTGCCGGGCGAACGGTGGCCCAGCGAACGTCGGCCGGCGTCACGGGTGCAGTGGCCGCCGCCCGCCGGTCGGAGGCCGTAATCCTGGGCAGCTACGCCACCGCTGCCGCCATCGCGCGATACATCAGCGGGCTGTCGCCGCCACCGGAGGTCGTGTCGTTGGTAGCCATGGGCGACGGCGGCAAGGAGGTCACCCCTGACGACGAGGCCTGCGCCGACTACCTCGAACACCTGCTCACCGACCGCCCCTACGATCACACCGCCGCGCTGCGCCGGGTCGTGGAGCACGAGTGCACGCAAAAGTTCCTGCGCGGCGATCAAGCCCATTTTCCTCAAACTGATCCGTTCTACTGCCTGCAGCGCGACCTGTTTGACTTTGTCCTCGTCGCCGCTCAGGAAGACGGCCAGTTGGTAGCGCGACGGATAGATGCACGTGCGTAAAACGCAAAACGTAATGTGTGCAATCACGTTTCACGCTTTACGTTTTACTTTCACATTGGGAGGCAGTACAAGATGGACATAAAGCCTTTTCATACCGAACGGTTCTTCGCCCTTCACGAGTTCACCGCGCCCTACATCCTGTGCGCGTCCGACTGCGAGTCGTTGACCGTGGACGAATTGCTGGGACTCGCCGGGGCCTCGTGGGAGTCACTGGGCTGCTTGCGTCTCGGCTACACCGAAAGCCAGGGCGCGCCCGCGCTCAGAGAACGCATCGCCGAAACGTACAGCCGCGTGAGTGCCGACAAAGTCATTGGCCTGGGCGCGCCGGAGGAAGGCATCTTTGTCACCATGCA
>CAYVPU010000217.1:0-5725 GCA_964453885.1 uncultured Anaerolineae bacterium | reverse complement strand
GAACGCCCCGGCCAGTGCCAGCACCAGCGAGCCCCGCTCCGCTGACGCCACCGCCGCCGGGATGAAACTCGCCGCCGCCACGCCGGAGATGAAATGTGCGATGCCTTTCATTCGGCCACCCTTTTATGCCAGTTCAGGGTCAAATAATCGGCAGATCCAATCCATCAGTTGTTGAGCATGGGGCGCATCTGCGTCGAGGTAGCGTTTGGTGATCGCCAGACCCAACGGCGTACCCGGCTCTTCCTGCCAGGCGAGCCAGGTGTGAATATGAGCTTTGCCCTGATGCTCATTGGGAAAACGTCGGTCTTGTTCGGGAATTCGCTCCAGACAATCTGCAGCTCTAGCCCACAAAGGATCACCAGCCGGTACCAAAAACTGGATAAAGTCTTCCAACATGCCGGGGAACTGGTTGTTGGGCATCATCCAGACACCCACCTTCAGTGTGCGATCCGGCTGCTCAAGGACGACGATGGTTCCGTTAGGATCTGGGGCAGTTGTCATGTCTACATCGCCAGACTTGAGCAGGATATTACACAGGGCTGTCCAGCGGGCCTCAATATCAGTATTGGCGTCCACGACGATCCCCAGTCGTACCAGGTCGCTGCGTTTGAGTTCGGTGGAGAGGGTGCCCAAAAGATTCTCGATCCCCTTTTTGTTTTTGATCTTGAATTGCTCAGGGATTTGATAGTGCTTCAACAGATGGTAGAACACGTGCTCGTCATCTCTGCCTTCGACCAGTAACAGGTACCTGTCAGTCATGATCAGCGCACCTCGATCTGTTCACGGGTTACAATCCCCAGTTCATGTTCATCAAACAGAACGGCAACAACACGGCCTTTCTCGTCTTTTTTGTCTCGCAAGCTGATGAGCAGCCCTTCTCCCTGGCCGTTTTCCTGAACTGCTTGTTGGAACGCTTCGACACAATCCCAACTGTGGGTGGTAGCAAAAACCTGCACGTTGAGGCGACGTGCCACTTGAAAGATCAGACGCCACAGGTCCGGTTGCACGGAGTAATGAAGGCCACTATCGAGTTCGTCAATGAGCAACATCCCGTCCTGGGCATTCACCAGAGCTAACGTAATGCCGAATAGACGATTCATGCCTTCCCCCATACTGCGGAGAGGCATAGGGCTGTCGAACCCAGCGATCTTTACAATGGGGATCCGTCTACGTCGACCCTCTGGTTCGCCCACAAGATTCACGCGCTCAGCTTCTGGTGCGATGATGCGCAAAGAAGTCAGCACGTTCTCCTCCAGATTCGTTAGGGCCACAGCATCCCATAATTGGCCAATTTGTAATGCTTCCAATCCATTCGCTGACACAAAAACACAGGGGATTCCCTTCAGCTTGGGTGGGCGTACGCCCCGCCAGTTAAAGCGCTGAACAATCTTCTCTTGTGCTCCAAACTGAATCACAAGGACGGTGACTGGGGTCTCCACAGTGTGGTACTCTTTAGGTTGTAAAAGCTGGAACTCTCGTTGGCCTCCCTCATCAGTCGACCACGTAGCCCAACCGACATCAATAGAAAGCAAGTCCGCCTGGGAATTGACAGAACCAATCTTGATGGGCTCAAGGGGCTCTTCTCGGATATCCTTACGCCCATAAAAGAGGTACTTGATGGCCCAAGCTCGTTCTTCAGTGTCTCTCTCACTGCGGATAGGAGGGCGGCTGCTTTCATCCCGCGCCTCCAGGAGTTGCCAGATCACAGAAGGTGAACCACGGTGCGCATAGAGCCATAGAGCTTCCAAGAGGCATGACTTTCCCACATTGTTTCTTCCTGTAATAAGATTGACCCGCTCCAGGCGTTCAACACGCAGATGGCGGAATGCCCGAAGCTGGCGGATTTCAAGAGAGTCTAAAATGAGAGGTTTCGTCATCGGTTCTCTTCCTTTGCTGGTTATAAGCAGGTGCGGCAGCTATGGAAGGCCGCCCTACACCTACCTACCCGATTGAAAAACGACCGACCACCCATCAAAATCGCTCCCAGGCTAGGGGTCGGCCATCAGTCACTCACCAGGTCTTCTTTCTCCTCAACTGCACGGACAGGAATGGCTACACTGTACTCCAGTCCTATTCTACCACAGGTTGGAGAGGGTAGCAAGTGGAAAGGAACCCTCTCTTGAAGAGGTCTATGGCTGTCGCTCTTTTCATTTCCTTCGCCAGGTCTTCACCTTCAAGTCCAATCATTTCCATAGCCACAAAGACCTCTGGTGAAAAACCTATCTCTACCGTTATCTGCTCCCCGGATGCGCTCATGGGTTTCCTCCGCTCATCAAAAGTAGCCATCGGTTGCTCCTGTACAGGATACCAGTCCAACATTTACGTTGATTATAACACCCTTGTCGAACTTTGACAATTCTGCCAGCAGATGTATAATTGCTACGAGTCTTGACCCAGCCCGTCACATTCTTCTGACAAAAGGAACAAGATGTCGCAAGTAGCTATCACTGCCACGGCACGCATTGATGTGCGGGATGTGGAGCAACTGGCCGATTTGCTAGAACTGGCCGATGGCCCCGTATTGCTTTCAGTGGGCGATCGAGTTCGGGGTGTATTGCTGTCGCCGGCGCTTTACGCGAGGCTTGCCGAGGCTGCTCAGGATGCCATCGATCTCAAGATCCTCAAAGAAAGAGCCGACGAGCCAGGCCACCCGTATGACGATTTTGTCACTGAACTGGTAGCCGAGGGCCTCCTCGATGACCCCACGATATAGCCTGACCATCAAGCGGAGCTGCCAACGCGAGATGAGGTCTCTCCCTGCTGACGTGTTGCGCAGCGTGCACCAGGCTATTCAATCGAATTTTTCAACAAATCTCGCTGGCCGCATCATAAAAGTTCTGATCTGCGGCTGACAACGCGTGGGCGACGAGATTACTATGGCTGAACCGACCGTGGTATGGCTTCCGACACTATAGCAACCCCAACCACCCCGCGACCGTACTTCCCACGCCAAACATGTTCAGGGTTATAGGCAGCAGCAGCACGCCCATGCAGTTCATCCGCCGGGAACCCCACAGTACTGGAATGAGCCCGATGCCGGTCGCCACGGCGCAGATGAGCAGCCCCCCCGGCCCGGTCATGCCGGCGACGATGAGCAGCAGCACAGCCAGCGTGGCCAGGCTGACCGTCCGGTAGTGCAGCCGGTTCAGCAGAGCGATGACGCCCCGCGCCAACCCCAGCAGCAGGAAAAACGAGACGCCGCCGGCCAGCACAACGGCCGCCGTCGCCAAAAAGTAGGTGTCGGGCGCGTGCGCGCTGTAGAGCGTGCTCAACATCCAGGCCATGCCGCCGCGCGTCAGGTGCAACCCCGGCACGAAGAAGAGCAAGAGTCCTCCCACATAGTATACCACCTTGCTCGCGCCTTGGGAGATGATAAAGAGCCGATCATCGCGCTGGGCCGTGGCGTGCCCGGCCAGGAAGCCGCCGATGCCGCCCGTGACCACCGGGAAAAAAGCGGCGAACAGCCCGCCCATCGCGCCGGCCGCAACGCCCCGCGCCACCTGGCCCGGCGTCACGTCCACCGACGCGCTCACGTGCTGCGGCGGTATCTCGACTCGAGCGACCAGATTTTGCACGATCCACGGCACGGCAAAGAGGCCGATGAACGCCGGCAGCAGGCCCTGGTAGGCTACCGTCACCGGCACCAGGCTGCGGTACATCAAGATGAGACCCAGTAGCCCGGACAGCAGAAACGTGATCAGCCCGGCTGCCAGTGAGGTCCAAGCCTCGGCCAGCTTGCCCCAGGCGGTGGGTGCTCGATCGGTGCCCTTGGGCCACTCGGACATGAGCATGTAGGCCATGACGGCGACCAGAATCCAGGGCATGTGGGGTTGCAGGATGGCTCGCACGGCCGGAAAGACCCACGATGCGACCGGGGCCAGCAGCACCAGCACGACGATTCCGCCCAGGCTGCCCAGCCCGGCCAGCACAACCGCTTCGTAACCTCGTCGCTGCATCAGATACTTTTGGCCGGGTAGAACCACGAACAATGTGCTATCGTCCGGCGCGGAAAAGAAAACGCTGGGTACCGTGTTCACCACAGCATAGCCGGTCACAAGCCCCAGGAAGAGCATCGCCGTGGCCTCCGGCGACAGGGCCTCGCCAGCGCAAGCATTGAGCAAGATCAACAGACCAGCCACGTTGTAGATGTGCAGCGCTGGGATGCAGGCCAGGAACGAGGCCAGCACCGCGCCGCCCAGTGCGTAGAGGAGCAGGAGTGCGTTTGTCATAAGCCGGAAGCTTTCTGTGTGGGAACCTCCAACAGTGCCCACAACATCAATGTACACAGGGCCAGGACGATCCCGTTGGCAAAAAAGGGCGCTTGTGGACCGCTGGTCTCGTAGAGCCACCCCCCCACCAGCGGGCCGACGGTCGCGCCCAGCCCAGCGGCCAACGTGTACATCCCATAGGCCCGGCCGTGCTGATCGCCACCGGTCAGGTCGGCCACCAGGGCCTGTTCGGCGGGGTCGCCGGCCGCGTAGCAGAGTGCCTGGAGAGCCCACAACGCAGCCAGTCCCCCCAGGCTGGCAAGAGCGGGGATAACGAAGGAACTGCCGGCCGCCACGGCCATCCCCAGCACCATCAGGGGTTTCCGACCAAGACGATCCGCCAGCGCGCCCAGCCTGGTCGGTAAAATGGCCCAGATGAGAGCGGCTGGTAGATAGGCCCAGAGCAGACTGTCTATGCCTACTGTTAGCTTTTCCTGCAAAAAGATCATCAGGATAGGGGAGACCATCGCCCACGACGCGCCGGTGACGGCGGTCACGGCCAGCAGCAGGACCCACGGCCGAGACCAGGCGATGGGGCGGCGTTCTTGGCGCTGGGTCGCCAGGTTGGTTTCCGGCAGGCGGCCAAAGGCCAATATCGCTGCGACCAGACCGGCTATCCCGTAACCGATGAAGAGCAGTTGCCAGCCGCTGTCAATGTCCAGTGACATTAGCACACTGCCCCCAATGAACGTGCCCAGGATCGCTCCCTGGGAGCTGGACTGGTCTACGCTGCCAAACGAGCGACCCCGGTCATCTGCCCCAGACACATCGGCGGTGATAGCTCGGGCGGCAAGCCAGAGGAACGCGGAGGCAACCCCTTGGATAGTGCGGGCAATGACAATGCCCCAGATCTGGTCCGAGAAGGCGAAAGCGAGCATGGTGGCTGCATAGCCAGTCAACCCGACGATCAGGAAAGGGCGGCGTCCGTATCGGTCCAGAGCCGCGCCGACGACGGGGCGCACCAAGACCGTCATCAGCGAAAAAGCGGAGAAAAAGAGGCCGATCTGGATGGCATCTGCTCCGATTTCCTTGCCATAGATGGGCAGGACAAAGTGCAGAATGCCAAACGGGAATGAGATTAAAAAGATAGCCCGGCGAAGAGTGTCGAGTGTGTTCATTTCCCCCTCGGAAACAGCGCGGGACATCCACGAGAATGTGGACGATTATTTGCGGGCCGGCACGCGCCTCATCTGGCTGGTCTATCCCGACAACAACACAGTCATGGAGTATTGCGCCCCGGAACAGGCCCGTGTGTTGACTATTAACGAAAACCTGGAAGGCGAGGATGTGTTGCCCGGCTTTCGGTATCCATTGAAACAGCTTTTCAGGTAGCTGCGCTTTCCATAGCCACCCTCCCGCAGGTTTGGCCGGTTTTTCGTCGCAAAAGCGCATCTCGACTGGATACCTTGACAATGTCACATTTGGTTCGTAGTCACGCACGAAGCGTAGCGGAGTGC
>CAYVPU010000216.1:0-5761 GCA_964453885.1 uncultured Anaerolineae bacterium | reverse complement strand
AACTGCTGACCGCAGCCGGCTGGCGCGTCCAGGACCGCAATGAACTCAACCTGGGCGCAGCTCGGGGCGTGGCCGTGCGCGAGTTCCCCCTCCAAACCGGCTTTGCCGATTACCTGCTGTTCGTAGACCGCAAAGCCGTGGGCGTGATCGAGGCGAAACCGGAGGGGACAACCTTGAGCGGTGTAGCCGAGCAGTCGGGGGCATACCTGACCGGTCTGCCGGCCAACATCCCCCACATCCAGTTCCCCCTGCCCTTTGCCTACGAGAGCACGGGCGTGGAGACCTTCTTCCGTGACGAACAGGACCCCGAGCCGCGCAGCCGCCGCACCTTCGCCTTCCACCGCCCGGAGACGCTCGCCGAATGGGCCGCCTGTAGGGGCGAGGTGACCTCGCCCCTGCCGACGTTGCGCGCGCGCCTGCGGCAGATGCCGCCGCTCATCACTCAAGGGCTGTGGGACGCCCAGATCGAGGCGGTTCAAAACCTGGAGCAGTCCTTCGCTAAAGACCGCCCCCGGGCACTGATCCAGATGGCCACCGGCAGTGGCAAGACCTTCACCGCCGTGACCTTTGTCTACCGCCTGGTCAAGTTCGCCGGGGCGCGGCGGGTGCTCTTTCTGGTAGACCGCAACAACCTGGGCCGCCAGGCACTCCGGGAGTTCCAGCAATACGTCACTCCCGACGACGGGCGCAAGTTCAGCGAGCTCTATAACGTGCAGCGCCTCCAGTCCAACGTCCTCGACCCGGTGAGCAAAGTGTGCATCACCACCATCCAGCGCCTCTATTCGATGCTCTCCGGCGAGCCCGACTTTGACGCCGAGCAGGAGGAGCAATCGCTGTTTGGCCGGGAGGCAGAGTTGGCGCAGGAAGCGCCCAAACTGGTGCGCTACAACCCCGGCCTGCCCATCGAGTACTTTGACTGTATCATCACCGACGAGTGCCACCGCTCCATCTACAACCTCTGGCGCCAGGTGCTGGAGTATTTCGATGCCTATCTCACCGGCCTGACGGCCACCCCCTCCAAGCAGACGCTGGGCTTTTTCAACCAGAACCTGGTCATGGAGTACTCCCGCGAGCGGGCCGTGGCCGACGGCGTCAACGTGGACGGCCAGGTGTACCGCATCCGCACCCAGATCACCGAGCGCGGGGGGCGGGTGGAGGCGGGCTACTATGTGGACAAGCGCGACCGCCGCTGGGAGCAGTTGGTCGAGGATCTGGACTACACCCCCTCCCAGCTTGACCGCGACGTGGTCTCCGAGAGCCAGATCCGGACGGTAGTCCGGACATTCCGCGACCGGCTCTTTACCGACATCTTTCCCGGGCGCACCGAGGTGCCCAAGACGCTGGTCTTTGCCAAAGACGATAGCCACGCCGAGGACATTGTGCGCGTCGTCCGCGAGGAGTTTGGCAAAGGCAACGAGTTCTGCCAAAAGATCACCTACAAGGTCACCGGTGTCAAACCGGAGGACCTGATCGCCTCCTTCCGCAACAGCTACCACCCGCGGATCGCCGTCTCCGTGGACATGATCTCCACCGGCACCGACATCAAACCGCTGGAGGTGTTGCTCTTTATGCGGCCCGTCCGCTCGCGGGTGCTGTTCGAGCAGATGCTGGGGCGCGGTACCCGCGTCATTGGCGAGACCGACTTGCAGGCCGTGACGCCCGACACCCGGCACAAGACCCATTTTGTGATCGTAGACGCCGTGGGCGTGGTCGAGCACCCCAAGTTCGACACGCAGACGATGGAGCGCAAGCGCACGGTGTCCTTTGACAAGCTATTGGAGCAGGTGGCGCTGGGCGCACGCGACGACGACGCCCTCACCTCGCTGGCCGGGCGATTAGCCCGCCTGGGGCGCAAGGCGACGCCCCAGGACGAGAGCGAGATCGCCGCCAGCGGCGGGCGCTCGCTGCGCGACCTGGCCAACCTGCTGCTCGATGCGGTGGATCCTGACCGGCACCTGGCGCTGGCCCGGGAGCGGACCGGCCGGGCCGACCCGACGCCAGAAGAGATCGCCGCCGCCCAGTCCGAGCTGGTCCAAACAGCCGCCGCTCCCTTTGATGAGCCCCGCCTCCGCAACCTGCTCATTGCCATCCACGGGCGCGCCGAGCAGATCATTGATACGGTGAGCGTCGACCGCGTCCTCGAAGCGAAATTCAGCGACGAACAGGCGCGCTCGACGGTGGAATCGTTCCAGGCATTCATCGAGCAGCACCGCGACGATATCACGGCTCTGCAGATCATCTACAGCCAGCCCTACGCCAAACAGCGGCTGACCTACCGCCAGGTCAAGGAGCTGGCCCAGCGGGTGGAGCAGCCGCCGCAGGCCTGGACTACCGAGGCGCTGTGGCAGGCTTATGCGCAACTGGAGCGGGACAAGGTGCGCGGCGTGGGCGCGCCCCGGGTGCTGACCGACCTGGTGTCGCTGGTGCGCCACGCCGTCCAACTGGACGACGAGCTGGTGCCCTACCCCGACCGGGTGCGGCAGCGCTACCAGGACTGGCTGGCCGCCCAGGAGGCGGCAGGCCGGGCCTTTACCGAGGAGCAACGCTGGTGGCTGGACCAGATCGCCGCCCAGGTCGGCGTGAACCTGGGCGTGACGGCTGACGATTTCGGCTACGGCGAGCTGTTCCAGCGGGGAGGGTGGTATGCTGCGCGAGAGTTGTTCGGTGAGGAGCTCCCCGAATTGTTGGAGGAGTTGAACGAGACCTTGGCCGTGTGATGCGCCTCGTCATTTCGAGCCGCTTGCCTTCCCGCTCTGTATGATGTATACTGTGATGTATAATCCGATCCCAGAATGGAGGTGAGCGATGACCACGATGGTACGCAAGCAAGTTTACATTGAGCCTCGACAGGATGAGATGCTCAAGCAGTGGGCCGAGGAGACCGGAAGGACCGAGGCCGAGATTTTTCGCCAGGCCCTCGACCGCTGGATAGCGAGCGAGCAGCAACGTCGAGAGGCGGAGGCTGCGTGGGAAGAGGAACGCGCCTTTATCGAATCGCGGATCGCGGAGGGGCCTGTGGCCGGCGGTCGAACGTGGACGCGCGAGGAACTCTACGAGGAGCGACTGAGCCGCTATGGCCGCGATACTGATTGACACCAACGTCCTGGTCTACGCCTACGATTGCTCGGAGCCGGAAAAGCAGCGCCGCGCGCTTGAGGTGCTGGACGGGCTGGCCCGCATCGGCGATGGACGTCTCAGCGCGCAGGTACTTTCCGAATTCTACAACACTGTGACGCGCAAGATCGCCACGACGCTCACCATCGTTCAAGCCAAACAGCGCATTGAGCATTACGTGCAAATCTGGCTGGTCTTCCCGGTCACGTCTCAGGTGGTCTTGGAGGCCATCCGAGGTGTGCGCGAGTATCAATTCAGCTTCTGGGATGCCCAGATCTGGGCCGCCGCCCGTTTGAATCACGTCTCGACGGTACTGACCGAGGACTTTAACCCCGGCGCCGTGATCGAGGGCGTGCGGTTCGTCGATCCCTTCGCGGACGATTTCCGGCTGCATGATTGGAGGGTGAGTGAGCGATAGAGCGAGTCAGCGAGAAAGCGAATCAGCGAGTCGACGGGACGATGGGTTGCCGGAGGGGTGGGCGTGGATGACCTTGGAGGAAATCTGTGAGGTCAATCCAAGGATGACACGCCCTGAAAACCTCACCGACGAGACACCAGTCAGCTTTGTACCAATGGCAGTTGTGGATGAAATCAGTGGATCAATCGTGAAAGCGGAAACACGGCCCATCGGAGAGGTCTGGAGAGGTTATAAGCGGTTTGCAGAGAATGACGTCATCTTTGCCAAGATCACCCCGTGTATGGAGAACGGTAAGGCTGCTATTGCGCATAGGCTGGTAAACGGCATTGGACTTGGTTCGACGGAGTTTCACGTCCTGCGTTCTTCAGAAGCAGTTACCCCGCAGTGGCTCTATCACTTTGTCCGGCAGGAATCTTTCCGTGCAGATGCTGCCGCTGAGATGACCGGCACTGCTGGCCAACTGCGTGTTCCGACGAAATACATGCGAGACGCTCCAATTCCCCTCGCCCCCCTCCCCGAGCAACGCCGCATCGTCGCCGAGATCGAGACCCAATTCACCCGGCTGGAGACGGGCGTCGCCGCGCTGGAGCGGGCGCAGGCCAACCTGCGCCGCTACAGGGCGTCCGTGCTCAAGGCTGCCTGCGAGGGCCGCCTCGTCCCCACCGAGGCAGAGTTACACCGTAGGGGCGAGGTCGCCTCGCCCCCCGAACCGGCCGGCGTCCTGCTGGCCCGCATCCTCGCCGAGCGCCGCGCCCGGTGGCAGGCCGAACACCCCGGCAAACGCTACAAAGAGCCTGCCCCGCCCAACACAGAGGGTTTGCCCGAGCTGCCGGAGGGGTGGGTCTGGGCATCATTGCCCCAGTTGGGAGAACTGAATCGAGGCAAATCCAAACATCGTCCGCGGAATGATGAGCGGCTGTTCGGTGGTCCCTATCCCTTCATTCAAACAGGAAAGATTAGACAAGCAGAAGGCACAATTGCGACTTACTCGCAGACTTACAGCGAACTCGGATTAGCCCAAAGCAGATTGTGGCCCAAGGGGACACTTTGCATCACCATCGCTGCAAACATCGCAGAGACTGCTATCCTTGGTTTTGATGGCTGTTTCCCAGATAGCGTTGTGGGTTTTGTGCCCGAAGATGGAACTGACGTACGATTTGTCGAGTACTTCATGCGAACGGCCAAAGAGGACTTGGAGCGTTATGCCCCAGCCACGGCGCAGAAGAACATAAACCTACAAACTTTGCGTGGCGTGGCTGTTCCCCTGCCCCCCCTCTCCGAACAACAGCGCATCATTGCCGAGGTCGAGCGACGGCTGTCGGTGGTGGGGGAACTGGAGA
The DNA here is from genome assembly GCA_964453885.1 of uncultured Anaerolineae bacterium. Classification (GTDB taxonomy): domain Bacteria; phylum Chloroflexota; class Anaerolineae; order CAYNKW01; family CAYNKW01; genus CAYNKW01. The sequence continues at coordinate 889 of CAYVPU010000216.1, read as the reverse complement.
AGCAGGTCGAGGCCGCGCTGCGACGGGCGGGTCGGCTGCGGCAGGCGGTGCTTAAGCGCGCCTTCGAGGGTCGCCTCGTCCCCCAAGCCCCCGCCGACGAACCGGCCTCGGCCCTGCTGGAACGCATCCGGGCCGCCCGCGGCAAACGTAGGAGCAAGGTCCCCCCACCCAAATCGCGCCAAACGCGATTACCAACCCTGTAGGGGCGCGGTTACCGCGCCCTGGTGGGCAGGGAAACCCTGCCCCTACGAACATGATTGATTGCAAAAGGAACAACATTGCCATACAACCGCAACAAACATCACCGCCGATCCATCCGATTGCCGGGATACGATTACACCTCCCCAGGTGCCTATTTTGTCACCATCTGCGTGCGCGGCGGAGAATGCCTGCTGGGCGAGGTGGTGGATGGCGAAATGCGATTGAATGAATGGGGGCAGGTTGCCCACGATTTCTGGACACAGGTTCCGGTTCATTTTCCCAACGTATCCATTGATGCGTTCGTGATCATGCCCAATCACCTGCATGCAATCATCATGATCCACGAACGGTCGAACGTTGCGGGCTATGTCGAAAAGGGCGAGGAAACCGTGCCCCTACATTCAAACCACGGACGTAGGGGCGCGGTTGCCGCGCCCTCGTCGGCGAGCCAAACACCAGCGCCGTCATGGCTCGGAAAGCCCACACTTGGTCAAATCGTGGCCTACTACAAATACCAGACCACCAAACGCATCAACCAACTGCGGGACATGCCAGGCACCCGCTTCTGGCAGCGCAACTACTGGGAACACATTGTCCGCAACGAGGAATCGCTGAATCGCATCCGCGAATACATCCAGAACAACCCGGCCCGCTGGGCCGAGGACCAATTGCACCCAACCGCACCGCC
>CAYVPU010000215.1:4679-5775 GCA_964453885.1 uncultured Anaerolineae bacterium | reverse complement strand
ACGCTTGTGGGCTGCACGTCTAGATAGCGCCCACCCCCTTTAGCGGATTCGGCCCTTTTTCTTTGAGAAACTCGACCATCTCGGTGACGGTGTCGGCAAAATACTGGCCTTCGCTGGCGCTGATCCAGCGCAGCCAGACCCGTTCCGGCTCAAAGCCCATCATGTCCAGCGCGCTTTGCAGGATGGCGAAGCGCCGCCGGGCTTTATAGTTGCCGCTCTGATAGTGACAGTCGCCGGGGTGGCAGCCGCCAATGAGCACACCGTCGGCCCCTTCTACCACCGATTTGAGCACGTAAACCGGATCGAGCCCGCCGCTACACATCAAGCGCACGATCCGCACGTTGGGCGGGTATTGGATCCGCGACGTACCAGCCAGATCGGCGCCGGTATAAGTGCACCAGTTGCATAGAAAGGCGATAATGCGGGGTTCAAACTCGGCCATGAGCGTCTCCTCTTTGAGGGTCTAACTACTGCCGGTACGGCAAAAACTCTGAACCCAGCAACTCGCGGGCGATGATCAGCTTCATGATGTTCATCGTGCCTTCAGCGCCGATAGAGTAGGAGCGGATGGCCCGGATGCCCATCTCTATGGGCGACTCCTTGGTGTAAGCCAGCGCACCGAACCAGTTGGCCACCTCGTCCATAACGGCAGAGCCGAGGAGCGGGGCCTTCATTTTGGCCATGGCCGCTGCCAGCGCCACGTCTTGATGTTTGAAGCGGCCCTCCTGATACATCTGATCCATGAGCCAGGCCCCTTTATACACCAGCAGGCGCGTGGCCTCGAGCTCGGTGTACTGCTCGGCCATCGGAAACTGGATGCCCTCGTATGAGGCCAGCGGGCGCTTCCAGGCGGTGCGCTCTTTGATATACTTGATGCCCATTTGCTGCACTGCCTCGGCTGCGCCCACACATGTAGCAGCGATGAGCACACGTGCCGCCGAAAAGCCCTCCATGGCATGATAGAACCCTCGGTTGAACTCGCCCACCTGGTGCACCGCCGGCAGCCGCACGTCCTCCATCACAAAGCCGCCGGTAGAGATGCCCATGCGACCCATATCATCGAACAGGGTAGTGATAATGCCAGGTGTGTCTCGAA
>CAYVPU010000215.1:0-4579 GCA_964453885.1 uncultured Anaerolineae bacterium | reverse complement strand
TTGAGCTCCTCTGTACCATAGCGGTCCAAGATGAATCCCCAGGCGGCTTCTACCAGGTAGAGTACCGGGATGGCCAGGCTGATGTCGGCACGTCCCAGCTCTTCGGCGGCGATGGCAGCCATCGTCCAATCGGCGCCTGCAGCGCCGTATTCCTCGGAGGCAGTCAAAGCCAGCAGGCCCAGGTCAGCCATGCCCCTAATGATGTCTCGGGGAATCTTGCCGGAAGAGTCAATCTCGCGCACGCGCGGCGTTATTTTCTCCTGCGCGAATTCGCGCACCGAGCGCCGCCACATTTCCTGCTCGTTCGTCCAGCCAAAGTCCATGTTCTTGTCCCCTTTCTGACGTCCTTGTCGTATCCAGGAGGGCAGTGCCCCATTGTCAAAGTATTGATGGCATTATACCATCGTTTGGCCTTCCCTGCAAAAGGGTGCGCAAGCTATCTGGTGTTGTTGTCAGGAAACCTACCAATTCCAATGGGGCTGTTTGACTGATAATATTATCGCATGAATTCCTTCACCTGTCAAGTTTTAATCTACCAAAGGTTTGGTTGATTAACTTCGTTCCCCGCGCTTCTGGCGGGTCAGTGCCCCATACGCATCAAGCTAAAGCTAGCGAGCGCCGGTTGAGCACTTGTCCTGTACGACAAGTACAGGGTAGCCGAAGGCGTATCGAAACCAAGCGAGCGGCGCTACGGGTGACCCGCTTGGCCTCGATACGTCGCTCCGCTTACTTCGACAAGCTCAGTACAGGCCTACTCGACCGGCGCTTCCTGACCATTACAGCGTTAAACACCCTGACCGTGATGGACGTGCAGGCCGGCGGTTACGTCTACGACTCTGAGCAGAACATCGAGACCAGCGAACAACTCAAGTACCGTGACGGTCTTTTACTTCTCCCGTCACCTGTGGTAGAATAAAGGCGACGACGTCGTGTGTACCCCGACTTGTCCGCCGCACTGAGGAGTGAAAGAATGACACGAACGAGCGACAGCCGACCCCCTACCATGCGACCAGAAAGCGGATGAGCCACTGAACCCCAAGACCGAGCGCGCCGCATTTCTACCCGACCGGCATTTCAAGGGGTGAATCATGAGCACTCCGCTGAAACCAGAAGGCGTTAGGGAACGATTAAGCTTCGCAGAAAAGCGGCTGGATGAGCTATTGGCTTTGAATGGGGGCAATTTAGCCGGAGCTAACGGCTCGGAAAGACAACAACTTCTCCAGGAATTCTTCTTTCATCTGGTTGGCGCAACTGAAGTTTTGGTTCAACTTGTAAATGAAGTTCGGGGTCTTGGCATGGATTCCGAATCAGTTTCGATTCCTTCGGTCGTCAAGAAGCTACCACCTATCGACCCAATACGGCTGAGACTGAATTTGCTTCATGTTCGGACTAGAGGAAGGACTTTGCCGTCCAAGCCGTATAGTGACGAAGGTTATGTGTTTCGTATTCTCAATTATCGCCATCAAGTGACCCACAGACGAAGGAATCCCTTGCTTTTCCGAGCCGGCGCGAGTCCCCCGGTGAGCTTCTTTCTTGATCCACGGGACCCAAATCGAGAGCCTTCTAGTAGATCTGTCCAGGAAGAGATGGAGTACATGATGGATCTGATGAGAAGGAAATGCGAGGAAGTACTGGCTTTGTTGTGATGAGCTTCGCCCGGGTATTCCCAAGGCCGGAGATCCAACATGCTTGGGCAATGCCGCCTAACCTGTCGCTCTTCGTGCCAAGTCAAGTCCGAAGCATTGGGAAGGGGGTGAAAACTCTCGGAAATTTGTTGAGTGACTTGTCTCGTTCTGATGGGCGCGTCATCATACACGGTGATCCCATTGGTTCTTCGTCCAATCAGGAGGAAATGAAAATGACCGTCAAAGTACAGATTTACCTATGCTCTGCCAAAGATGCCGCCATGAGTGCGGAAGCTGGAGCAGATTTTATCGGGCTGGTAGCAGATGACAAAGGATTGCTCCCGTCATCGCCTATGAATGACAAGATGCTTCTTTCATTTGCTGAGGTTTCGGCGGTCTTTGCTGCGGTGCCTGAAGGGATCATGAGGGTAGCCCTGACAGTCGAGACCCAGATTCCGCAAGTTCTCGAGATGGCGGAGGCCGTTCGGCCAGATGTCATCCACCTGGCTGGTCCCCTCGTCCCACCAGAGCGCATCCGTGAACTGCGCGCGAGTATTCCGACGGTCAAGATCATGCAGGCCATCGCGATGAACGGTCCCAATCCCATCGAGCTGGCTCTCCGTTACCAGCCGGTATGCGACTATTTCCTGCTCGATACGAACGACCCAGACAGAATTGATGTAGGAGCCACTGGACAAACTCACGACTGGAACATCAGTGCGGAATTGGTCCGGCGCGTGAACATCCCCGTGATTCTGGCGGGGGGACTGTCGCCAGACAACGTCACAGAGGCAGTTCGCACCGTCCGCCCCTGGGGCGTCGACTCGCTCTCGTGTACCAACTTGAAAGGACGATATGACAGGAAAGATCCGGAAAAGGTCCGAGCCTTTATCGCGAATGCCAAAAGCGCACTATGATGCAAAAGCCCGTGCTTATGATCGGCGATGCTAATTTCGACAAGGTGATTCGTCTGCCTGCGACCGATAGCGGCATTGATACCTTGAGAGACCTTGTGCCCAAGTTCTATGCGGGTGGGACGGTAGGAAATGCAGCTATAGCGATCTCTCGCCTCGGTATCAATGTGACGCTGGCCTGCGCAGTCGGCGGTGATGGGTACGGAGACTTTGTTCTGCGTGCATTGGCCGACGCCGGCGTAGATATCCGTCATGCTCACGTTGTGCAGGATCGGTTCACCCTCACCGCGACAGTCGTTATCGACCGTTCAGGCCAGCGATACTTTGCCATTTTTCCACCTGACAATCCCGCTCCTCTGTTTTACCCTTCCAACAAACTTGACATAGACAGCATCACTCAGGCGAGGTGGCTACATGCCTGTGGGTGGCTCGCCGGATATAGTCCAATCGGTGATGTCATTCTTCAGGCCATGACACAGGCAGGGCGTGCAGGCATCCCTATTTCCCTTGATCTTAACTTGCGTCTGCGTCCTGGTTCGGATACTTTGCCAGGGTCGTACCGTGAAGCGGTTTACCGCGCAGTAGAGCTTTCGGATTATGTCCTGGGATCAGGAACAGACGAATTCACCTTGTTGACCGGGGCAAATGATCCTATCGAAGGAGCGATGACTTTGGCAGCTGGCAAGCGCACGGTCATAGCGCGTTTCGGTCCCGACGGTGCCATAGTGGTCACGGCATCAGGGGATGTTATCCCAGTACCCGCCTTCAAGACAGAGGTTGTTGATACATTGGGAGCAGGCGATGTATACGATGCTGGGTTCATCACTGCAATGTTGGAAGGAAAATCAGTTGTCGAGGCAGCGCGATGGGGCAATGCTTTAGCAGCAATAAGCGTTGCGCATGAGGGAGCAGCAGGGCATCTCACTCGTGAAAGCCTGGAGACCTTGCTTGCATCACAAACCACCGAGAAAACTGAGGTACGGTAGCTCTGCTTATCATACTCTGCGAGTCATTTGGGTATTCTCGAATGATGGAGGGGCAATATGTCTACTGGCAGTGAGACGATATTCGAAACGGAGCGACTCATCATCAGAGCAGCAATTGTAAAGGACGTTGACTTGTACTATGACCTGTGGACCAATCCCCGGGTGATGGCAAATGTGGGGTTTCCGCAGGGGCTACGCGTCACACGGAATGGAATCGAGGAAAGGATACTAAAGCAGGGAACGTCCGAGTTCGAGCGGTTTCTTGTCGTAGAGCTTAAGGCCGCCGGCCAGGCCGTCGGTGAATGTGTGATGCATCGTCCAGACAAAGAGGGAATCGCAGAGACAGATGTAAAGTTACTTCCGGCGTTCTGGGGGAACGAGTACGGCGTCGAGGTCAAGAGAGGATTGCTGGCCCATCTGTTTACTCACACGGACTGCATGGCTGTCCAAGCGACACCAAACGTAGGCAACATTGCCTCGATCAAGATGCAGGAAGCGGTCGGAGGCGTGCGAGTCGGTGAGGCGGTGTACGAGTTTCCTGAATCCATGCGGGACTATACCACGGCGGTACACCATTACATTTACCGAGTGTACAGGTCAGACTGGCAACAAGAAATATACGAACCAAAAAGATAGACAGAGGGAAGGTAAGCGAGTCGCGAAAGGAGCTAGACTTGGAGATCAAACCGCTGCGATTCATCGGCGAACCTATACAGGTCCAGTTCGACAAGCCGCCAACACTAGAGAAAAAGCCAGGCTGTCCTGACCGATTTGTCTGGCACGGAGAGACGTACCAGATTGTCGAGAAACTGAGCGAATGGCACGACTATAGTCGTCGGGGTCGTATGGCAGTCAATATGCGTCCCGAACATGCAGCCGTGGCCTCACGTCGTGGTTCGTGGGGTGTAGGGCGGTTCTACTACCGGGTGCGCACTGATACCGGCCGAGTCTTTGACCTGTACTATGACCGAGCGCCCAAGAGTGCCGATGACCGCAAGGGAGCCTGGTTTCTCTATCGAGAGATGTCTGTGACAGAGGCAGAGTAGGAACCCCT
>CAYVPU010000214.1:0-5776 GCA_964453885.1 uncultured Anaerolineae bacterium | reverse complement strand
CGCGATTACGAAATCGCGGCTACAACTGGGCGTTTTCCCATAACGGGAATTGCTGTTAAAGGAACGGACAAATGGCTGAAAATCGCACAGACAAGAATAGACTGGCCGCCTCATTCGAGACGGAGACGCGCAAAGGCCGCAGCCCGATGAGCGATGCCTGGCGGGAGTTTCGCCGCAACAAGGTAGGGGTGGGCGGCGCGATCTTTATCATCCTGGTCGTATTCATCGCCATCTCTGCCCCTCTGGTGACGCCTTATGGCTTTGCTACCCAGAACAACCTGAATAGCCGCAAGAAGCCCATGACGGGCTATATTGTCACTACCGACTTTGCGGCAGAAAAGTGCCACTGGTACGGCACGCCCCTGGAGTGGGGCTGCACCATCTTTTTCACCGGCTCCGATGGCCTGGGGCGTGACCTGTGGAGCCGGATGATCTATGGCACCCGGGTCTCGCTGTCCGTGGCGGTGGTGGCCGCGGGTGTGAGCCTCGTCATCGGCACGATCATTGGCACCATCTCTGGCTTTGCCGGCGGGCGGGTGGACAACGCCATCATGCGCGTGGTAGACTTTTTGTATGCCGTGCCTATGCTGCCCATCATCATCTTGATGCAGGTTTATTTTCAGGCTCTGGCGCGGCAAGGGGTTTCCGTCGGCTTAGCCGGCTTGCTGATCAAGTGGAACCAGGACATGGGCGGTATGCTATTTATCTTTATTGCCATCGGGGCGCTTTTCTGGCTGGGCATGGCCCGCCTGGCCCGGGGGCAGGTGCTTTCCTACAAGCAAAAAGAGTTTGTGGAAGCAGCCCGCGCCGTGGGCGCCGGCAACTCGCGCATCATGTTCAAACACCTGCTGCCCAACATCGTTGGTCCTTTGCTGATCGCCGAATCGATGGCCATCCCGGGCTATATTTTTCTTGAGGCGGCGCTCAGCTTTATTGGCCTGGGCGTTAACCCGCCGACGCCAAGTTGGGGGGCCATGATCAACGAGGGCTACATGGGCATTCGTTCCAATCCCCACCTGGTGCTGGTGCCGGGTATTGCCTTGGCGGTTTTGACATTGGCCTTTAACTTTATGGGCGATGGGCTGCGAGATGCCTTCGATCCGCGCCTGCGGGGGAGGGGGTAGAGGGATGTCGTGTAACCGAAAAAATGTTTGGATCGCATGGATATTGTTTATCGGCTTGTTGCTGCTACCTAGCCTGGCCTGCGAGAAGGCCGGTGAGATCTTGACGCCAGCAGAGGCTACGGCTCGCGCGCGTGAGGCTGCTGCGCCCACGTCCACGCCAGAGACCCCGCCAACGCCGGTTGCCGAGGGGGGTCTACAGGTAGGTGACGCGGTTTACCTCATCGGCAAGGGCTATCTGATCAGCATCGCGCCCGAACCTGGTTCGATGCGAATGATCGCCGGCCAGGAACGTGGTGTGGAGGTGACGATTATTGATATCGCCGACGTTGAAGGCGAGCCCTGGTACAAGATCGATGCCCCCACGGGCGAGGGCTGGGTTCCGGCCGAGAACATTACTACTGAGAAACCTTGAATCGGTGCACCTCATTCATGGTTAGCAAAGTCGAGTAGGGGTGGGTCTCAGACCCATCCCTACTTTTCATAAGCACGTCTTGCGTAGAACGAGATCCTTCGCTCCGCTCAGGGTGACAGTCCAACATCTGTTTGACCATTACACAAGATGAAAAACATGACCAGGTTTAGAAAACCATCATATACTTTGAGTTGGCTCTTGCTCCTGACGGTGGCGCTATCTGCCTGCGCCGGTCCCATCGGGGAACGCCTGTGGCTAAACGCCTCCGGTTGGAATCGAGCGCAGCTGGTGGGTAATACTCTGCTCGGAGACCCTGTACCCCTGGTGCTGGATGATGAGGGCCGTGTTTACCTCTTCCTCATCGGCGGCGACCGAGACGCTCCTCGTCCGCGCATTGTGGCTCTAAACCGGCGCGCTGAGACAATTTGGGATCGCACCTACGAGGTGGAACTGAGCCGTCCGGATCAGCCGCGTCTTCTTTGGGATGGCCAGGCTCTACAACTCTTTTGGCTCAGCGATCAAAAACTCTACAACGCCTGCCTGGACGCCACCGGGCATCTGGAAGAATTGCCTCTTTTGCTTTCGGGCGAGGCCAAGGTCAATGCCTACGACGCCGTGCCTGGCCCCGGCGGGACAATGGCCGTGTGGTTCGCCGGCCCTCGCCGCGCTCCGGGCCTCTATGCCCTCTCGCCCGGCGCGCCGACAGAGGCGACTTTGGTAGACCCCCTCGGCATTCGACCTGATCTGCAATACGACGAGACCGGCACGCTGCACGCCATCTGGGCCCATCATCCGCCCGGCTATGGCGAAACCCGTTTCTTTTACGCCGCCTACCCCGATGGCCTCTACAATCCAGGCGGCGAGACAGATGTGGTGGAACTGCGTGTGGGGCCAACGAGTGTCTTGCACGGCCCTCGCCTGGGCCTCGACCGGCAGCGCGCCTACTTGTTTTGGACAATAGAGGTGCGCACGGGCCAGGAAGCCGGGTTGATCAGCACAAATTACGTCCATCTCCCGCTGGGGCAGCCATCTTTGGTCTCCTCTATTCATCAACTTTGGGTTCCGGCCACCTATCATCTTGACTATGACGAGTCTCCTCTGGAAGAGGGTCTGAAATCCGGTGAGCGGCTATCGCTGGCAGAAGGGCATTATCGGATCACCGGGCGCATCGGAGACGTAGCGACGGATTCTGCCGCAGAGCAAGAGTTGGTCATCGCCTGCAATGTCCAGCTAGAGTATCTGAGACGCAAGCAGGCTGTTCAGGTGAGCACCGTCTTTTTCCGAGACGGCGACCCGGAGACATATCAACTGCTCAGTTTTACTCTGCCCTATTCCGCCGATCCGGCCATCCTCAGCGACCAGGCGGGTTATCTTTACGTCACCTGGCTGGAGAAAGGAGAATTGCCGGGCTTTGTGGTCTACTTTGCCAGCACAGCGCCAGACATCCAAGATACACTGGGCGCTATCACCTGGGTCGATCTCGGTCGAATAGGCGGTGAAACACTCTTTGGTCTCATGAGCGGCGCTCTGTTTCTGCCCTTCGTACTGGTTTGGATGATAGCCCCTATGGTCGTACTGGGCTTGACTTTGAGGATTCGGCGAGATGACGAAAGTATAACCGGATTGGGTACGCTCATCAGCATGGGCCTGGCTCTGGGCGCCTATTGGATGGGCAAGCTGGTAACGCTGCCTGCCATGCGCGATTATGTTCCCTTTTCGGCCTGGCTGCCGACCTTACCCGCGTGGTTGAATCTCTCCTTGCAGATAGGCGTGCCGTTGTCCATCGCTGGGCTGGCACTTTTGATTGCCTGGTGCTACACCTTTGGCCGTCAAAACCGCTCGCTGCTCTTTTTTACGCTCATCTATGTCGTAATTGACGGTGTGCTGACCATGGCCGTGTACGGCGTCATCCTTTTTGACGCTTTCTGAACAAAAGAGAGAATCATGCAACGTTTTGTTATTCCGACCATAGCGATCGTGTTGATGTTGGCGGCTTCTGCCTGCCTTTCTACGTCTAAAGTGCAGGCTCCCGTCTCCACACCTACTCTGAAAACCATCGAGGCGACGACCACAGTTCCAGAACCCACGCCGCTCCCGCCTACGGCCACGGCGACAGAAGCTGCTCCCCCGACAGCTACTTTTACGCCAACGCCAACGGCAACCCCCACCCCCAAACCGCTCACCGGGCCGCGGGCCACCGCAGAGGCCCTAAAGAAAGCCGTGACGATTGTCCCTGCCGCAACCTCCGATGCAGCCGAGTCTGGACGAATCGCGCCTGACGATTACGTCGGTATCTTTGAACGGGCGTGGCAGATCGTGGCCGAGAACTATGTGCGCGACAATTATAACGGCGTGGACTGGGAGATGGTCCGCAAAATGTATCGGCCCAGGGTGGAGGCGGTGGACAACCAGGAAACATTCTGGAATCTCTTGGAGGAATTCATCCGTGAACTGAACGACGATCACAGCCGCTTTGTGCCTCCTGACCGCTTCGCCGCCGAGTTCGACCTCACTCCGCCGGACGAGCTAGAGGGCAGGCCGTGGACGGGATTGGAGATCTGGCCGGCACGGGAAGATGAACTGCTGATGCTGTGGTATGTTTGTGATTGGGGGCCGGCCGCCGATGCAGGATTGCAGCGGGGCGACGTCGTTCTGGCTGTCAACGGTGGGTTGGTCTCCCGGTCGGAGGAAGGCTTTGATAGACATTGGATCCGGCTGGCGATGTTTGGCGACGGGGACGGCGACTCGGTCACCCTCACCGTCCAGCGGGGGCCAGATCGCGATCCCGAGGACGTGGAGATTCAGCTCGGCGCTGCGGCCGGCTGTGATGGCTGGCGATACGGGTTGTTGGGCCAGAACCCGGTCATTGGCTACGTGCGCGTGCCCGATTTCAGCGGCGACGCCGACGTCAACCTTCTCGAAGCCATAGAGCGCCTGGAAGAGGCCCAGCCCGTGGATGGGCTGATCGTGGACGTGCGCCACAATCCCGGAGGCAACTCGGACCGTTCCATTGCCATCTTTACCACGGGGGTGTTCGGCCAGGTGGGCCCGCTGCGAGAGGATGCCACCCGGACCATATACCGCATCCGTGGGCCGGTGCGCTGGAACGAGACGACGCCCGTGGCCGTGCTCACCGATGGCGCCAGCCACAGCGCGGCCGAGTATTTCGCCACCGCCTTGCAGCAATCGGGCCGGGCGGTTCTCGTAGGCATGCCAACGGCGGGCAACACGGAAGGCATCTCTGGATTCAGTCTCCCCGATGGCTCTCTAATCCGTCTGGCCGTCAGCACCCTCCAGTTGCCTGATGGTAGCACTCTCGAAGGAAGAGGCGTCATCCCTGACATACAGGTCCCGTTAGGCTCCTGGGGCCTGCGCGAGACGCCCGACGTACAGTTGCGCGCTGCATACGAGGCCGTGGTCGGCGAGTAGGGAAAAGCTCTAAATCGTGGAGGTCATAAATGATTTTTTACCCTACCGAGTCCGGGAAGTAGTGCGTCATTTGATTCACGTCGAGCCACCGCCCGGAGCTAAACCTCCGGGCTGAAAGAGCAAAGCCCTACGGGCTAAAATCCAGTCCCGAAGGGGCTTCGCTCTCTCAGCGCGGGGACTTTAGCCCCGTGCAGTTTGGAACGCGCGTGCCACAGAGTCCGAAATGCACATCGCTAGACAAAGATGCATCTGTAGGGCGTCTTGTACCCGAAAACCCTGCGCAATTCAAATGACGCACTGCAAGACCAGAAAATCATTTATGAACCTTGGCTTTTTGTTGAGGGTATATACATTATCAGGGGCTTACAAATTTGACAAAAATCGTTGTTGCTTGTAAAATGACACAGGAAAGTTTAGCCTTGCTTTCAGCCAGTCCGTGACCGGCCTGCCTGTCGGCAGACAGGGCGGGCGGGTTGCAGACCGTTCGGTTGAGTTGAGTGAAGCTCTCCCGGAGCAGGTTGGTTTTGTGCCGAGAGTGAGTCACCAGGGCGGGCAAGCTGAATTCAAGAACCACAGGCAAGTCCGATGCTCGAAAGGAGGTGATGAGGCGGACCTGGGTTGGACGCCCGTCTAACCCGGTGAGAAGGCGACCACAATCCTTTCTCACAGTGGGGTGCCGCACCCGCGCTTGTTTGTTCAAAGAGCAATCGCATAGGTAGTTTCACCTTAAGGAGGAGAAAATGTTTACCCGCAAGAAATGGGCGAGCCTATTCGCCCTGATGATCGTTGCCAGCTTGATCCTTTCCGCCTG
>CAYVPU010000213.1:0-5779 GCA_964453885.1 uncultured Anaerolineae bacterium | reverse complement strand
AGGCTCCTCGGGTAGGACTTGAACCTACAACCAACCGGTTAACAGCCGGTCGCTCTGCCAATTGAGCTACCGAGGAACGTCCCCTCTGCGGCAAGGATTATACTGCCAATGGACAGGTTAGTCAAATCGGCCGCGCAAACGATTACGCCAGGTAGTCTCGTAATCGTTTGCTGCGATGGGGGTGACGCAGCTTGCGCAGTGCCTTGGCCTCGATCTGGCGGATGCGCTCGCGGGTAACCCCCATCTCCTGCCCCACTTCTTCCAGCGTGCGGCCCTGACCGTCTTTCAGACCAAACCTCATCTCCAGTACCTGCCGCTCACGATCAGTGAGGGCCTTTAGCTCACGCCGAACTTCCTCCCGCAAAAGCATCTGCGCTGCCGCGTCCACCGGTCCGAGAACGCTCTCATCCTCGATAAAGTCACCCAGCAAACTGTTCTCCTCTGAACCCACCGGTGTATCGAGCGACATGGGTTCTTGCGAGATGCGGATGATACGTCGCACCTTGGAGGCCACCCGGCGCAGCCGGCGCTCCAGTGTCGGCTCCACGGACCCACCTTGCTGCCGAGCGTGTTTTATGGCCCGCCGATCCTCCTCAGGTAGTAGGTCCATCTCCAGGGCAACCTCTTCAGTCGTCGGTTCTCGTCCCAGTTCTTGCTGCAACGCACGTTCCACCCGGGCAAGACGGTTGATCGTCTCGACCATGTGAACTGGGATGCGAATCGTGCGCGCCTGATCGGCGATGGCCCGGCTGATGGCCTGTCGTATCCACCAAGTGGCGTAGGTGCTAAATTTGTAGCCTTTGGTATAGTCAAACTTTTCCACCGCGCGCAGCAGGCCGATGTTGCCCTCTTGAATGAGATCCAGGAAAGAGATGCCCCGACCCATGTAGCGCTTGGCCACGTTGACAACCAGGCGCAGATTGGCTCTCACCAGATATTGCTTGGCTTCGCGGGCCCGCTGGATGAGCGGCGTCAATTGTCCAATTCGCGCTTTTGGAGGGGGTAACGCATGCTGGAACTTGCGTGGCGAAGGCAGCTTCTTTTCCGCCTGGTAACAATCTGCGATGAAGGTTAGGCTTTGGTTGGGCAGCAGATACAATTCCATATAAGAGTCAAACAACAAGCTAGTGATCTCTACCCAGCGGAGATCCGCCTGGCCTTCAACACTTTGGGCGTCGAGGCTTCGGGCATTGAGGAATGGTCTGAGGACCGAAGCCTGGCCTATCATGAGCATCCTGTCCAGGGATCTCACTTCATCAATAAGGAGCACCAGGTCAGGGGCCTCAATTTCCAGCGCTTTGCTTTGCTTACCGATGGCTTTCCAGTGTCTGGCGAATAGCTTGACTATCTCGACGAGGATTTCATCGAGTAGTACCATGCTATCCAATGGAGTCTCTTCGTCTACGATTAATCGGTGAATGTCCTGGGCAAAAGTCACCATACCACTGGAGATGCGCCGCTCTCCTTGAACCAGGTCGAGTACGTTGAGCAGGTATTCGGGCTCCAAGACACTATCTTTGCTGAGTCGGGTTCTTTTCCCTCTGGCATCGCTTAGCCTGGCAGAGAGTCTCTCTGCCAGTTGTGTCAGCGTGAGGCCGGCGTGTTGGGCCAGCCAATGGATCAGCACCTTTACCAAATACTGGGGTGCTGACATCTGCACGGCCAGGCGCATCTCTTCATCTGGCATCAGCAAGTCAACCTGTCCGATCTCCCGCAGGTACATCCGCACAGGATCGCTGGTCGCGTCCAAGGTAGCGATGTCTTTGACCTTTGGCAATTCTTCTTCGGCGACTTTAATTTCCTCGTCTACGCCAACCTGGACGATCTCGGACTCAACTTTGATTTCTGCAATGCCTTCTGCTCCTGTCTCTACCTTCTCCTCTTCAGTGTCCAGGGTATCCACGACCCGTATGCCTCGCTCGAGGACAAGATCGTAGAACAGTGCAACACGCCCATCTCCAAGTTCCATGTTGGAGAGCAAGCGCAGAATTTCCTCCTGGCTGAGGTACCCTTTCTCTTCGCCTCTCTGGAGCAACACCCTCATATTTGGCGTCAACTCGGGCTGCTGAGCCATCCACCCCTCCAGCCTCGCATCACATCTTGGACTCTCACTGACCGGATCAGTCTACCAAGCCCTCACGGGCGACTTTCGCCCGACGTTGTCTTCGCGCTGGCGTTGGCCCGCAGCCGAGCGCATGGCCAGCGCCTGATACACCCGACGCTTGGCCGCTATGTATGCTTGCATTCTCTCGCCATACTCCCGGGCGCGAGCGTCTCCCTGGGACATGGCATCTTCAAAAAGGAACCGCACTTCTTCTCCCCATCGCTTGAGACTTTGGGCCCGCAGGCGCAACACCGCGTCGCCCAGGTGCTTCTCGACCTGGCCTGGACTCACCTCAGTGGCATCGACCCAGCCGCTCCACAACTCTTCAAAGATCGGTTGCAAGCTTTGCGGAACGGTTGGCTGGAACCGTTCGGTGTCGAGGGACCCGTCCAGAACAGATGCCCGCCGCACCAGGACGAACAGTTCTCGAATGTCAGGCCGGGTAAAGTCCTCAGGCCTCAAAGGTGGCTCATCTGCCTCTTGCAGCAACGCATCTATATTCGTCAACAGGTGTGGAAGCCGAAGCAGGCGGGCCAGGCAGTATTCTTCCAGGCCAAAAGCTGGCAATTCCGGCGCAACGATTGGACCGGATGATGGGCGAGACAAGGCAGGACTCGATCGCCGGCCGCCACCGATCTTGCGCGCCAGGGCATGTTCATCCATGCGTACCAGCCTGGCCAGCTTTTGGGTGTAGTGTGTCCTCTCCACAGAATCGCCGATTTCGTGGATGATGGGCGACAGTTGCCGCACGGCCTCGGCTTTTCCCCGAGCAGAGGTCATGTCCAGGCCATCCGTCACAATGCGAAAGTAGTAGTCTACCACCGGCTCAGCACGGTCTACCAACTGTTGCCACAGAGCGAGGTTGGTACGGATGACGTCGTCGGGATCCTGGCCCGCCGGCAGGATCATGATACGGAGCTGGGCATCCAGTTGGGACTCGTAGCGAATGTGACCCCGCGCCGTGGGCACCGGCACGGCCCGGCGAACCAGTGTCTCGCGAGCCACGGCCAGTCCGCGCAGCGTGGCTCGATCCCCAGCTGCGTCTGGGTCCAGAGCCAGGACGAAAGCCCGGGTGAAACGGCTTAACAATTTAAGCTGTGCCTCGGTCAAGGCTGTGCCCATCTGAGCCACGATGTTGGCGACGCCGTGCTGGTGCGCCTGGAGCACGTCCATGTAGCCTTCGACGATGAGGGCATGACCGGCGGCGCGAATGGCTCCTTTGGCCATGTCCAGCCCGTAGAAAGTGCGGCTCTTGTCAAAGAGCAGCGTTTGCGGCGAGTTGAGGTACTTGGGCACGCCGTCGGGATCCAGCGTCCGCCCGCCAAAGCCGACGACTCGCCCTCGCTCGTCGCGGATAGGGATAATCAGACGGCCTCGGAAGCGGTCATAATAGCGACCATCGTCTCGCTCTATGATCAAGCCCGCGGCCAGTAAATCGTCGCGCCCGTAGCCCCGGCCCATCAGATGATCCGACAGCGCCCGCCAACTGTCCAGCGCGTAACCCAGTTGAAACTTGCGGATAGTCTCTTCATTCAAGCCGCGCTCGTCGAGATAGGTGCGGGCGACTTGGGACCGGGGCTCGTTCTTGTCCAGCAGCAGGTGGTGAAAGTGTCGGGCTGCCACCTCGTTGATCTCGCGCAGCTTATTGCGCTGTTGCTCCTCAGCGCTCTCTCGCTCGGTGCGAGGCCTGAGTTCCACGCCGGCTTTCTGCGCCAGGACGCGGAGCGCCTCGGAAAAGTCCACGTTCTCTCGTTTCTGGATAAAGGTAAAGACGTCACCCCCGGTGCCACACGCGCCGAAACAGTGCCAGTTTTGCGAGTCTGGGAACACGACGAACGAGGGCGTTTTCTCCGAGTGAAAAGGACACAGCCCCTTGTAGTTACGCCCGGCCTTTTTCAGGGGAACGTAGGCAGAGACAACCTCAACAATATCCAGTCGTTGCTTGATCTCGTCTATGACGCTCATGGCCTTCTCTTGCCCTTTGGCTGAGAGCATTATACCGCATCGCCCCAGCGATGTCAAAACGGTGGCCTGAAAAAACAGGGCGAGGGCCGGTACAGAAGCCTGGCCCTCGCCATTGAGTGCTGTAGAATGTGCGGACGTATTCTATCACAGGCCACGGGGAAGGGCAAGTCGGCGGGGCTATTCAGTTCCTGGTTTGTCCAAACTTTAATTCCATGCTATACTCCTGCGATAGACCTTGTGCCCAGGAGCTATGATTACCTCAACTTTTCTCACCACTATCTATTTTCTCATCGTCGTTGGATTGGCCTTATACGGCTTTAACGCCTTGCTTTTGTCGAGCTTGTTCCTTTGGCATCGGCACCGGACCACCGAAGCACCGGTGCCGGAAGATTGGCCCAAGGTGACGATTCAGTTGCCGATCTTTAACGAGCGTTTCGTGATCGAGCGACTGATTGACGCCGTGGTATCGCTGGATTATCCACCAGGCCAGCTTTCCATTCAGGTTTTGGATGACTCCACGGATGAAACGGTAGCTCTGGCCCAGACGCGAGTCGCCCATCACCAGGCTCGTGGCGTGAATATCACCTACCTGCGACGGGCAGATCGAAGGGGCTTCAAGGCCGGGGCACTGGCTCACGGGCTGGCGCTTGCTCCTGGTGACTTTATCGCCGTGTTCGACGCTGACTTTTGTCCGCCGCCGGGCTTTTTGCGGCAGGTGATGCCCCACTTTGCGGATCCCCGTGTGGGAATGGTACAGACCCGTTGGGGACACCTCAACGCTGAGTTTAGCCCACTGACTCGCGCACAAGCGTTGGCGCTAGATGGGCATTTCGTCGTCGAACAGACAGCGCGTAGCCGGTCCGGGCTGCTGTTGAACTTTAACGGATCGGCGGGCGTCTGGCGGCGAGACTGCATTGTGGACGCCGGGGGATGGCAGGCTGATACCGTCGCCGAAGACCTTGACCTATCGTACCGCGCGCAACTCGCTGGCTGGCGGTTACAGTACCTGCCCGATGTGGTCGCTCCCGCAGAGCTTCCGCCCTTGTTGGCGGCTTTCAAGCGCCAACAGTTTCGTTGGGCCAAGGGCTCGATCCAGTGCCTGCGCAAACTGAGGGGACGCCTGCTGCGGTCATCCCTTTCGCCCTGGCGGAAAACTCAGGGATTGCTTCATCTCAGTGGCTATCTCATACATCCTCTGATGCTGGCCCTGGTGCTGGTGGGGCTGCCCGTGATTCTGGCCCACGACCTGGGAACGCTCCCGTTGGGCACGCTGGGCCTGGCAGGTTTTGCGCCCCCCGTGGTGTTTGCCCTGTCTCAATGGGCCGTTTACCCCGATTGGCGGCGACGCTTTGCCTACTTGCCCTTCCTCGTGTTTCTAGGAGCAGGCGTTGCCCTCAACAACACCTGGGCAATTTTTGAGGCTCTCACGGGACGCAACTCTACGCTGTTCTTGCGAACGCCCAAGTTTCAGTCAGAAGGACGCCAGGCTGGTCGAGTGGGCCACGCCGGGGACTACAGCCTGCCAGTGGATTGGACGACGTGGGGAGAGTTAGCGTTGGCCTTCTACTGCCTCGTTGAAGCCCTCGTCGCCATTTCTCGCGCTCCGGGGCTGGCGCCGTTCCTGCTGACCTATGCGGTGGGCTACGCCTACACAGCCGGGCTGACCTTGTGGCAATCATGGGGCAGGTTCCGCCCTCAGGCTGTGTCCAG
>CAYVPU010000212.1:3363-5793 GCA_964453885.1 uncultured Anaerolineae bacterium | reverse complement strand
GGTGTGTTCGTATGATAAAACACGCTTTGTGGCACAAAGATACGGGCAAACGATGCCAATGTTGCCATTGCCTCCTTTCCCCGTATTCCAGGTCAGACTGCACCCTGGAAAACCAAAAAAGGGACAGAAAGGTTTTTTGCCTCTCTGTCCCCCTCGTTGGTGAACCGGTGCTTTTACCCGGCCATTCCGCTCTAGCTCATGGCCAGTCTTTTAGAACCACCGGCAGGTAGATGGTGAACTCGTCCTGGGCTGCTTCCGGCAACTGAAGTTCGATGCCGCCCACTATTTTGCCATTTTTGTAGGCTTCTACGTTAATGGTTGGCGTGCCGCCGGCTCCTTCCTGCAAGGTGCGGATCTCCTGCACGGCGGCCATGGCCTGCAACGTGGATGGACACGGGATCAGCACACGGACCTCAATCACCAGTTCAGAAAACGGCCCAATCTGCTGAGTACCAGTGGGCACGGTAGTCACTGTCCAATCCTCGGGCACATTGAAGGTGATCAGGCCGATGTCCACCGTGACAGTGAGAGATGTGTCGTTGTAGACGGTAAAGGTGTAGACCTGGGTGAGGCCGCAGGGCGGGCGTTCCTCCACCCACACGTTGCGCTGGCTGACTATATCCTCGCGATTGCCTTGTGGATCGATCAGCTTGACCATGACACAGTGAGAGCCGGAGAAGACTGGCGTCCACGTCACCCAGGCGGTGTCCGTTATCATCGGCCCCAGCGTCAACGAGCGGGTGTAGGGGTCCATATTGGTGGTCGTGAAGGGAATCCCCACGCCGAACCTGGCCCAACCGAACTCCAGGGTGATGGTGGACGTGGTGGCGCCGTTATTCTGCATCACGGCGCCGATCTGGGCCGGCTGGCCCAACCGAGGCGGGTCGGGGATGATGTGGAGTTCCGTCTCGGCATAAGACTTTTCGTGTGGCTTGTGGAGAGGGATAGGCGGTACGTCCAGCTTGCGGAAGCCACCGAGGATCTCACCATCCACAAAAGCCTCCACATCCACGATAGGCTTGCCGGTACCCAAGGGAGCACTCTCCGATGGCGTGACGACCAGAGTGACGCTTACTGGATCATCACTGTCTACCCTTATTTCGTAGAATACGTCAAAGAAAGAGTCTGACGACATATCCGTTTCGAAATCGTCGCGGTGGTTGATCAACCCCAGGGTGACCGTCACCGGCTGGGTGTAAGTGCCTCTGCCCACGGGGAAGGTTATCGAGTGAGGTTGACCAGGCTCCAGAGGCTCGCCCACGTCAATGTTGCGTTGGCTCCACACCATTTCGTGGTCCGGCAACTCTAGTTCGACCATGACGCAAAACTTGCCAAAGAATCCCTCCAGAGGCTCCCACACGACGTGCCCGCGAGCAGCACCGTGTGCTGGCACAAAGATGAGGATCGGATTGTCTGGCCCGATGCCTGCCCCGCTAAAAGGCAAACCGATGCCAAAGGGGGCGACGCTAAAGGTAGCCGTCACGACGTGGTCGTCGTCGGTGGGGTTGAACACCTCCACGCTCAACTCGACCGGCTGGCCGGGGATGACCGGGTACGGATCGACGCCGATCTCTGACTCGGCATACACCGGATCCTTGGGCCGGTGGATGGGCACCGGTGGGCGAAAGATCTTGCGAAAGCCGCCGATGAGGTCGCCATCCACAAAGGCCTCCACGTCTACGATGGGATCCCCGTCGTGGGGCAGGTCGTCTGGAGGCGTGACGGTCAGGGTGACGACTCGCACACCGTTTGGCCCTGGGATCACGTTGGTCAGAACATCTTGCGACAGTTCGAGTCCCCAATCTGGGAAGTGAGGGATCAACCCCAGGGTGATAGTGACTGGAGGCGTACCGGGAGGGTTGGGATTGCCCACGGGGAAGGGGCGACTATGCGGCGTGTTCGGCTCCAGCGGCTCGCCCACGTCCAGGTTGAGTCGGCTCCAGAAAGGCTCCTCGTGGCCCGGCATAAAGATCTCGACCTGGATGCACCATAGCCCCCCGTGCGGCGGCACCCACATCGTGCCTGGGACGACCATACCTTCGGGCGGCACGTGCACTATGATGGGTTCACTGACCGGATCAAAGGGCAAACCGATGCCAAAGGGCGCGACGCTAAAGACGACCTCGACGATCTGCCACTCGTCGGTGGGGTTGCGGATCTCTGCGGCCAACTCTGTCGGCTCAAAGGCGCGCGGCGGGTAGGGGTGGACGAGGATCTCCCGTTCCGCGTAGACGGGGTCCTGGGGCTGGTGGATGGGAACCGGCGGGCGGAAGATCTTGCGGAAACCGCCCAAGAGTTCGCCGTCCACGAAAGCCTCCACGTCCACGATGGGGTCGCCGTCTGCGGGCAAGTCGTTCGGAGGAGTGACAGTCAGAGTGACGACTCGCACACCGTTTGGCCCTGGGATCACGTTGGTCAGAACATCTTGCG
>CAYVPU010000212.1:0-3263 GCA_964453885.1 uncultured Anaerolineae bacterium | reverse complement strand
CGACCTCGACGATCTGCCACTCGTCGGTGGGGTTGCGGATCTCTGCGGCCAACTCGGTTGGCTCGAAGGCGCGCGGCGGGTAGGGATGGACGAGGATCTCCCGCTCGGCGTAGACAGGGTCTCCAGGTTTGTGGATGGGCACCGGCGGGCGGAAAATCTTGCGGAAACCACCGATCAGTTTGTCCTCGGCGTAGGCTTCCACGTCTACGATGGGAGTATTGTCCTCGGGCAATGGCAGGCCCTGCGGCGGCATCACCGTCAGGCTGATGATGCGTTGCTCACCCTCATCCATGTTGGGCAGGACGTCTTCCGACAGGCCAAACTCCCAGCCGGGCAGGTGGGGGATCAACCCCAGAGTGATGGTCATGGGGTCATCGAAGGGGTTGCCCACGGGGAAGGACAGCGTGTGTGGCACGCCCGGTTCCAGCGGTTCGTCCACGTCTATGTTTCGCTGGCTCCGCTGAGGAGCATACCCGTCCATTTCCAGCTCGACCTGGAGGCACACGTGGCCGCTCACGGGTGGGATCCAGTGCATACATTCCTTGACCATGCTAAAGGGTGGAAGGGTGACGACCCTGGGACCGTTGATAGGCGTGAAGGGGATGCCGATGCCAAAGTGGGCCCAGGAGAACTGTACCCACACCGTGTGCGGGGCGGACGTCGGGTTGCGTAGTTCGACGCAGACCTCGGTCGGCTCGCCGGCCAGGGGCGGGTAGGGATGGACGGTGATCTCGCGCTCGGCGTAGAATGGGTCGGGGAAGGGATGGAGAGGTATCGGCGGGCGGTGGATCTTGCGAAAGCCGCCGATTAGCATTCCTTCGGCAAAGGCTTCTACATCCACGATGGGAGTGTTGTCTTCGGGCAGTGGTACGCCGTCTGGTGGTCTTACAGTTAGAGATACGGGGCGAAAGTCTGGTTCAAAGTGATACGGTTGTACCCCAAACAGAACTCTTGGCTCAAGACTGATCTCCCAGCCCGGCAGGTGAGGAATAAATCCCAGTTCAATGTCTGCGAGATGGTTCAGGGAGTTGCCTACTGTAAAGACCAGTGTATGCTCTATGCCTGGCTCCAGCGGTTCATCGACGTCTATGTTTCGCTGGCTCCGCTGGGGGGCATACCCGTCCATTTCTAGCTCGACCTGGAGGCACACGTGGCCGCTCACGGGCGGGATCCAGTGCATACACTCCTTGACCATGCTAAAGGGTGGAAGGGTGACGACCCTGGGACCGTTGATAGGCGTGAAGGGGATGCCGATGCCAAAGTGGGCCCAGGAGAAAAAGACCGTCACCGTTTGAGAGTCGGACGTCGGATTGTACAGTTCGACGCAGACCTCGGTCGGCTCGCCGGCCAGAGGCGGGTAGGGATGGACGGTGATCTCGCGCTCGGCGTAGGGTGGGTCGGGGAAACGATGGAGGGGCACCGGTGGGCGGAAGACTTTGCGGAAACCGCCGATGACGCGAGGTCCCATCACACCATCAACAAAGGCCCTCACGTCCACCACCGGGACCTGGTCGTGGTGCAGAGGCTCCAGCGATGGCGTGACGATCATGGTCACCCAACGAATTTCTTCTGGATCCATGCCCGGCAGCACTTCGGGGTCGAGGTTAACTTCCCAGCCGGGCAGGTGGATGTCCGGTTCCAGCCAGATGTCGGTCCGCACAGGGTCGGGATTGGTGAATTCGTTCAAAAAGTTGCCTACCGGGAATTTGATGGCGTGGGGAACTCCCGGCCGCAGCGGTTCGGCCACGTCCAGGTTGCGTTGGCTGAATTGAGGCCAGTAATCAATGTCGCCGAGGATGTTCAGCTTTACCTGAACGCAAAAGTGGCCTTTGAAGGGTGGCACCCACCAGGTGCAGACCGTTTGATAGCTGTGTGGCGGGATCTCGACCTCGATGGGGCCGCCGATGGGCTCGAAAGGTAGGCCGATGCCAAAGTTGGCCCAACTGAACTGCACCTCTACGATTTGCGGCTCGTCGCTCAGGTTGAACAATTCGACGCAAATCTCGGTTGGTTCGTCCTCCCGGGGTGGATAGGGCCAGATGCTGATCTCCGATTCGGCAAAGAAGGGGTCCTTGGGCCGGTGCAGGGGCACGGGCGGCCAGTCGAGCTTGCGGAAGCCGCCGATGAGTTCGCCCTCCACATAGCCCTCCACGTCGGCGACGACCTCTCGGCTGCCCAGGGGCTCCCCTGCCGGCGGGGTCACCTTCAGAGTGGCCTGGCCCGCTTGATCCGCGCCCAGGGTGAGAGAGATGGGGTCAATCCCAACTCCCCACCCGCTCAGGATATTTTTGGCAGTGAGAGTGATAGTAGTCCTCTCCGGAAAAGGACCAACGGGGAAAGGGTACGCGTCTTCCTGGCCTGGGACCAGGGGCTCCCAGACATCAACGTTGCGTTGGCTGCGCTCCGGCTCCGCACCTTCTTGCTTCAAGAGGACGTCAATGCACCAGTGACCGTGTTCGGGAGGAATCCACACCACACAGCCCTGGGCAGGGCCGTCTGGCGGCACTTTTACGTCAGTCGAGCCCACGGGAGTAAAAGGCACGCCAATACCAAAGTTGGCTACCCTGAATTGAAGGGTCACTGTGTGAGGGATGGAATCGTGGTTGACTACTTTGGCGCACAGCTCAGTGGGACGGCCAGCGATGGGCGGTGCGGGGTGAACGGTGATTTCCTGCTGGGCGTACCAGGGCCAGTCGCCTTCAGGAAAGGTCACGGGGGGTGCCTGCGGGAGAGAAAGGGGGCTGGCTACAGGGTGTAGGGCGATCTCTGCCTGGGTGTTCTGAAGGGAGGTGAGTGCGGCCGTCTGGGCCGAGGCAAAGGTGGTTATCAGCAGGAGAGTGGAAGCTATAGCGGCTATCGCTATCGTGGTCGTCAAGATGATTCGTCTGATCCGCATGGTTTTATCCTCCTTGGGTGTGGTCCATTTGTCTATTTGAAACACTGTGAGGTTCCCTGGACACTTTCATGGTGGGGTTTGCAAATCACCAAGTCTTTGTTACGGACTGTTTGTTATTCTGATGACCTCCTTTCTGTGAATTGACGCGGTTCTGTCCGCCGGAATGACTCGTTTATTCCTATTGGTCACGTTCTGTCTTGGAACGTCAAATCGTCAATATGATTTTACCACAACTGGGGCGTGAATAGCGTAAATTTTGCGTAAATTTTGCGTAAATTCGAGTCGTCTCTGCCCTTGGTGTGGGTCAAACTACAAGCAAAGAGCCCCAAGAAACCAAAAGGGGGACAGAAAGGCCTGGGACTCGGGG
>CAYVPU010000211.1:0-5809 GCA_964453885.1 uncultured Anaerolineae bacterium | reverse complement strand
TATGCTTTGGCCATCGCCGGGCCTTATGGAGAGCCAGCGAAAGCATGAGCCAGAGCACCGTCGAATGCATTGTACCGTGTCCAATACATTGTACCGTGTCCAATACGGTGCGGTGCATCGAACCGATCACTGAGCCAGCGGCCTGGCCGGGTTGCCTCCCGACGAAAGGGCAAAGGCCGATGACTACTGGCAACACAGCGTTTCGGGCTACAAAGCTGACATCCTCGACCGGAAAGAGCTAAGGCAGCAGCCTTTCTCTCAAAGCCCTTCTTGCCGGATGCTCTGGAACGCAAGGTGCGCAAAATGCTGGACACTTGACAATGTGGCACAGGCCGGGGTAGTATGCTGGCTGGAGGCGGCGGCCAAGGTAAAGGGTCGTGGGGTGTTTGAGAGTCCTGTACATGATTGCTTGAATGAGACTGGGGCGGACGTAAGCGTCCGCCCCGGTTGTACGTGCTGTGCTGCTGTAAGGATTGCTTCTTATTCCTGGCTCTCACCGATCACGATGTCGCGGAGCTTGGCTCTCAACTCGGTGATTTGTTCCGTGATGCCGCTGATGCGGTCGTAGAGGTCGCTGCTGGCTTCGATGCCCTGATTGATCAGGAAAGCGGCACCTTCCGAGCGACTTTTGCAGACGCCGGCCTCGACCAGCATATCAATGGCCTTTAACGTTTCGTTGTTGACGCGTACCATGATGACGTTGCCCCGGCCGGCCAGCGCCGTGTCAAGCGCGCCCTTGATCATGCCCAGCACGTCTCGCCCTTTGGCCTTTTCCTTTGAACCTTCTGTGACCTCGTCGCTGGTCTCTGGGGTCACTCTTGCTTCGGCGGACAGTTCTTCTGACATTTCAAACCTCCCGTTGCCTTTTGTGTAATGGTCTTTCTCCGTAATAGCAATACGCAGGGATCGCTTTCCAGGTTTCACGAAAAGAGAAGCTATCTGAGAGTGGTGGGCCGAGGTCACAGAGCAGATTATCCCCTTGCGCTTGCTGTAGACGCAATGAGAGCCGAGGGTGCCCAATCCTCGGCTCTCTTTCAAAAAGGAGGAGAAGAAGAGATTACTAGACGGCATGGCCCGTGTCGCTCTCCGCAAGCAACCCAAATTTTTCGGGCCATGCCTTTATTTACGTCCATAGGATACCACATCTTCCTCGTGTCTGCTGGACGAAAAACCTACGATTGCCCTACGCAACGTCTGCTAGTTCTTGTCTCTCTTGACAACTACACTTTTTTGTGCTATACTTATTGTGAAAAGGACACTAACAAGGAGTGAAACGTGAGCGTTTTCAATGGCCAATGCCTGACCAACGAGGTTTTCAAGCTCGACGTGGAGCGGATGCGCCGGGGCTGGTATTCGGACAAGTATTTTGAGAACATAACGGCCACCTTGGTGGCTCTGGCTGCCAAAGGCTACCGCTTTGGCGGTGAGTCGCCCGCACTGACCGCCAAAGGCATGGATGTGTCGGACGTGGCAGTGGGGGACATTGAGGTGGAGATGCAGTGGTTCACCCGCCGTGAGCCCTACTCTCTGATCTGCGGCGTAGACAAGGCGTTGGCCATGTTGCGCCACTGTACCGGCTACTGGGATGAGAATGGTGAGTTTGTCAATACCTTCGAGCACCTGGGAGTGGAGGCGGTTCAGGATGGTGTCTTTGCCGATTACGATGGCGACCCGATGAACGTACAGCCGGTGCTCAGGGTGCGGGGACGCTACCGCGATTTTGCCATTCTAGAGACGCCGACGTTGGGTGCACTCTCGCGAGGTACGCGCATCGCGACCAACGTCTACAATGTCCTCAAGGCCGCCCGGGGCAAGACAGTGCTCTTTTTTCCGGCCCGCTTTGACGCCCACGAGATCCAGGCCATGGACGGTTATGCCTACGACATTGCCGTGCAGCGGTTTAACAGAGACTTTCAAGGCCACCTGAGTTCATTCATCTCCACCGACGCGCAGGGCGATTGGTGGGGCGGCGCGGGAGGCGGCACCATTGCCCACGCGGCCATCGCTTGTTTCCTGGGCGACACGGCCGAGACGATGCTGGCTTTTGCCGCTACCCGCCCGGTGGGAATCCCGCGCATCGCCCTGGTGGACTTTTACAACGATTGCATCGGCGACACTCTCAAGACGATGAAAGCCATGTTCACCCGCTACGTGGAACTGAGGGAGTCCTGCCGGGATGACGAGGCCCGCAAGTACAAGCTTTACGGCGTGCGCCCCGATACCAGCGGCGACCTGCGCGACGTCCGCGTGGAGCCCATCGGCGACCCGGAACTGGACTGCGGTGTCACGCCACGGCTGGTCTTTGATCTGCGCCGGGCTATTGATGGCGCTTATCTGCATTGGAACCTGCCGCCTGCCTACCTGGACAGGGCTCGTCAGTGGTGTCGTGACGTCAAGATCGTCGTTACTGGCGGCTTTACCCCGGCCAAGATCGCCCGTTTTGAGCAGCTTCAGGTGCCGGCCGACATCTATGGTGTAGGCAGCTATTTGCTTTCCAACTGCTCTCACTGCGGCACCAACAATGACTTTACCGCCGACGTCGTCCGGGTCAAGATCCACGGCCAATGGCACGACATGGTCAAGGTGGGTCGCCGGGCGTGCGACAATCCGGATCTAAAGAAGGTACAGTAGGGAGGGTAGAGGCAAAGGCACCTCTTTGCACTTGTTCAAAAATAACATCGCGTTTTTGAAGCCGTTTTGTGTTTGATTTCCAACCTAAAGTGCGAAGTTAATAATGAACAAGTACTTTGCCCAGGGTTGAGAGGTTGGGAGAATGTCTAATAAATGCAGCTCATCGTTCGATACGCCGGAAACCTATGACGTTAGCCAGTTTGAGCGGCCGTCGGTTACGGTGGACCTGGTTATTTTCACCTTGCGGCAGGAGCAACTTCAGGTGTTGCTGGTAAAGCGGAAGCATTGGCCGTTCGAGGGGGTGTGGGCGCTGCCGGGCGGTTTTGTCTGCATGGACGAATCGTTGGAGGAGGCCGCTCGTCGTGAGTTGGAAGAGGAAACTGGTGTGCGAGACGTATACCTGGAACAACTCTACACCTTTGGCGACCCGGATCGCGACCCGCGCACCCGCGTCATCACCGTGGCCTACTTTGCCTTGATCAGCTCCGACCACCTCAAGCTCAGAGCTGCCACCGACGCGACCGACGCGGATTGGTTCCCGGCTACTGACCCGCCGCCGCTGGCTTTTGACCACGCGGACATTCTCAGCTACGCCATCACCCGCCTGCGCTACAAGCTAGAGTATTCGGCCGTCGGCTTTCAACTGCTGCCCGCCGAGTTCACTCTGACCGAGTTGCAGACTGCTTACGAAACGATCCTGGGTGAAAAGTTGGACAAACGCAACTTTCGCCGGCGCGTCCTCCAGGCTGGTGTGCTGGAGGGGACGGGCTTTCACCGTGTTGGCGAGCATCGTCCGGCCAGACTCTACCGCTTCCGCGACGATGCCGTGGCGGAAGTCAAAGCCCGTCGCTTGTTTCCATAGGGCAGATTGATTCGCCAATGACTTGAAGGGAGGTGGTTACATTGGCCCAAGGCTCTGCTCAAACCAGCGCCTCTTTCCTCACCTGGCTCGCTGGGTGGCAAGCGGACCTGAAACCAATACAACTAGGCGACCTCGTGGCCGGAGAACCGGCTCACGTGGCTGTGATGTGCGTAGACCTGGTCCTCGGTTTTTGTTACGAGGGGCCGTTGGCCAGCCCCCGGGTGGCCCGCATCGTACCGCCGATTGTGGCACTGTTTCAGAAGGCGCAAGCGGCCGGCGTACGGCACTTTGTCCTTCCCCAGGACAGCCACCCACCTGACGCGATCGAGTTCAACGCCTATGTGCCTCATTGCATGACCGGCACGCGCGAAGCGGAGACGGTGCCAGAACTGGTGGCGCTGCCCTTTGCCGAGCAGTTTACCCTCATTCCCAAGAACTCGATCAACTCGGCCATCGGTACTGGCCTGGATGTCTGGCTGGAGGCGCATCCTGAGGTGCACACCTTTATTGTCGTCGGTGATTGCACCGACCTGTGTGCTTATCAATTGGCTATGCACCTCCGCCTGCGAGCCAATGCCCTGGGCCTTCAGCAGCGCGTCCTCCTGCCCGCTAATTGCGTCGAGACCTACGACCTGCCTGTGGAGACAGCGGAGGAACTGGGCGTCCTGCCTCACGGCGGCAATCTGCTACACGCCGTATTCCTTTATAGCATGGCCTTGAATGGGGTGGAAGTGGTGGCGGAGGTTGTGTGAGGGTAGGGGCAAAGGCACCTCTTTGCTCTCTGTGGTGAGTATAGCCTTTGACCGGGGCAAAAGGGCTCGGTCAGAGACCCTCGCCCATCGTAGGATATGGTGCAAAATGAACGAGAGGAGAATGAACTTGTCTATTGCAGATCAGATCGGCCAGTGGATGCGTGAGCAGGTAAAGGAGGCCGGCGCGGAGGGGATTGTCGTCGGCCTGAGCGGCGGGGTGGACTCGGCTGTGGTGGCCGGACTGGCCCGGTGTGCCGTGGGTGAGAATGTCCTGGGCGCCCTGATGCCCTGCCATAGCCAAGCGGTGGATGCCGAGTACGCTCACCTGGTTGCTGAAACGTTTGACATAAAAACCGTGACCATAAACCTGGGGCCAGTATACGACACCTTTATCGCGACCCTGCCCCAAGGCATTGTACCGTGTCCAATACGGTGCTTTGATCTGGCCCAGGCCAATCTCAAGCCCCGGCTACGGATGGCGACGCTGTATTACATGGCTAACACGCGGAACTATTTGGTGGCCGGCACCGGCAACAAGACAGAATTGATGGTTGGGTATTTCACCAAGTACGGCGATGGTGGCGCGGACATGCTGCCTCTGGGCGAACTGTACAAGTGGCAGGTGTGGGAGCTGGCGCGCGAAATCGGCGTGCCGCAGCCGGTCATTGACCAGCCGCCCACCGCTGGTCTGTGGCCCGGCCAGACTGACGAAGGCGAGATGGGCATCACCTATGCGGACCTGGATGCCATCCTGGCCGCGCTGGCCGAAGGAAAGGAACCGGTCGCTGGTCCTGCTGACGTGGAAAAAGTCCGCCGCATGATGGCCGTTTCGGCGCACAAGCGAGCTCTGCCGCCCATCTGCCGGATTGAGCGTCGATCAGGTATTTGAAACTGCACCAGGCCCTGTCACGTAGACAGGTCCTGGTGTTTGATGGCTATCGCCTTTCAGCGGCACAGTAAACAGAGCAGACGTTGGATTCTATGCCCGCTCGTTGAGGTGGACAGGACTGGCATCGGCAGATGGTTATGCCGTTGTTGCCTCCGCCAGCGGTAGGTAGATGGTAAATGTACTGCCTTTGCTCTCTTGACTCTCCACTTCGATACGGCCACCGTGGCTTTCGACAATTTGTTTGCAGATAAACAGACCCAGCCCAGTGCCTGATATCAGTCCCGCAGAAGCACTGGACCCGCGCCAGTACTGCTCAAATACAAGGGCGAGTTCTTCTTCCTTGAACCCCCATCCATTGTCGGACACGCGCAGGATGGACTGGTCGGCAGCGTGCAGTGTGACCTCAATGTGGCCGCCTCGCGGGGTAAATTTCATGGCGTTGGTCAGTAGCTCGCGTGTCACCCGGCTCAAGCGGGACGGGTTGCCGACGATCTCTACGGGTTCGAGGTGAGCGTGCAGTGTTTGGCCACGCTTTTCGCACGTGGGCCGGGCGTAAAGGTCGACAACGTCATGGACGATGCGACGCAAGTCCATCATTTCCATCCGAGTAGCTTGATCCAGGTGAGGAATCTCACGGAACTCATCCAGAAGGCGCCGGAGGATGTCAGTATTGCG
>CAYVPU010000210.1:0-5814 GCA_964453885.1 uncultured Anaerolineae bacterium | reverse complement strand
CCTCATCTTTCAAACTCGGCTGGGGCGAGCTAGCCCGGCGAGGAGTGCGTGTAGACCTGGTCGAGCCTGTCCCGGTTGACAGGCCAGGGAAACCGGCCCGCTGGGCTAGCCTGCCAGGGACTCGGCGGCGTTGGGCAACGCTCGGACGGCCAGAATCTCACCGAAATAGATGCGGTGGAAATCGCCCCGGGGGTAGGCGCTGGCTCGGATGTCCTCTGCCAGGTTGGCCGGGATGACGTCGTTGGTGTGGACGGTCTGGCACTCATAGACGACCGGGCAGCCTGCGATGCCTGGCGCGCTGATCCGCGTCGAGGGCAGGGCGGTGAGGTTACACTCCTTGAACTTGTCATAATCGCGGCCCGAGCGGGTGCCGCAAAAGTTCACGGCTTTGTACAGTCCTTTGGAGGGGAGGCAGACTGTGAACGAATCGCTCTTTTCTAACAACTGAAAAGTGTACCGGGATGGCCGAACCAGCACGGCGAAAATCGGCTTGCCCCATATCACGCCAATCGTCCCCCAGCCGATGGTCATGGCGTTGGGCTTGCCGTCTGCGCCAGCGGCCACCAGGAACAGGCCCGGGCCGGTTAACAGGGATAACGTTTCGTGGAGATAGGTCGTGTGGGGCACCTCAGAGTAGTTCATTGCTTTTTCCTTTCAGTTCGTTTTATGAGTGGATAGGAAAGTGGTACTGTGTACAATACTCCGCTACGCTTCGTGCGTGACCCTGTACCCTGTACTGACCGTCCAGGACAGTGCTGTCGTCCAGGACAGTGCTACGAACCAGATGTGACATTGTCAAGGCATGATGCCCGAACTAGGCCTTTCTTTTGAGCCACTCTAGCAGAAAGGCAAACACCTGTTCCTTCTCGGGCTCATTGTGGATTTCGTGGTACAAGCCATCCCAAATTTTCAGAGTGCAGCGGTCACCCGCCTTGGCGGCAAACTCGCGGCTGGCCTGCGCAGACGTGATACGGTCGGCAGCGCCATGCATCAGCAACAAGGGGAGCGGAAATTCGGCAGCGTGCTCCATGGCCCATAAACCGCTCTGGAGCAAGTCTATCCCCAAACGGGCTGTGACGCGATCATGGACCAATGGATCGCTGTTGTAAGCGCGCACAACTTTAGGATCGCGCGACAGCCCCTGGCGGTCTAGTTCATTCGACATGGACAAGGCAGGCCACAAGCGGTACATGATTTTCCCGAGAGTTACTTTCCAGGCGGGCGGCTCGAAGGCGGTGCGGAGGCCTGGCCCCGTGGCGATCACCCCGGCCAATTGAGGACGCCGGCGTAAGGCATAATCGAGCACCAGGCTTCCACCCAGGCTGTGGCCGTACAGGAAACGTGGACGATCGGAGTGACGTCTGGCCGCCTCTTCCAAAAGGTGTGAGATGTCATCCAGCAGAACCCCAAAGCTGGACGCATAACCACGCTGCCCCTGAGACTTGCCGTGCCCGCGCAGGTCAAAGACCAACAAGGCGTAACCAGCTTGGCTGAGAAAGGCAGCCAGGTGCGCGTAGCGCCCACTGTGCTCTCCCAATCCGTGCACCAGACAAACTGCCGCCTTGATTTCGGTTTCCGGTTGCCAACCCTGGGCATAAAGCTGCAAACCGTCCCCCGTTTTCCATCCAAATTCAACGTGCTTCATTGTGATTCCTCCCATAGCCTGAATCTTGTTTCCAGGTATCCGCTGCACTCCTGTCTTGCTCCCGCCGGATTGCCAAATCCGGCGGCCTGGCTGCGGATACGGCGGGCAATCAACTGCCCTACATGGCTCAGAATGACAACCTATCAAATGAACCTTGACCGAGTACTAGCTCCAACGCGAATTGCCAAATCCAATGTACTTGAATTTGTCGGCGTGGTAGGCGTACAGCGTATAGTCTGCCACTTCGAACCCATGGCGAAAAAGCCTGTCAAACTCTTCCGGGGATAATCGCCGGATCACCGTCTCCATGTTCGCGGCGAGTTCAGCTTCTGTGTGGCTAAGACATTGTGAGCACAATCTAGTTATTTCATCTTTGTGCTTGGTGTTTCCCAGAACTTGCTTGCAAGTGTTGCCGATCTGGAGAAAGCCGCCGGGGTCTTTATGATTGATAAATCGCTCCACAATAGCTCTTGAGCGCAGCGAGCGAATCTGGTCCATCATTATGCCCGTAATAATGCGTAGAAGAGCTTTTACCCCGGCTCGATATTCTTCAGGTTTCGCTCTGCCGGAGGCATCGCTGACTATTAAAAAGTCAACGTCTTCCCGCCATCCTTCTACAAAATCGTGCAGGCCTTCCAGTCCGAGGTTGTCGTAGACGCCACCATCCCAAAGGTGCAATTTGGCATAAGCCGGTTGCGTTGGTTCCTTCGCACCCTTTGACCCGTCTGTGTACCTGAACCATGAAAAAGAGTGCGCATCAAGAGCCAGAGAACCAATGAGACCTGGGAAGCCAGCGGAGGCCGCCAGTGCATCGCTGAGCGGGATATTCGGGTCGTCGGTGTATCCGAACAAATAGTCACCCATCCGAAAGCTTTCAAACCGCCAGTTCTTGCCCGTTTCATAGCACGTCGCGTTAATCATCCAGCGAGGATATTTCGGCAGGTCGTGAAGGCTCGCGGTTATTCCCCATCGTTTCCTCAACAATGCTGAAAGGTCGTCCGCCCTGGTCTCAAAGATACTCAGCGGTGACTTTAATGTACGCCAGATCAATCCCAGTTGCAGGTCCTGGGTGGTGAGCAACTCGCGGCCTCTGGGAATTACCTGGCCTATCAGGTGGCGACTGGTAGGCCAACCAAAATCGCTATTGGCGTAGACCAGGCCAATGCACAGACTACCACCGGATACCGTAGATAAAAAGGTCACGTCCTCCAGGCGGTCTTGTTCTGCCAATCTGGCCAATACACCCAAATGGAAAGCTGTGGCTCGAAGTCCACCGCCAGAGAGGGCTAGTCCTATCTTCATTTGTTTGTATCCTTCCAGGTGAGTTTGAATTCTGGCGTGTACTGGGCGCAAATGGAATTTGTGAAATTGTAGGTATGGGCCTTCGCCTGGCTCCCAGGGCGATGAAATCGCCCTTTAGCCTTTCAGCTTGACGACACCTGTCCCGTACCCTTTGTCCCTGGGCCCTGTACTTGGACCGTACAGGACCAAGTGCCAAAGCCCTTGGTCCTGTGGCCCAAGGACACAGGGGACCAGGGGCCGGAACAGGTACGGGGTTGATCGTCAGGCGTCCTTACACCTCCGCCGGTGGCTCGGGGACATCCGTTCTCTCATCGTCCAGCTTTGTCCAGCGTGGCCTGCCTCCGGGTGGTACCACCACGACGATGCTGCCTGGATGCGATAGGGCAGGGTACTTTTGCCCTCCACCTTCCATGGTTTGCGACTCGTAACTCCCGTCTGTTGTGATTATCTGGGCACTACATTCCTCAAGAGCGATAGTCGCCGATTGATGCGGAAACATCTCTCGTGTCAACTCTCGTCCGTCGATCTTTTTTGTGCTCACTTGCTGTTTTGCAGACACAATGGCCACTTCCGGGGCCATCTTTTCATAGACGTCCAGGGGGGTGCTGTGCATACTTCCATGATGGGCTACTTTTATTGCCGCACAGGATAAATAGTTGATCATCTTTTTCACCAGGGGCTTGTGGGCACTGGCTCTCTCTAGCCGAGGAAACTCGAGGGTAATCTGCGCCCAGCTGTCGAATTCCGCGTCGCCGGCCAGGATCACGACCGACCGGCCCGCTTTACGCTCGGCTTCCAAGCTGGTCTTGCCTGTGAATTCTTTTGACTTGATCAACAGCACATTCTCGCGGTGGTGTTCGATCCGCAACACAATAGAGGCATTGTTCATATCCACGCCATACGTGGCATACTTGTTGCGCAGCACAACCGACGGCGCAAGGGCTGTAATCTGCACCTGGCCAAAGTACCACTCCATCCCCGACGATACCCGTACCATCTTGATGCCTTCAATCAAGAGCGTTTCCAGTATCTTTTGATACGTCCGGGAATTGTGGCGAAAGCCGCTGTCCCAAAACTCCTGGGCCCGGTATTTCTGGCCTGTCAGGAAGGGCCTGATGCCGCTGATGTGATCCATGTGCGGATGGGTAGCACACACAAAAGCCAACTGGGGCCGCCCCGGCCGGATCTCCCCTAGTTTGTTCAGGTATCGCCTGGTCTTGACAGAATTCCGGCAGTCAACGAGCCCATACGACCGTTGGCCGGTGCTGTCGGCTGGGAATTCGATCAGGATATTGTCCCCAAAACCAACGTTTAGGGCATGAATCACCAAATCTTGGGGCTGAATGAGCCTGGCCATCTTTTCACCTCCCCCTCAGCACGTCGGAATAAATCTGCTTGACGCCCTCTTTGAATTCTTCCATGTCGTCAATGCGCAGGAAATTTTTTCGTCCCGGGCTGACCCTAAAGTACTTTTGCGGCGTCCGATCACCCACACTCTCAGGCTCGACAATCTCAAACTCCCCTGACAGGAACACCTGGCCCTCCTCCAGCGTTTCCCAGGGCGGTGCTTCCGCCGATGGAACACCCAAAGTCCGGGCGTAGGTCTTGGACCGGGCCCACACCTCGCGCTCTCTGCCCCAGTCGCTCTGTCGATCGAGGAACTCCTCAACCCCCTCAGCCAGTGGACAGATCGTTAAACGGATGAGATCATTGGCCAACCGCTCATCTACTGTGATCCGCCGCACCCGCGCCCTCTTTCGAGATCGTTTTGTGCTCATCCGTCACCTCTTTTACCTTTCACGAATACACCTTGATGGATACCCCTTCCTGTACAACGGGAATGGAGTACCGATAACAGCTTGTTATCACCACTGCTTGCTCGCACCCCGATCTGCTGACCGGCGTGGGGTACTTGCCTTTATGAAACGTCAACTAACAAAGCTATCCGGTTGATGGATTCTTCTACGAACTGGTCATTGACGATGGCCAGCTCGATGGCTCCCTGGGGACAGACATCAACGCAACGACCACAGCCCCGGCAGGCGTCGCTTATGATGGCCCGATGGTCGAGCAGATGAATGGCATCAACAAAACATATTCCTTGCGCACAGGTTCCGCAGCCCACACAGCGCTCGGTCACAGTGACCCTCACGCCGGGCATTCTTGTGATTTTGGCGCCAATCTGGGGCGCAATGTGAGGCAGTACCCGCCAAAGACAGCAACAAGGACAACAGTTGCAGATGGTTAACAACCTGTTGCCCGGACCGACGCCGAGCCATACGGTATCGAGTTTGTTCCGACCAATCAAATGCACCAGGCCCGCCTCGCGGCAGCGTCTTGTGTGCTCCAGTGCCTCTTTTCTCGTTACGCGGCGTCCAAGTCTTGGATTGATGCCCCTGGTCGCCTGGCCAAGAAAGAGGCAGCCCAAATCAATGGGGTAATCCTCACACTTGGCGGCGTCGCGGCAGATGCAGACGTTCATGATCCAATGATAGGTGGCTTTCTCAATGAAATGCTCCACTACCTGGGATGGCAGGACCATCTCGTCCGGCCCATCAAGCGCCTGGTTTACTGGAATCACCTTATCCTGAGGCAGATAGACGATATCGTCTCCCTCAAAGAGCAGGCGATCCGTGATTCTGCCGATGATAGGTATCCGTGTCAGCCTGGCCAGGAGAAAACGGTGTGGAAAAAACCTTTGTACGAGTTTCACGATCCAGACAGGTTGGCTCATGGCTACTCCAAAGAAGGTGGAAACCATCCACCAATACACCCTCGGCCGTTTGTTTTGACAGCTCGCATTGTACTACAGAAGCCGACCAGGGGCAAGTCCTTGACGCCTGTCAAGGGCGGGCGGCACTGGTATT
>CAYVPU010000209.1:4033-5826 GCA_964453885.1 uncultured Anaerolineae bacterium | reverse complement strand
TACCAACGAGCGCCCGAACAGCGGCAGCAGCATCAACGCGGCCAGGCCAAAAAGTCCGCCACAAAAGGGAGCCTGTGGTGCGTGCGTCGGCGTCGCGGTCGGGGTTGGTGAGAGCTGGGGTGTAGGGGTCGCGGAGCTTGTCGCCGAGGGTGCCGGCGTGTGGGTTGGCGTTGCTGTTGGCGGCAGAGTGGGCGTGCTCGTAGCTGTGGGTGTTGGCGTTGCTGTTGGCGGCAGAGTGGGTGTGCTCGTAGCTGTGGGTGTTGGTGTTGGTGTTGGCGTGGCTGTGCTTGTAGCCGTCGGCGAGGGGGAGGGAGTAGACGTCGCCGTGGCTGTCGGTGTCTCTGTTGGCATGGCGGTGTCGGTAGGCGTAGGGCTGCTGGTTGGCGGAGGGGCAGGTGTTGGGGTGTCTGTGGGCGCGGATGGTGGGGCATTTGCCTTGTACGCCGCGGCTAGTTCCGCCGTCAGGTTTAGATAGAGATCGCCATAAGTCACGCTGGGCTCGATCATTGTGCCTTCACGCCACTCGTTAAAGCTGGTAATGACGATCATGTCTGGCTGACTAGCCATGGCTGCCTGCCACGTCTGGCGATAGTAGGCCCCGTTCTGGCGGGGATGGCTGTAGGTGCCGGGCCGTCCGGCGATGTGGGTGTCATCGTAGCCGGGCATGACGGTAGCGACCCACAGTTTGTGCGTGCCGTGGGTGGCGTTGTATTCGTCAATCTTGCGGCGAAACTTGGCCGCAGTGTAGGCTGGGTCGGTGGGTGGGTTCCAGGTGACGTTGTACAGGTGGTTGCCGTCAAAGGTGTCCTGATAGGCCAGATCCACCCCCTCAGCCATCCAAAGAGTCGTGTGTGCCGGGTCTACCTGCCCGCGAAGAGCGGTCCAGGTGGCCACGTCGTAATTCTGCTGCCGCCAGAAAAAGATGACCGGTTTGCCGCCATAGCGCAGGAAGGCCGGATGTCCGGCGTGTGTGTCCAACAGGTAGCGCAGCCCAGCGACCACGTCGGCCTGGCTGGCGTAAAAGGGAGAAGTGAGCTCAAAGTCCACCGTGGCATAAAAGCCCTGTTCGTGCGCCACGTCCAGCAGCGTGCGAAAATTGGTCTCGGTCTGGTTGTTCTCCTCTTGCGGCCCCCACCAGGAGACAACAAAGGCGTCAATGCCGGCCGCCTGCGCCTGGGCCACGTGCTGCTCAATGGTGGCCCGCTCCCGCGAGACGTAAGGCGTGATGGGCATGTCCGGCACCATGCTGGGCGTCCAGGTGTTCTCGTCGTACCAGGCGTAGTAAAAGGCCAGCACCAGCCGTTCTTCTTGCTGAGCCATGCCCCGACCGGGATGACCCAAACCGATCAGGCAAATCGAACTGGCAAGCAAGATTAGTCGAAGGGTTTTCATGGCTTCACTTTCTATCGGCAAGGCAAGGTCTTTATTTTAGCATAACACACAACTCCCGTCCAATCGGGCTGCCCGGGTATCAGGTTCGATACACTACGCTACTCAGCCCAAGTCGCTACTCAATCGGCGCTCGCTCGTCTCCAATCTGAAGACTGAATAGCCGTAGCCTGGGCATTGGGTATTGGAGATTAAAGAGCCCCTTGATAAAAAGGGGGAAAGAGGCTATAATCTCCAGAGTCCAAATGTACTCGGGGAGGAATGGAAAAAAGTGCGAATCAGCATTGGCGAACTGAAGCGTGACTTGTCGGGTGTCATCAATCAGGCTGCTTACGGGAAAGAGCGGATTGTCATCGTTTCGCGCGGCAAGCCCAAGGCGGCGATGATCGGCATGGAAGACCTGG
>CAYVPU010000209.1:0-3933 GCA_964453885.1 uncultured Anaerolineae bacterium | reverse complement strand
TCAAGCTGCATCTCTACAATTTTCTTTGCTACCGGCAGGTGCCTCCCCTGGATTTTGAGGGCGTTCACCTGGCCTGCCTGGCCGGCGACAACGGCAGCGGCAAGTCGGCGCTGCTCGACGCCATGACCTGGGCGCTGTGGGGCAAGGCCCGCGCCCGCCGCGACGATGAACTGATCCACCATGGCCAGACCGAGATGGAGGTCGAATTCGAGTTCTTGCTGGGCCAGAGCCGCTACCGGGTCATTCGTAAGCGGAGCAGCCGGCGGAGCGGACGGAGCGGATTAGAGTTGCAGGGTTGGGACGAATCGCAAGGGCGGTTCCGCCCTCTCACCGAACCGACGATGCGCGCCACCCAGTCT
Source organism: uncultured Anaerolineae bacterium (assembly GCA_964453885.1). Classification (GTDB taxonomy): domain Bacteria; phylum Chloroflexota; class Anaerolineae; order CAYNKW01; family CAYNKW01; genus CAYNKW01. The sequence continues at coordinate 3,574 of CAYVPU010000209.1, read as the reverse complement.
CGCATCAACGGTCTCTTGCGTATGGATTACGAGACGTTCATCAATTCGGCGTTCCTGCTTCAGGGTCGCGCTGACGAGTTCACGGTCAAGCCACCAGGCGAACGGAAGCGTATCCTGGGCGAAATTCTGGGTCTGGATCTGTTCGACGATCTGGAAACCCAGGCTAAAGCCAAGGCGCGGCAATACAAGGAAGAGGGCGAGCGAATCGTGATGCGCGTCAGTGAGATGGACGAGGAGCTGGCGCTCCGGGGGACCTACGAGGCCGACCTTGCCCGTGCCCAGGCCGATGCCGACCGGCTGACCGGAGAGCAACGCCAGGCGGAAGCCCGCCGTGACGCACTCCGGGCTCAACATCGCACGCTGGAACTGCAACGAGAGCAGTTGGCCGACCTCGAGGCCCGCTTGCGGCAGGGTGAAGGAGAATTAGCCGAGATCGAGCAGCAGGTGGCGCAGCAACAAGCCCGGCTGGCTAAAGATGAGGCCCTGGTCGCCCGGCGGGACGAGATCGAAGGGGGCGCGGCTGATTATCGCGCTGCCCGCCAGGAGGCCGGCGCCTTGAGCGCCAAGGCTGCCCAACTGGTAACCCTGGGGGAGCGCCACGGCAGGCTGACGGCTGCCGTGGCTGATGCCCGCCGGTCTCTGGAATCGGAACGGGACGCCGTGGCCCGGCAGATGGCCGATCTGTCGGCGCGGGCAGAGCAGGTCTCGTCCCTGCGTGCCGACCTGGAGGCGGTTCGTGCTCAACTGGCCCATCTGGGCGAGCGGGAAACCCAGCAGCAGGCCTGGCGTGAAGAACAAGAACGGCTGGTCGCCGAGTTGTCGGCCCTGGAAACGCGCAACCAGCGGTTGAAAGCAGACATGCAACCGCTGAAGGAACGGCTGGACGAGTTGGCGACCGCTGAGGCGGTCTGCCCCCTCTGCCAGCAGCTCCTCAGCGATGAACACCGGGACCACGTGGCCGCCGAGTTCCAGCGCCAGGGCAAGGAGATGGGCGACGCTCACCGGGCCAACGTCACCCGGATGGGCGAGATTCAGGCGCGGCGAGAAGCCCTGGCGCAGGAGATAAACGCTGTCACGGTCGAACTCTACGCTCGGGCGGGATTGCGGAACCGCGAAGGGGCACTCTCCCGCGGCCTGGCCGACGCCGAGGCCGCTGCCACAGCCCTGGCCGATCAGCAATCACGCCTGACAACGTTGGAGCACAAGCTAGTGAGCGGTGAATTCGCGGCAGCAGACCAGACGGCTCTGCAAGAAGCACTCGCCGAACTGGAGGCCCTCGGTTACGATGCCCAGGCGCACGAGGAGGTGCAAGCCCGGTTGGCGTCGCTGGCCGGTTTTGAGGCACAGAAAGCCCGGTTGGATGCCGCCCTGTCACGCCGGAAAGAGACCCTGGTCGCTCTGGCCGATTTGCAAGCGCGCCACGAACGCTGGCAGGCGACGCTGGCAGCGGACCGGGAGAAACGAGACCAACTGGCCAGCCAGGTGAAAACTCTGGCCGCCGTCGGACGCCAGTTGGCGGGAGCACAGACGCGCCTGGACGAGGTGCAGGTGCAAGAGCGCCGCGCCCGAGACCGGGTCGTTGCCGCCCGGCAAAAGCTGGATCACTGCGACTATTTGGCGCGCCAGCGGGAGGAAAAGCTGATCGCTCAGCGAAAGGCTGCTGAGGAGCAGGCCATCTATGAGGAACTAAGCCGCGCCTTTGGCAAGCGAGGCGTACAGGCGCTCATCATTGAGAGCGCGATCCCGGACATAGAAGACGAGGCTAACCGCTTGCTGGCCCGCATGACCTACGGTCGCATGAGTGTCCACTTTGAGACGCAGCGCCAGACGCTCAAGGGCGAGACCCGCGAGACGCTGGACATTCACATTTCCGACGAACGGGGCATACGCAACTACGAACTCTATTCGGGAGGGGAAAAGTTCCGAATCAACTTTGCGGTTCGCATTGCCTTGAGCCGGCTGCTGGCTCATCGTGCCGGGGCCAGTCTGCAAACGCTGGTCATTGACGAGGGCTTTGGCTCTCAGGACGTCGATGGGCGCGCCCGCCTGGTAGAGGCCATCAGCGCCGTCAAAGGCGACTTTGCCCGCATCCTGGTAGTCACCCACATCGAAGAGTTGAGAGACGCCTTCCCGGTGCGGATTGACGTGTGGAAAACGCCGGAAGGATCGCAGTTTGCGGTGAATTGATTGGTGTTCACAGTGCTTGGCGAATCTTGCCGGCTATCCCGTCGAGTTCTGCCCTAACGGGTCGCTTTCCGTAATCTGGTCCCAGTCTCGGGACAAACCCATCGCCTGCGTAGCGTGGAAACACGTGAAGGTGGACGTGGAACACATCCTGGCCTGCGGCTGCACCATCGGCTAAAAAGAGGTTGACGCCTTCACATACGAGTCCGCTGTTTCTCAGGGCCTTTGCCATGCGCTGGGCTATCCTGAACATGTGGGCGCCCGACTCCTCGTCAAGTTCCGCAAGAGACGCGGCGTGATAGGTGGGAATGACCAGCACATGCCCCGGATTGACGGGCTGGATGTCCATGAAAGCACAACACAGGTCGTCCTTGAAAACGAGGCTGGCTGGAGACCTTGCGGCCAGGATGTCACAGAATACACAAGTGCTCATCAATTCCTCCTACGGGAATGTATCTTTGAAAGCATCAGGGACTTTTTTGGCCTGCCGATGACGCGCAAGGCCAGCGCGCAATTGTAGACCTGGCTCGCCGCCGCGCTGAAATTCACGGAGCATGCTCCAGCAGGAACTTTTGCAGGCCCTCCAGGTCGTCCGTGTTGATCAGATCAACGCCAGCCGACACCAGTTCTCGCCAAACGGTTTCACGTGCTCGTGAGCGTCTGTCAGGCGTCGCCCAAAAGCGCACACGCCGGCCTTGAGCGTGGGCTGTTTCGACGATCTCGCTCAGCTTTTGACGCTCACCCTCTGACATCGCGCCCCGGCCTTGCCATTCAAAGCTCGACTCCCACTTGCCGCTGACAAGTGGGATGAGGGTTGCCGCGTCACTGGATTCCAGGTCCTCAAGTCGGCCATCGTAAGCGGCGTAACGCACCGTTTCACGCGCCATCATCTCCCGCGAACGGTTGCCAGAGATGATGGCGACCACCGCCCCATCCCTCCGACCATCAGGGCCAAAGGTGGTCAAGATTTCCTCGTACTCTTGCAGCACTTGGCGCAGGGCTTTGTAGGTCGGCTCGGCCTCCGATTTGACGTCAATGAGCAGCGTGAACCCTGGCCCATCCGGGTAGACCCGCCCGCCGTTCTGCTTCACCCGCTCGCGCAGCGGATCGAGGTAGAGCGACTGCAACGTCAGGCCTTCTTGCACGTCTTCCACGTCGTGGGCGACCAGGAGCTGGCCATCCACGAGGTGGACGTCAACCTCGACGCTGGTGAAGCCGTGAGCCAGGGCATCGTACAGAGGGCGGTCGTGTTCGTAATCGTTGTGCGCGTGGGCTCGAGCCAGGGGGATAATCTGGGCCGGATCGGGTGGCGTGGCGGTGGTGGTACAGGCAAACAACGCGGCGGACGTCGGTATCACGACTAACCATAGGAGGGTGATATGTTTGTTGG
>CAYVPU010000208.1:0-5868 GCA_964453885.1 uncultured Anaerolineae bacterium | reverse complement strand
CACTTTTTCTTTTCCCTCCTGTTTTTAGCTAACCTGGTTGGATCCTTCCTGGTGGCAGCTATCCTGGTGGGAGCCTTCCTGGGGGGAGCCAACCTGGAGGGAGCTAACCTGCAAAGGGCAGTCCTGGGAGAAGGCACCTTCGACGAGAACACTACGCTTCCAGATGGCACAAAGTGGACACCGGACACCGACATGGCCCGTTTCACAGACCCTGGGCATCCTGATTACTGGCATCCTGGTATGGCGATTGCCGCTGAGGATGGTCACTCACTCCGACCCTCTAAGGCTGACTCCGTGACTTACCACGTGTACGAGAATTATCCAGAAAACAAGGCCAGGATTCATTTCTCCCACTGCCCTTACTGCAACCATGGGGATGGTACTCAGGGGGAAGGGCCAAAGACCGAGAACGGGGAATGGCATGGCCCCTTCGCCACGTTTCAAGAGGCCCTTGACGCTGCCCATAGAACTGGCAGGAATGTCAGCACGTGTAAGCACTGCAAGCCGCACTGAGAAAGGTGACGGTTTTGCGCTTTAGACACCAAAAAACCGCCCTGGCCCGTTTCATCGCTCGCTGGCTGCCTGGCGCTGGCTGGCAGCCGAAGCCGACGACCTGGGCGAGAAACGGCGATGTATTGAGGCGATCTTGAGACTTGACCCCGATAGCGAATGGGCACACATGGCCTGGCTGTGGGTGCTACAGGAGCAACAGCGGCGGCGAATGCCACCCCGCCGAGAAGCGTAAGGAGGTGTGGGGATGAAAGTTAGACTGGACGGCGATTGGGAGAAATTGGCGGGAACCGTTTGGGACGGCAAGAAAGAGGGCACCATCGAACTGGCGCTTTACCAAACGGAAAGGCTGACCCGGCTCCAGATTTTTTGCTGGCTGCCCGATACGGCCTACGAGAGCAACTTCGTCTTTCCGACAACAGATTGGCAACAGGCACTCAGCACATTTAATAGACTGGATGAAGGCGAGGAGACTATGGGCGAATTATTGACGCTGGCCCTCGTAGAAGCGTTCGGGGCAACTGAGGCAACCAAACTGCTACACGATCTCGACGAAGCGACACCGACAAGCGATAGTCCGGAGTGAGACGGGGCCGCCCTGGGTGAGAACCTGGGGCGGTTTCTGTTGGGATACCTAAGAAACTGAGGATTGACAGGAGGGGCCTCGACGGCCAGTTCGTCCCATCGGTCGCCCAGGGTGCCTTTGAGGTGGAGCAATACGCCTTCGATGTGCTTGCAGGTACCGGTGAGGTTAGTCTGGTAATCGGGGCTGGCGCACGAGTTGGTGAGTACGGAAGGCCTCATGGAGGTAGTGCCGCCGGGCAGACCTCCAGCGAGACGTCGTCCAGGTATATAGCCGTGACCCCGCCCCAGCCATCGTTGTAGACACCAAAGTGCAGCTTGATGGTCTGACCGGCACAGGGCATCAGGTCAAATTGATAGAGCGTCCACTGGCGGTCGTTCGTCCGCTGCCAGAGCAGCGTGTCAATCCGCCGGCCGTACTCGTCCAGGACGAGTACGTACTGCGCGTCGCCTGACAGAGCGGTTGCTTGAAGGGTATTGGCCGGGGGAGGTGCCGGGAGACCCAGGGTCGCAGGCTCTCCGCTCATGGGATAGAGCCACAAGCGCAGCGTGGCACTGATGGCCTCGGCCGGGATGGTGACCAACTGTCGTGCAGAGGAGTAACTGGTGCGATTGTCGCTGGGCTCGACGATGCCCACACGCATTGAGCGATTGCCACTGTGGGCAATTTCGATGGTGTAGGCGGCCGGATAGCCGGTGGAAGGGATCTCCCAATCCCCGTCGAACTCAAAGCCGCCGTTGACAATTCTCTCATCACAGACCTCTGGCGTGGGTGTGAAGGCCGGCGTCGCTGTGGCTGTTGTTGTCGGCGTCGGAGTGTCCGGCGTAGGTGTAGAGGCAGGCGTCGCTGTGGCTGTTGACGTCGGCGTCGGATTGTCTGGCGTAGGTGTGGGGGTGGGTGGTGCGCTTGTCTGGAAACTCTTTAGCAATACCGGCAGGTAGACGTGGGAAATCTCGTCGGCGACAAGAATAGTGACGGTGACGTGAGGGTGAACATAGCCCGTGCTAGTAGCGACAGTGACAGTAACAGACGCGGTGTAAGTCGTGTCGGTGACAAAATCAGCGCTGGTGATGGTGAGGGGGATGACACCAGAGCCGGCGTGGACGCCGCTGGGAACGGCCAGCCAGGATGCGTCGGTGCTGACAGTATAAGTCAGTGGCTCGGTGCCAATGAGTTCGATGTGAATGGTTTGGGTGTAGGCGCTGGCCATCTCCCTGTAGTCTAGTAGCATCCTGATGTCTTTTGGTGTCAATACAGCGTAGGGCCACCTGGGCATGTCGCGGAGGGTCTCGTAAGCCTGGCGCGGCGTGCCGTCTGTGTTGCGGATGGCATAATAGCGCATGGCATCGCAGGGGGCGTACCAGCCGGCCAAGCTGAAATCCAGGTTAAAGAGGAACATTGGGCCCATCCAGGGCCAGTGGCGCTCAGCATACTCAAAGGCCCGCCGGATGTAATCGGCCTGGGTGGTCTCGTCCACGCTCTGCCACCAGCGACCCTGGGCCTCCCACTCGCTCTGGCAGGCCTCTTGGCGCAGGAGCCAGCCCCACTCGGTTGCCCAGACCTGCTTGTCACCATCGCCGTTGGCCACCATGACCGCCCGGTGCTGCTCGACGCGGCGGAAGGCCAGACCATTTGTGGTGGAGGGATCCTGATCCGGCGGGTAGGCGAAGCCATGGGGGTGTGAACCCAAAGCATCAAAGTAGTCTTTTGCGCCATTGTCGTACATCGCCTGGAGGAACCTGAGGTCGTTCCAGGCGTATGGGTAAGAGGGCGGGTCAGTGTCTTTGTCATAAGGGCCAACGGTGGCCATCCCGCTGCTCACGACGATGGCGTCCGGCTGAAGCGCTTTGATACAGGTATAGGCCGTTTTGAGTACCTGTGTGTACCTGTAGGGACTGGGCAGTTCGATGCTTCTTGCACCCTCAGACCAGGCCCAGTCGAGGTTGGGCTCGTTGCCGATTTCGTAGGCCTCTATGTACGGGCTGACGTAGCTCTGGACCTCGGTGCAGTAGGCATCCAGGTCGTCATAATCTTCCCAGTTGGCCGGGATGCGGCGCAGCACCTTGAACGGCCAGTCAATCGCTGCTTCGTAGACCTTGATCCAGTCCATGCCCAGTTCGCTGGCCCAATTGAGGTGCTCAGTGGCATAAGGAATGCTGACGTTGATACCGTAACCCGGGCAAATTTCAGTGGCAGTGGCCGCCGGGAACGACGTGATGGCGGTGACGGCAATGCCGTCCTCCGGCGAGTCAGGCGATGATTGGCTCTTGATGGCGGGCAGCATTGCCGCGCTAAGAACGAAAATGAAAAGTAGGACGCGTCGCATGTTCTGTAGTCCTTGGTCAACCATGATTAAAAGATCGCAACGGCACTACACTCCGCTTCATGCCGCTATGATAATAATAATACCACAGATCGGGGCAAAATTCAATACCATCGCTGGACAAGGACTGCCTTTTTTGGTATACTGTTGTACGAAAATCAAGAACCTGGATGACTTGCCCTGATGCCAAGTGGGTAAGTCGTAGGACGAGTTGGTGACTCGTCCCACCATGAATTGTCCTGACGGGGGGAGGATCTGATGTCGGAATGGTTCTTCAAGACCAAGGGTCCACTGGATCCAGAACTGGATCGCGATCTCTATGTCGAACGCCAAGAGTTGGGTGACCTGATGCTTTTGTGCCGCCAGCCAACGGTCTATAGCTACGGCGCGTTACTCAGCCCGCGGCAGACGGGCAAGACCACCATCCTCTATTTTTTTCGTCAAGAATTGCGTAGCAGCCTGCCGGCTGCGTTCGTAGACCTTTCGGTGCTGCGAAATCAGAGCGAGGCGGCCTGTTACCAATACGTGGCCCAGCGACTCAGTGCCGAGTTGGCGCCCTGGTTGGACGATGCTGTGGGCCAATCTTGGACCAAACCGCTCGAGACGTCGGTGGATTTCCTCTCGTTTCTAAAGGCGATGGCGACGCATACTCGTTCGTCGCGCATCGTCGTCTTGTTGGACGAAGTGGGCGCGCTCTCGCACGAGTCGTCTGACAGTTTTTTCAACTTGTTGCGAACGGTGTTCAATGTTGCCAGGGGCCTGGATACCATCCTGGGCAAGTTTCTCTTTATTTTCAGCGGTGCTGTGGATCTCTATGATCTCACTTTCGGCACCAATTCTCCGCTGAACATCTGTGAAAAGATCTATCTGAGTGACTTTTCCTTGACCGACGTGTCGCAGTTGACGGATAACTTTGATCGGTTCGGACTGCTGCCTTTTGAAGGGATGGTTGAGCAGATTTACGCGCTTACCTCGGGACACGTGTACCTCACGATGCGTCTTTGCTCGCTCCTCGAGCGGCGGCGACTGGAGACACTGACCTCGCAGGCGGTGCAGGAAGCGGCCGATACCTTGTTGCGGGGGGATGACAACCTGCAGCACGTCATTCGCCGGCTGGACAAGTTCCCGGATACCAGGTTGCGGTTGTACGAGATCATGCAGCGAGAGGGCGAAATCCCTTTCAGCCGTAACGATACGGTGCTCGCCCGGCTGGAGATGTTTGGCGTGATTCGGGGCGATGGCATGTGCCACATCCGCAACGAGCTTTACCGCCGGATGCTGTGGCGCTATTATTCTGCGAACAAGGGACGGTAGATGAGTGAGGTCTGGTATGAATGAGAATCCCTATAAATGCCTGGCGGAACGTCTGGACGCGCTGCCCAATGGCTTTCCGCCGACAGACGACGGCGCAGAGTTGCGTCTGCTGGCCAAGCTCTTTACGCCGGAAGAGGCGGCGTTGGCGGCCCAACTGCGCCTGACGTTGGAGACGCCAGCGCAAATTGCAACCCGCATTGGCGATGACCCAAAGGCGTTGCGCAAGCAGCTCAAAAGGATGGCCCGCCGGGGGCTCATCGCGGCCGGGCGGGCGGAAGGGGGCCTGGGCTACGGATTGTTGCCCTTTGTCGTCGGCATCTACGAGATGCAGTTCAGCACCATCGATGCCGAACTGGCGCGCCTGTTTGAGGATTATTACCGGCAGGCGTTCAACCGGGCGCTCATCATGCAACCGCCGGTGCATCGCGTCATCCCGGTGGTTGAGAGCGTGCGGATGGATATGGAAGTGCGGCCCTTTGAGAGTGCAGCCGGCATTGTGACCAGTGCCCAGGCGTGGGGCGTGGTAGACTGCATCTGCCGCACACAGAAAGCGCTCATTGGCGAGCCGTGCGAGCACCCGGTGGACGTCTGCATGATACTGAGCCAAACACCCGGCGTCTTTGATCGCAGCCCGACCATCCGCGCCTTGACCCGCAAAGAGGCCATGGCCACACTGCGGCGCGCAGCCGAGGCGGGCCTGGTACATTCGGTGAGCAACAACCAGCAGGGGTTGTGGTACATTTGCAACTGCTGTACCTGCTCCTGTGCCATCCTGCGTGGCATGGCCGACCTGGGTATGGCCAACGTCGTCGTTCGCTCCGCCTTTGTTAACCAGGTGGACGAGGCGCTATGCACCGCCTGTGGCCTGTGCGCGGAGCACTGCCAGTTCGAGGCGCTGTCGATGGAGGATGTGGCCTTTGTGGACAGAAACCGTTGCGTGGGTTGTGGCGTCTGCGTCCTGGCCTGTTCGGAAGGCGCGTTGAGTCTGGTGCGCCGCCCCGCTGAAGAGATATTGCCGCCGCCCATCACCAAAGCCGACTGGCGGCTGGAACGCGCTGCCACACGGGGCCTGAACCTGGATAAGGTGTTGTAGAAAACTGCGTCTGCTCAAGATTTCCGTCTCGTTATTGATGTGGAG
>CAYVPU010000207.1:0-5918 GCA_964453885.1 uncultured Anaerolineae bacterium | reverse complement strand
TGAGGTGGAGCCAAGCGCTATCCTGCCCCATAGCGTGCCTCCTATTTGACATAAAGATGGGTTTGCCAGGCCCGGCCTTGTGTAGCATTGCGTCTCACTCCCTGATCCGCCTCGCTCTCATGGCCTGGCTGGTCGTGCTATGACTCTAATAATAAACCAGAATAGGGGATTTGTCAAGTTTTGAATTTTGCCCAAATCGGCCTAGGTTGCGTCCAAATAGTTCTGTTGTCCTCTTGTTGTTTTTCCTTGTTGCTCCAGAATGTTCCCACCTCTGGGTCAGGGGCCCATCAAGGGCAAAACCGTCTCCTTTGGAACCGCTGCCGGGGATGGGGATTATGACGCCCCTCTCGGTCGGTGGTCACCAAAGTCTAAAAGCTAACTCTGGTGCCGGGCACCTTGCGCAACAAGAACGATAAAGCTCTGTTGAACCAAGCGCTTGCCTTTGGTCGGCTTTGGGGGTACAATATGGGCAGTTAGAGAAAGAGGCATCCGCTTCAGATTTTAGATTTCACAAAGGAGGGTGAATTATGGCAGTGGAAGTAACCTGGTATGGACACGCTTGTTTCAGCATTGTGGGGGGCGGGGCAACGCTGTTGACCGATCCGTTCCTCACCGGCAATCCGCTAGCCGCGGTCACGGCCGACGAGGTGAGCGCAGATTATATCCTGGTCTCTCATGCCCACGGCGACCACCTGGGCGACGCAGTGCCCATCGCCAAACGCACCGGGGCGACGATCATTGCCAATTTCGAGATCGCTACTTATTGCGGCAACGAGGGGGCCAATGCTCACTCGCTGCATATCGGTGGCGGTCGGGATTTCCCCTTCGGGCGCGTCAAATTGACCATCGCGCATCATGGCTCTTCATTCCCCGACGGCAGCTACGGCGGCAATCCGGCTGGTTTTATGCTGACCCTGGAGGGTAAAAAGATCTATCACGCTTGCGATACGGGCCTCTTTTACGACATGAAGCTCATCGGCGAGGAGGGCATTGACCTGGCCATACTGCCTATCGGCGACAATTTCACCATGGGGCCGGAGGACGCACTCAAAGCGGTCAAGTTCATCGAGCCCAAGATCGTGGTTCCCATTCACTACGACACCTTTGAGGTCATAGAACAAGACCCCCACACTTTTGCCCGGATGGTGGAGGCGGAGACCTCGGCCAGGTGCATGGTGCTCAAGCCGGGCGATAGTCTCACGCTGTAAGACGGAATGGCGAAATTCGTCATTCGTCTTTGGTCTTTCGTCTGTGCCAAGAGTGTCACTCTAACTCGAACCATATCGAATTGTGGGAGGTAAGAAGGCGTGTTTCGACGTTCACGAGCCATCAAGGAGAGCCTGACCAGAACCCGCAAGGGCTTCTTTGGTCAGATCAGGGGCCTGCTGGGCTCCAATGAGGTCACCGACGAGCTGTGGCAGGAACTGGAAGAGTTGCTCATCCTGGCCGATGTGGGAGTCGGCACGACCGTCGAGTTGGTGGAACGGCTCCAGGAGCACGTGGTCAAGGAGCACATTCGCCGGGCCGATGGCGTGATGGCTTTGCTCAAGGAGGAGTTGCTGGCGTTCCTGAAAGATTCGAGTCGCCCGCTGGCGACGGAGGAGCAGCGGATGCTGACTGTTATCCTCGTCGTCGGGGCCAACGGCTCTGGAAAGACGACCACCATCGGCAAGCTGGCCCATTACTTTCAGGGTAAGGGCTGGAGGGTGATGCTGGCGGCGGCCGACACCTTCCGTGCGGCAGCTATTGATCAACTCAAGATTTGGGGGCAGCGGGTGGGCGCTGAGGTGATCGCTCACACGCCGGGCGCCGACCCTGGTGCTGTGGTTTACGACGCCATCCGGGCCACCCTGTCTCGGGGCATTGACCTGCTCATCGTGGACACTGCCGGCCGGCTGCACACCAAGTATAACCTGATGCAGGAACTGAAAAAAATACGTGGCGTGGCGGCCAAGCAGGTGCACCGCGCGCCCCACGAAACCTGGCTGGTGCTCGACGCCACCACGGGACAGAACGCCCTGTCGCAGGCACGGCATTTCAAAGATGTCGTTAATGTCACTGGCATCATCCTCGCCAAGTTGGATGGCACGGCCAAAGGCGGCATCGCCTTCGCGGTTGCTCACGATCTGGGCTTGCCTATTCGCTTTGTCGGTACGGGCGAGCGTGTGAATGACTTGGCCGAGTTCGACGCGGAGGCCTTTGTCGAAGGGCTCTTTGAATAATGCACAATTCTCAATTCACAATTCATCATTGAGCATTGTGCATTGAGGATTGTTAATTGGAGGGATGACATGGACGAGTTAGTGAGCAGGCTGAACCAATTGGGCGCCAAGATCCATCACATTCAGGAGCGTCTTTGACATCGCTGGCCAGGAGCAAGAGGTTGCCCGCCTGGAAAAGGCCGCCTCGGCGCCCGACTTTTGGGACAACTCGGAAAAGGCCCAGGGGGCGATGCAGAGGTTGGCATCGTTGCGGGAAGAAGTAGAGTTGTGGCGCTCGCTGGCAGCCAGAGTTGCGGATAACCTGGAATTGCTGGGTTTGATCTCGGCCGAGGACGACGAGGCGATGGCGGCCGAGATAACCCAGGAAGTGGACGACCTGGAAAGGGAGTTGGAACGGCGGGAGTTTCTGTTGCTTCTCTCCGGCCCTCACGACAAGGACGATGCCATTCTCGCCATTCACGCCGGCGCTGGCGGCACCGATGCCCAGGATTGGGCCGAGATGTTGCTGCGGATGTACCTCCGCTGGGCGGAAGCTCGTGGCTACAAGACGACGATTCTGGATTCGTTGACCGGCCAGGAGGCCGGGTACAAGTCGGCAACGGTCAGCGTGAGCGGGCGGTATGCCTTTGGCTACGTCAAGGCGGAGCGGGGCGTTCACCGCCTGGTGCGTCTTTCTCCTTTCGATGAGGCCCACCGTCGCCATACCTCTTTTGCCAAGGTGGAAGTCTGGCCCGACATCGCAGAAGACATTGAGATCGAGATCGATCCTGCCGATGTCGAAATGGAGGTCTTTATGGCCTCCGGCGCCGGTGGTCAGCACGTGCAAAAGAACGCCACGGCCGTGCGTCTGATTCACAAGCCCACCGGCATCGTCGTCAGTTGCCAGAATGAGCGCTCCCAGGTGCGGAACCGGGAAGTCGCTATGAAGGTCCTCCGCGCCCGGCTGTATGACCTGGAGATGCAGCGCCAGGCGCAAGCACTGGCCCAGCTCAAAGGGGAGAACGTAGACGCTGGCTGGGGCAACCAGATTCGCTCCTACGTCCTGCACCCGTACAAAATGGTCAAAGACCTCCGCACCGGCCACGAAACCGGCAACGCCGAGGCGGTGCTGGATGGCCGGCTGGACGACTTTATCGAAGCCTACCTGCGTTCAACCATCGGCGAGAACGGCTCCTAGCCTACCAGCTACCAATCTGCCACCACAGAGGGTAAAGCCATGCTGCCAAGACGATATCGTTTGATGCTGACACTTGTTCTGCTGCCGGCGCTGTTGCTGGCCTGCGGCCTCGGCAAAAAGACGCCTTCCGGCGAGACTGTGCCCGTCTCGCAGGAGGCTGCCGATCGGCTGGAGCAAAAACTCGGGGAATCGGTCAACCAGGACGAGGGCACTTTTAGCCTGGAAGTCACCGATGTGGAACTGACTTCCTACATCGTTCTTGAGGCGTCTCAGCGGATTGATCGTCCGGAGGATATGCCGTTGGAGGATTTCCAGGTACGGTTCACCGATGGGCAGATGGTCTTTTCTGGCAAGTTGACCACAGTTTGTCCGTTCAGGCTCAACGTCAAAGTGGCGGCTTCGGCACGAGTGGAGGACGGCCAGCTTGACATCAGCGTGGACAAGGCGCAGATGGGAGTTGTTCCGCTACCCAAGGGGTTGCTCAAGAGCCTGTCGCGCATTATCAGCGAGAGCATCGTCGAAGCGCCAGATCAGTTGGATCGAGCCGTAGAGATCACTGACGTGGAAATCGGCGAGGGGGTGATGCGGATCGGTGGGCGGGTTACGGAGAGTGGCAAGTAGGCAAGTGAGCAAGTAGGCAGGTAAGGGAGGCGGTAATGGTGAACCGACGAACGTACATCTGGATAGCGCTTGTGGGTATCATGGCCATTGTCGTGGTGACCGGGCTGACATGCGGCGGGTATTGGCTGTTTGCACGGGGGACACCAACACCAACCCCCGCAACCGTTGCCCGTCCCACGAAATCGTGGCCCACAGTGGTCACAGCCACGCCGACGGTCACTCGCCCGCCTTCTGCCACGCCAACGCCGACGCCTACCGCCACCTCGACCCCGCGTCCCACCAACACGCCAGCGCCTACCCCTACCTCCACACCGACGCCAATTCTGATCGATCGCGAGGAAATGGGCAAGATGGTCACCATCCAGTACAAACTGGAAACCGTCTCTGTCGTCGAGGAAAAGGATGCCTTGTGGATAGTCAGGCTGTTTGGGGATAACAAGGTTGTGCTGGTGGCTACCGGCGAAGTGATGGCCGGCGTGGATATGACCTTACTCACGGAGGAAGACGTCGTTGTCAGTGGAACGATGGTCAAACTAATCATGCCACCGGCGGAAATCTTTAGCGTTCGACTTGTACCCGGCGAGTCCTGGGTGTACGACCGCAAATTGAACATCCTGAAGCCCAATTGGCAGTTGGAATTAAAGGCCCAGGAACAGGCAGAGAGGTCGCTGCGTGATTGGAGCATAGACAACGGAATTCTAGGGCAGGCGGAAGATGTGTTTACGGCAAGGATTGAGGCGTTCCTGCGACGGCTGGGGTTTACCGACGTGACCATCCTGTTCCGTGGTTCGGAGAGCAGTCATTAACGCTTGCGTTCGCCGCTGTTAAGCAGTGGCTCGTTTTCAAGGAGGTCGCCTTGACAGAAAAGCTTTTGGATGAAATCCCTGAGGAGGACCAGGCGAGTGCTTCTCCACCACCTGCCTCCAGGCAAGCAGACTCAACGGCAAGAAGATGGGGGAGTTGCCTGCTAGTAGCTGTCAGTGCCATTATACTGGTATGTGCCATCGGCACGGTAGCGATCTTTGTGCCGCAACTGCCAGGCTGTCAACAGACCACCCCCACGCCTTCCCCTACACCGGAGCACAAAGTTTCGATGCTCGAACTGCAAAGGGTGGCCAAGCTGGTGAGCATTGAATATTTTCTCGTGGACGAGGTTCACCACACCCAAGTGCCCGATAATGTTGCTCAGTACCTTGGTTTCAAAAAGGAATTCTTGGCCCTCGCGTATGGCACTGTTGTGGCAGGTTTTGATCTGACCGATTGGTCATTGGAGGATAATCTGTGGCGAGACGGAACACGGGTGATGCTCAAGCTCCCGCCGCCGCAGGTGCTCTATGTGGACATGGACTTTGAGCGAAGCCATATTGTGGATACTGGAAGTTGGTGTCCTGGGTTCATTTGCCCAGAACCTGTAACCGAGTACCTGGAAAAGGTGCTGCCGAAGGCGGAGGAAAAACTGAAGGAGCAAGCCATAGAATATGGGCTGCTGGAGAAAACGGCCATTTCAGGGCGAGACTATTTCTATCACTTTCTCAAATCGCTTGGCTTCACCGAGGTTCGCGTCGTCGTGGATGGTTACATCTATGAATAGCGCCAACTAGTCCGATACAGACAAAACCGCTGGCGATTGTAGCGCCGGCGGTTTTGTGTTGTTTAAGCGAGGTTGGTAAGCGAGGGGTTCTCCCTACGGCTATGGAGAATCGGTTCTCTCCTCCGGGCACGCGCCGTGCGCCTGTACCGTTCCATCTGTTCTGCGCGTATCTGCACAGCCCATGCCATCTCAAAGGACTGTCGTTGAGGTCTGATAAAGACCTGGTAAAGTCACGTACCAGGGCGCACGAACGATCTGTTTTTGGCGGTGAACACAATGGTAGCAACTTGGGCCAAGAAGCCGAAAA
>CAYVPU010000206.1:0-5996 GCA_964453885.1 uncultured Anaerolineae bacterium | reverse complement strand
GAGGCCACCTCTCACGGCCTGGCCCAGCATCGCGTGAGCGCCTGCGACTTTGACGTGGCCGTCGTCACCAACGTCACTCACGAGCACCTGGACTATCATGGCAGTTACGAGCAGTACCGCGCTGACAAGGCTCGTCTCTTTCGCGGCCTGACCGCTTCACACCGCAAGCCGGGTGTGCCCAAGGTCGCTGTGCTTAACGCCGACGATGACTCTTACGAATACCTCCAAGTTCCTGCCGACCAGCAGATCGCCTATGCCATCCACCGAGAGGCCGACGTGATGGCGACGTCCATCCAGTTTACGCCTGGTCTCACCCGCTTTGTAGTCCAGACGCCAGACGACGTTTTTGACGTGCAGTCCTGCCTCGTCGGCGAGTTTAACGTTTACAACATCCTGGCTGCCATTGCAGTGGGTGTGTCGCAGGTGTTGGACAGTGGGGTCGTGCGAGAAGGCATTAGCGCGGTGAGGGGGGTGATAGGCCGCATGGAGCGAATTGACGAGGGCCAGGATTTCGCCGCTATCGTGGACTTTGCCCACACGCCCAACGCGCTGGAGAACGCGCTGCGCGCCCTGCGCCCCCTGACCGCCGAGCGGCTCATTGTCGTCTTTGGCTGTGCTGGCCTGCGCGATGTAGCGAAGCGGCCCCTCATGGGCGAGATCGCGGGCCGGCTGGCCGATGTGACTGTCATCACTGCCGAGGACCCCCGCACCGAGTCGCTGGAGGCCATTATGGCTCAGGTCGCTGCTGGAGTGGAAAAAACGGGCCTCCGCGAAGGCGAGGGCTACTATCGCATCGGCGACCGGGCCGAGGCTATCACCTTTGCCGTGAACCTGGCCCGGTCTGGCGATACGGTCGTCGTCACCGGCAAGGGGCACGAGCAGTCCATGTGCTTCGGTACCGTCGAATATCCCTGGAGCGACCACGAGGCCCTGCGCACGGCCCTGCGGCAGCGGCACAAGTAACCTCAGTCTTAACCTCAACCTTTAATAGGCGTTTCTGTCAAAGAGGAGGTTGAACAGGGTGCGGAGGATGATCTTGAAATCGAGCCAAAGGGACCAGTTTTCAATGTACCACAAGTCGTACTTGGTCCGCTCGATGATGGAAGTGTCGCCCCGCAGGCCGTTGACCTGGGCCCAGCCTGTGAGACCGGACTTTTCGCGGTGGCGATCCATATAGCGGGGGATGCTGCGGCGGAACTGTTCGACAAAGATGGGACGCTCCGGGCGAGGCCCCACCAGGCTCATCTGGCCCAGAAAGATGTTGATGAGTTGGGGAAATTCGTCAAAGGAAAAGCGACGGAGGGAGGCCCCAAGGCGCGTGCGGCGAGGGTCATCCTTGGTGGCCCATACGGGACCGGTTTTCGCTTCCGCATCCTGACGCATAGAGCGAAATTTGAGACAGGGGAAAGATTTGGTATCCAGCCCCGTTCGTTCCTGGGCATAGAAAGCCGGGCCAGGTGACTCCAGCTTGATGAGGATGGCCGTCAATAGCATTAGCGGTGAGAGAAGGATCAATCCCACGGCCGAGCCAACAACGTCCATCACTCGTTTGAGCGTGAGCCGCCAGCCGCGCAGCGCCACATCGCGGACGGTGAGCAGCGGCAGGCCGTTCAGGTGGCCGATGTTAACTTCGGTGGCCATGATCTGGAACACATCGGGAAAGATCTTGATGCCGACCCGGCCGCGTTCGCAGAGAGAAATGATGGATAACAATTCCTGGCGAGAGGCGTCGGGCAGCCCAATGATCACTTCGCTGATGGCATGTTGCTCAATGATGGCCGGCAGATCTTCCAGGTGGCCCAACACTGGCACGTCCATGATCAATTGGCGGGTGGAACCGTTGGTCACAAAGCCAACCACCTTGTATCCCAGGCCAGGCGAGTGTTGTATCTTTTGTTGGATCATCTGACCGACCTCGCCGTCACCAACGATGAGCACCCGGTCTTCGCCATAGCCCCGGCTCTGTAACGACTGCTGCACCCATCGGTGCAAGTTACGTCCCACCGCCACCAGGAGGATGGTCAGTCCCCAGGCATAGACGACCATGTTGCGGGGATAATCTACGTTAGCGATGTCGCCACTGAATAGGAACGCTGTTACGGCAAAAGAGAGGATTGTGCCCATAGAAGTCGCAGCCACGATGGAATAAGATTCGTCAATACGCGAAGGTGCACGCTGCAAGTGGTAGAGCCTGGAAAAAAAGAACACAATCAGCATACTGGCAATTTGCACCAGCATCGTGCTCCAATATCGGTGAAAGGGGATGGTGTTTTCACTGATAGTGGGCTGTCTAATGAGGTAGGCCAGGTAAAACGCCAACCCCACCAACAAGCCGTCCAGAAAGACCAATGAAGTGACGAACAGTAGCTTTGCTTTCTTTTTCACTGCGTTGCCTCCACAGTCTTCTCCCTCTCTGCCACGAGAGACTTGAGCACTTCGCTCGTGAGAGCCACTCCTCCTCGCAAGACGAGACCGGCCAGCACCAGCCCACGGAGCCAGAAAGGCGTCGTTGCCTCGTAGTGCTTGTGATAGAACAGATGCATCGCCCGGTAGAACTCGTAGCGGGTCTTGAGCCGGATAGCGCGTTTCCCCTTGCTAGCAGCCTCTTTGTAGTGTAGCACCGTTACGTCGGCGTTGTAGTAAATCTTCCAGCCGGCTTGCTTGATTCGGTAGGCCCAGTCCAGGTCTTCGCCGTACATGAAAAAACTCTCGTCCAGCAGGCCCACCTGCTCCACGGCTTTGCCGCGCACCATCATGAACGCTCCTACCACCGAGTCTACCTCTGTCGTCTCGGCCGGGTCCAGGTAGCTCAGGTTGTAGCGGCCAAAGCGCCGGCTCTGTGGAAACAGGAAACTCAGACCGGTCAGGCGATAGCAGGCTATCTCTGGCGTGGGAAAACTTCGCCGACAGGCCCGGTCCAGTTGACCATCGGGCAGCACCAGGCGTGGCCCAGCAGCACCTGCCTCGTGATGAGCGTCCATGAAGGCCAGCATCTGTTGAAGGGCAGAGGGCGGGAGGATGGTGTCAGGGTTCAGGAGAAGGACATGCCGTGGCAATTGAGAATTGAGAATTGAGGACTGAGAATTGTCAAAGCCCATCGCGCGCAGGCCCAGGTTGTTGGCGTAAGCGTAGCCGCCGTTGACCTGGCTCTCAATGAGGCGCACTTGAGGGAAAGACTCCCGTGCCAGGCCAGCGCTACCATCGGATGAATTGTTGTCTACTACACAGACCTGATAGGTGAAATCGCCGTGGCTCTCAAAAATCGAATCTAAGCAATCACCCAGCAACTCGCGGGTGTTGTAATTGACGATCACAATCGCCAGATCAAGTTGCATAATCTCCTCAAAAACATCTCCCTCGGGCCAGGTGGGAGGCCTGTGGGAGATGACGTGCCCTTGCGGCAGGTTTCTATTTTAGCACAAAGGCGAGAATTGGTCAAACTGCGTCGTCCGGCCCCGTCTTCTCCGCGGGTGGCACTTCCGGCCCGCTGGTTGAAGGAGCCAGCACTGTCTGCCGCAGCAGCGACTTGATCGCCCCGCTGCGCCGCTTGACCATGACTACTGTCACTTCTGCCTCTTTGGCGACGCGCGTTGGCAGGTTACCCAGCAGCAGATTCCTGAGCAGCGGCTCGTCCGTCGCGCCGATGACGATCAGATCGTAGCCCTTGGCTGTCTGAAGTACTGTCTCCAGAACGCTATCCCCCTCGACGACCAGGCGTTGCAACGGCTGGTAAAGATTGCCGTTAACGGCGTGCTGGATGAATTTGTCTGCCCGCACCCGATCCACCTCGCTGCAGCAAGGGGGTATCATGTGCATCACTGTCACCTTAGCGGGGCCATCCTGGCCGTGGCGGGCCATGCTGATCGCCGCCCGCACCGCCAGGCGAGAGTTACGCCCGCCGGCCACTGGCACGAGAATAGAGCGCAACGGCCGGAACTGGCGATAGCGAACTATGGCAATGTCCACGGGGGGGTTGTCTACGATGGGATCAATGACCGAACCAAACAGCCGGCCGGCAGTGTTGGTGTAGCCCGGCCAGCCCAACACGATCAGATCGTTGGCGTGCTCCATCACCGTTTGCCGCACCGCTTCGGTCACGTCTCGGCCCAGGCGGATCATGGTGTGTACCGGCACGTCTCGCTCCCTGGCCTGCTGGATCACCGTCTCTAATTGAGCGCGGCCTTCTTTCAAAAAGAGACGACCATCGCTCAAGGTAAGCTGCCGCGGTACACGCACCACGTGCAGGGCAAACACCTCGCCGTCGCGATCGTGAGCCAGGACAGCGCCGATTTTCCCCAGGATGCGAGCCTGTTCCTGGGTGGCGATGGGCACCAGCACTGAATAGTCACGGCTCACCAACACCTCTTCCAGCAGGATGTCCCGAGGCTTTTCCATGGCCTCGATCTTGGAAAAGTAGGTATAATAGGCCAGCATCCCGGCCACGATCCAGCCGAGGGCCACGAACCATGCTCTGGGACTGAAGGTGAACAGATATACTGCCAGCACCCCCTGTGTCAGCAGACCGATCAGCGGTACTGCTGGAAACCAGGGCACTCGAAAGCCGCGGTCGAGGTGGGGCATTTTGCGCCGGATAACCATCAGCGAGACGTTGACCTGGGCAAAGAGCAGTAAGAACATGATGCTGCTGGCCGCCGCTACGTGCTCAATGGGCAACGCCCATCCCATGGCGATGATCAGCCCACCGGTAATGATCACCGCCCAGTGCGGCGTGTGCCGTTTGGGATGAATCCGGGCAAAGATCTCTGGCAGGTTGTGATCCCGGCCCATGGCAAAGGACACCCGCGACGACGAGTAGGTGGTGGCGTTCAACGCACTCATGGTAGAGGCCAGCGCGCTGATGAGCAAGAGTACCGTGCCGTAAGGCAGAAACTGTCCAGCTGCCTCCACGACAGCCATCTCTTTCCTCTGGCCAAGATATTGCCATACCTGCATTTGCACCCCTTTGGGCACCTGCGTTGCGCCGATGGCAACAAACGCCACGAGCACATAGATCAGCACCGCCACGCCCAACGCGATAAAGATCGCCCGCGGGATGTTCCGTCTGGGGTCTATCACCTCTTCACCCGATTGGGCAATGATCTCGTAGCCCTCAAAGGCGATGAAGGTCAAGCCCATGGCCACCAGCACGCCGCCGACGCCATGGGGCATAAAATCGGCCGTGAAACGCTCCTGCCAGGCTTCGGCCCGGAACATGGCGACGAGGCCGGCCACGACAAAGAGGCCCAGGATGGCTATCTTGCCGCCGGTGACAATATTGCCCACCTTGCCTGTCTCCGAGGCTCCCCGGTAGTTGAGCGCTGTAAAAGCCGCGCCGATGAGGGTCATAAAGATCAGGCTCATCAGCTCTACCGAGAGTCCAAAATCCGGTAGACCGGCCATGTGCCACAACTCGGTAGCAAAGCGGCCAAAGCCCAGGGCGTAGAGCGTGCCGGCCACGGCGTGAGCGAACCAGTCCATCCAGCCGGACAAAAAACCCTGGGTGCTGCCCAACCCTATCTTTATCCAACTGTAGCCGCCGCCCGTCACTGGCAAAGCTGAGCCCAGTTCGGCATAAGCCAGGGCTGTCAGCATCGTCACCAGGCCGTTGAAAAAGAAGGCCAACACCAACGCCGGCCCCGCCTGCCCGGCGGCGATGCCGGTGAGCACAAAGATGCCAGCGCCGATCATGCCGCCGATGCCGATCATGGTGACGTCGAGCAGTTTTAGGTCCCTGCTGAGCGAAACTTTTTGTGGTGAGAGATTGTCCTTCAAGGTTGCCTCGCTTTTATCCTGATGACGAACGGGCTTGCACGACAAGACGACCAGCTTGCCAATCTCTGGTCGTCTTTGTTGTCCTGCCCTGATGGTGCTACGAGCATGATTTTACCACTAAAGAGTCGAGGGGTCAAAACAGCGCCGAGCAGAAAATCACTGCAGATGCATCAGGTCGCGGCGAAAGGTCGTCAGGCTCTCACAACCTTTTTCGGTGATGACCA
>CAYVPU010000205.1:3800-6038 GCA_964453885.1 uncultured Anaerolineae bacterium | reverse complement strand
AGTGGTTCTGACAACCACCGAAGCAGCGATAGGATTTCAGGAGACGCGCCAGGCGGCTGTTGAGCGCCTGGAAATTGTGGCCAACTTGAAACAGCAGCAGATTGAGCGCTGGGTGGACGACCGTGGGGCGGACCTGGCCGTGTTGGCGAGTGCACCCTCGCTGGTCAGTCGCCTGAAGGTCATGAGAGGCCAGGACGAAGCGAGCCAGGAGTATCGCATCGCTTATTCGGACTTGTCTGTGCAACTGACCGACGTTTTGCGGCGCAAGGTGGCATTTACCGAGTTGTTTGTGATGGACGCCGACAATGGGGTTGCGTCGGTCTCGACGGACCCGTCCTGCGAAGGCGAGAGGTATCGTGGCACGCTCTACTTTGAGCAAGGAAAGCTGGGCATGTATTATCGTCTAGCTTCAGCTTCCCCACTGGGCCCTCATTTAGAGTTGCCCACTTTGTTGATTACGCACCCTGTGAGCGACCCGAGTTCAGGCCAACTGGTCGCGGTGTTGGCGGGGCGAGCCAACCTTGCGGATCTGGGGGACGTTATCAGAGAAATGGGTGGCCTGGAAGGGACGAGCGAAACGTACCTGGTGAACTCGAAGCGACAGATTGTCACCACCAGCAGCGGCCAGGAAATGCAGGGCCGGGCCGCCCGCAGCCTGGGAATTGACGCCGCTTTGAGTGGGCAGAATGGCTGGAGCACCTACCGGAGCTACACCGGGGCCAAAGTCGTAGGCGCGTACCGTTGGCTCTCACGGCTGGGGATGGCGCTGATGGTCGAACAGGAGGAAAGTGTCGCAGTGCGGGCGGCCTGGCAACTGGTGTTCCGAAATGCCGTTGTTGCCATCCTGGCCCTGTTCGTGGCGGTGGGACTGGGGATAGTTCAAAGCAGGATCATCGTGCGTCCTTTGGCTCACTTGACCGAGGTGGCTACCGCCATTGCCGCTGGCAACCTGAGTGAGCACATTGACATAAGACGCCGTGACGAGATCGGTGCCCTGGCCAACGCCTTTGCCCAGATGACCGCCCAGTTGCGCGATCTCATCGGCAGTCTGGAGCAGCGCGTGGCCGAGCGCACCCAGGCACTGGCCTATCGCAGTGTGCAGTTGGAGACGGCGGCCCAGGTTTCGGAGGCGGCCAGCAGTATACTGGACCCAGTCAAGTTGGAACAGCAGGTGGTGGAATTGATCCGCCAGCGGTTTGACTATTACTACGTGGGGCTGTTCCTGGCGGATGAGAGCGGCGAATGGACGGGGGAGCCCGGCCGGTGGGCTGTCCTGCGGTCGGGTACCGGTGAGGCTGGCCGGGCGATGTTGGAAAATGAGCACAAACTGGAGATCGGTGGGGCCTCGATGATCGGAAGCTGCATTGCTGACAGCCGGGCGCGCATCGCTCTGGATGTAGGCCAGGAGGTCGTCCGCTTTGTGAACCCCCTGCTGCCGGAGACGCGCTCCGAGATGGCGCTGCCGCTGATTGCGCGAGGACAGGTCATCGGCGCCCTCACCGTGCAGAGCGAGCGCGAAGGGGCCTTTAGTAAAGAAGACATCTCCATCCTGCAGACGATGGTTGCCCAGGTGTCCAATGCCATCCAGAACGCCCGGCTCTTTGAGAAAGAGCAGGAACGGCGGCAGATGGCCGACGTGCTGGTCGAGGTGTCGCGCAGTCTGGGGGCCACCCTCGATCTGTCTGACCTTCTTGACCTGACTCTGGAGCAGTTGGGCAAGGTGATTCGATACGACAGTTGTGCCATCCTGTTGCTGGAAAGTGAAGAGTTGGCACTGACGGCCGGGCGGGGCTTCCCTGTTCTGGAAGAAGCCAGGCAAGTGAGATTCAAGTGGCGGACCGATACCGTTTTGTCGGGCAGGGTGGTGAGGGAAAGAGCGCCCGTTGTGATACCGGACACCCGGCAAGAGCCCCGCTGGCAGCCAATGGGAGAGTATGCCCAGCGGATCAAAAGTTGGATCGGCGCGCCGTTGATAGCCGGGGGGGAGGTGTTGGGCGTGCTGATGGTGGACAGTCTGACGCCAGGGAAGTACAGCGTCGCCGACGCGGAGGCAGTGGCCGCCTTTGCCAACCAGTCAGCCATCGCCATCGGGAATGCCCGTCTGCTGGAAGCCGAGCAACGTCGCCGGCAGGCGGCCATAGCCCTTCAGGAAGCCTCCATGGCTCTGAGTGGCCTCCTCGAACCAGAGCAGGTCTATCAGGAGACGTTGGATCAACTGGCGCGGATTGCGCCCTATGA
>CAYVPU010000205.1:0-3700 GCA_964453885.1 uncultured Anaerolineae bacterium | reverse complement strand
TGGCTGGATTGGAGTGCCGATGCTCGCGGGCGATAGAATCATCGGCTTTGTATCCCTGGATAGCCGGCAGGTGGGCGCTTTTGACGAGGACACAGCGCTGCGCACCCTCACTTTCGCCGCCCAGGCCGGCCTGGCCCTTGAGAACGCCCGGCTGTTCCAGGAGACGCAGACCAACCTGCAAGAGATCACTCTCCTGCACCGGAGCTATCTCCAGGAGCAGTGGGAAGGTTTCCTGGCCGAGGAAGAAGCCCGGCGGCGTACTGGCTACCTCTTTGACCAGCGAGACGTCCAGCCAGCAGGCGATCTGTGGCGTCCTGAAATCGAAATGGCCGTGGCCCGGGGTCGGACGCTGGCTTTGACCGCAGAGGACGAAGAGCTGATCGGCGACGACGGCGATGCGAAATCAGCTCTGGTCGTGCCGCTTCAGTTGCGCGGCCAAACCATCGGTGTGCTGGACTTTTTCGAGCCGGACCGCGACCGGACATGGTCGGAAGACGACATTGCCCTGGTGGAAGCGGTGGCTGCTCAGGTGGCCATGGCGGTGGAGAACGCTCGGGCCTACGAGGAGATTCAAAAGACCGCAGTGCGGTTGCGCGAGATGGATACCCTCAAGTCGCAGTTCCTGGCAAACATGTCTCACGAGCTGCGTACGCCGCTCAACTCCATCATCGGGTTCTCGCGAGTCATGCTCAAAGGCATTGATGGCCCTTTGACCGACTTGCAGCGTACTGACCTGACCTCTATCTACAACAACGGCCAGCACCTCCTGGGTCTCATCAATGATGTCCTGGATATATCGCGTATTGAGGCCGGCAAAATAGAGTTGGTCTTTGAGTCGGTGGATCTGCGCTCCATCATTGACGGTGTCATGTCTACGGCTGTTGGCCTGGTGAAGGACAAGCCGGTGCAACTGATCCAGGAAGTGTCCGACGATCTGCCCATCGTCCGCGCCGATAGCACCCGCATCCGGCAGGTGCTCCTCAATCTCATGTCCAACGCGGCCAAGTTCACCGAAAAAGGCAGCATCACCGTGCGTGCCTGGGCCGACAACGAGCACGTCACGATCACCGTCGCCGACACCGGCGTTGGCGTCCCGGAGGAGTACCGGGAGAAAATCTTTGAGGAATTCCAACAGGTGGACGGTTCGGCCACGCGCAGCGTCGGCGGCACCGGCCTGGGCCTGGCTATCTGCCGTCACTTTGTCGAGTTGCACAGCGGTCACATCTGGATGGAGAGCAAAGTGGGGGTCGGCTCCGCTTTCACCTTCACGATCCCTATCTTTGGGCCAGACTATGTCAAAGACCCCGAGTTGGCCGCGCTGGAAATTGACCCTGATCGGCGGCTGGTGCTGGCCGTAGAGGACAGCGAGGAAATAGTGGGCTTTTATCGGCGCTACCTGGAGAGACACGGCTACCAGGTCATCAGCCTGGTTGGGGGAAGCCGCGCGCCGCTCTGGGTGCGAGAGTTGTCGCCGTTCGCTCTGTTGTTGGATGTTATGCTACCGGATGTGGATGGCTGGGCAGTATTGGAAAAGCTCAAGTCCTCCCGCGAAACGGCCCATGTGCCGGTAATTGTTTGCAGCATCCTGGACGAAGAGGCGCGGGGCCTCAGTCTGGGTGCGGCTGCTTACTTGACCAAGCCTGTTTTGGAGGGGGACTTGTTGCAGGCCCTGGCTGTGGCGGCCAGGCTGCAATCTATTTGATTCGAGGGGGAAGAATGTTCGATATATTCACCGAATGTACCCGTTGTGGCTGGCGCGAGCTATATCTAAAGCCGCGCACTGCCTGTCCAGAGTTATGACAACTACTAGAACTACCGCGCAGTCCAAAGAGAAAAAGGTCAGGTCTCACAGGACAATGCGTACCAGCGGTATAGCCATCACGCTGCTGGCGACGTTTTGTTTTGGTTGGGCGCCTATCTTTGGCAAGCTGGCCTACCGCGCCCACGTGCCGCCGCTCACTTTGGCAGCCACGCGGACAAGCATCGCTGCCGGAGTGTTGTGGGGTTTCTATCTCCTCTTCTGGCGGCGTCTCATCCCCGTCCGTTGGAGCGATTTGGTGGGCGCGGTCAGCATGGGCGTTGTCAACGGCGTTGGCTCACTGTTCTACTATACCGGCCTGGAGCGGGTGGACGCTTCGCTGGCGCAATTGCTCTATGCCCTTTATCCTATTTGGGTGTTTGTCTTTCTCAGTGCCGCCGGGCACCGCGTTTCGCGGTTGGCCGTGTTGCGCCTGGGCCTGACGTTGGTGGGTGTCTACCTCCTGACTTTTGCCGGTGGTGTGACCATAGACTGGCTGGGCGTTATGCTCATGATCACCTCTGGTGCTGCCTATGCCTGGCACCTGGTGCTGGGCCAGTGGACACTGGCCGACCTCGATTCACGCACGGTGACGCTGTATGCACTGACGGCCATGGCAGTGACGGTGACGATCGCCCGGCTGGTGAGCGGTCATTCCTGGGAACCGATCTCTCCCCAGGGCTGGACGGCGATCCTGCTGTTGGGCCTGATTCCCACCGCTTTGGCCCGGCTGATGGTCTTTACCGGGCTGCGCCTGCTGGGCGGTGTGCAGGCTTCGTTGCTGGGCGTAGCCGAGTTGCTGGTCTCGTTGTTGATGGCTTTCCTTATCCTTGGCGAGCACCTCACGCCGATCCAGTGGCTCGGCGGGGGCATCATGGTGCTCAGCGTGGTGCTCATCGGGCGGGAAAGCGTGCAGGAAATAAGTTGGGACGAATTGTTGCGCCAGGGCCGCTGGCGAGAGCTGGAGTGACTACCTTCCTCTTTTCTTCAAGGTGGAGTAGGTGACGGTTACCGCTGCCACTACCACGAAGCCTCCGCACGGTCTTTGGGACTCATAGCGGCACTTCGCCCAGCCAGTGGACGGCAGGGAACTCGCTCCGGACCGTGTTGACCAGTCGCTGATCAGTTGTCCAGAGTGGACAGTTGTAATGTTCAGCCAGCGCCAGGTAGTGGGCATCATAGGTCACTACCCAGTTGTAATGCCCGGCCAGGGTCAAGGCTCGACTGTGTAAATTGGGTGGTTGTTCGATGAGCACACCCATTGTGAGGGCAGCACGGAGCGACTGTTGAGCCGCTTCTTCGCTTAACAATTCGTGGTAAACGTATTTGCGAAGAGCCGCTGTTACCTCAAAGGGCAATAGGGCTGGGGCTATCACCGCCATCTGCTGCCTGGTCCATTCGTCCCACAGCGCATCGGCGCGAGCACTGTGTGGATCTTCAACGACCAGCTTGACCAGCACACCAGCATCAATGCAGACCAGTGAGTTGGGCACCACGGGCCTCCCGGACCTCGTGCAGTATGTCTGTCACGTCAGGCAATAGCTCTCCGCCGCGTTCCTGGCGCACGCGCGCCCGTGCCGCTCTCGCGCGTTCTAGTGCTGCTAGAGTGTCCCTTTGAACTTTGATGCGCTTCAGCCGGTTATAGTCTTCCATAGAGACTACTGCCACTTGGGGCTGACCGGCACGCTCGACGATGATTGGCTCGCCTTCTTGGACAACCCGCTGCATTACTTCGCCAAAATGGATCCGTACGTCTGTCGCTCGCATGACTGTGGGCATGATCCACCTCCCTCAGTTGATTAACTGGTTGATCAACTTGATTATACATTTCAACTTCCGCCTTGTCAATCGCCGAGGTTTCATCTGTATCCGGCCTAACTTTTGCCGCTGCCGATTGACCAG
>CAYVPU010000204.1:1650-6078 GCA_964453885.1 uncultured Anaerolineae bacterium | reverse complement strand
GTCATTCTTCCAGCGCCCGCGCCACCACCTGGGCCAGTTGGTCCAGGTCCACCGGCTTTCGCACCCAGCCCACCACGCCGACCGATTTCAACTCCTCACCGCCATCCTCCAGCGGATAGCCGGTCAGTATTAGCACCCGCACGGCCGGATAACGCTTCTTCAAGGCCCGGCACAACACCAGCCCCCCTACGTCTGGCATAATCAGGTCGCTCAGCACCAGCGCGATGCCCTGCCCTGAGCCTGTCGAAGGGTCGCCGCTGTGCTGCTCATAGAGGGCCAGTGCCTCCCGACCATCGGCCGCCGTCAGGACACGGTAGTTCAACATTTCCAGGCAGTCCACCAGGGCTTGCCGCATGATCGGGCCGTCTTCCACCACCAGGATGGTTTCCCCATCTCCTTCAGGCATCTCTGAAGACAAGGCTTCTGGCTGCGACACGGGCAGAGCGGGCAGGTAAATGGTAAAAGCCGTGCCCTCTCCCACCTTTGTGCGCACGTCAACGTGGCCTTTGTGCTGCGCCACAATGCCATACACCTGCGACAGCCCCAATCCGCTGCGAAGCGGCATTCTGGTGGTGAAGAAAGGCTCAAAGATGTGAGGGAGAACATCGGGCGGAATGCCACCACCGGTGTCGGTCACCGTCAGGCGGGCCCATTCCCCCGGCTGAATGTCGCAGATGGGGAGCGGTTCGCCGGGTTCAAGATGGAAGCGATCGAGCTCAAGGTAAAGGTCTCCCCCTTTGGGCATCGCGTCCTGCGCATTGAGCGCCAGGTTCATGATCGCCTGTTGCAGGCGGGTGGGATCGGCATCGACCGCGATCTCTTTGGCACCGTAACTCAGGTGGATACTGATGCTCTCCGGCAGCTCGTGCTGAAGAGAGCTCATTAACTCTTCCATAAAAAGAGCCAAGTCCAGGGCCTGCCGCCGCAGAACTGCCTTGCGTCCAAAGTCCAGGATTTGCTGGGTAAAGTTGGCCGCATGGCGTCCCTGCTGGCGGATGGTGGTAAGTCGCTCCCGATCTTTTGGCGACAGGCCAGGCTCTCTGAGCATCATCTCGGCATAGAGGATAACAGAGGCCATGATGTTGTTAAATTCGTGGGCGATGCCGGCCGCCAGTTGTCCCACGGCGGCCAGCCGTTCCTGTTGTACAACCTGTTGCTGCGTCGCCTTTAGCTCCGCCAGCGTTTCCTCCAGGCAACGGTTGCTCTGCCGCAGGGCCATCATGTCGTCAAAACGGGCCAGAGCGACGGTGATGGCTCGCGCCATTTCGCGTCCCTCGGGCGGCTTGATCAGGTAGGCCCCCACACCGGCAACACTGGCCTGTGCGACCAGTTCCGGCGTTTCGTAGGCCGTCAGCACCACCACCGGTGTAGGACAATGTTCCTGAATCAGTCGCGTGGCCTCGATCCCGTCCATATCGGGCATCTCAATGTCCATCAAGACCACGTCGGGCTGGGTGGACTGTACCATCTCGACAGCCTGCCGACCATCCACGGCCTTGCCAACGACGGTGTACCCTGTCTTTTCCAGGATCTTTTTGATCAGTTCGCTGCCCAGATAGTCGTCCTCGGCGATCAGTACGCGGATATTCTCCCGATCGCTCATCTTGGATCTCTCCTTTGCGTATTGCGTATTGCGTATTCCGTGATCCTGGTCTTGAATTGAAAGATGGCCACTGCGCCGTCGTCGTTGTGCAGTGCCAGCTCCCCGTACAGGCTATCGCGCACGATGTTCTGTATCAGATCAAACCCTACGTTGTAACGCTCCAACTGCAATACGTCCTCCGAATAGCCCGGCCCATCGTCTCGAAACTCGCAGCGCACCGTACTGCCGTCGAAGGCGACCTGGAAGGTGATCTGCGCTGTGTCGCGCCCCCCCAGGGCGTACTTGACGGCATTAGTCGCCAGCTCGTGGATCACCAACGCCAGGTCATGTGCCTGGTCGGGCGTCACGCGGACCGGGGAGGGGAACACGGCCACGGACATGTGCTTATGGTGTGGGAGCGCCTGCAAGGCGGCGCGGATGACCTGGGCCGTCAGGTCGCTCAATCGTAAGGGCATCCACTCGGACGCGGAGAGCAGGCTGTGCACCGTGGCCAGCCCGCGCACCCGGCCAATCAGATCGTCCATGGTAGATTCATACGTCGCCCGGTCCTCCACCCTGGCGCGATCTCGTGAGGTATAGAGCAAGCCAATGATGCCAGTCAGGTTGTTCTTGACGCGGTGGTTGACCTCGCGCAGCAGCACAGATCTGGTTTCGGCGTCCTGCCGCGCCTGTTCGTACAACTGCGCGTTCTCGATGGCGATGGCCGCAGACGCGGCCAGCGGTTCCATCAACTCCAGGTCTGCTGGCCCGAAACGATTGACCTCTCCATCCACGGCCTCAAGCACGCCGATCACACTCTCTTTGACCCGCAAGGGGAAGGTGAGGATAGAACGCAACGGTAGCCCGGTTTGCTGATCCACCCCCTTGAAGTGGCGCTCGTCGGCCTTTACGTCCGGCACGGACAGGCTCTCGCCGCTTCGAGCCACCCAGCCGGCGAGCCCCACTCCCGGCGGTAACCGCCAGCCGCGCACGATCTCACTCTGGGGGCCGGCGGCCTGCTGGCAGACCAGTTCGTCCGTCTCCGGGTCAATCAACCAGACTGAGCAGGCGATCACGCCCAGCAGTCGTCGCGCCTGTTCCAGGACAGCGGCGAGTACCTGATCCAGGTCGAGCGTGCTGCTGACGGCGGCGGTTGCCTCCGCCAGCGCCTCGGCCAGCTCCCGCTGCTCCCGTTCGGCTTGAAAGAGGCGGGCGTTCTCAACGGCGACGGCAGCGTGGGCGGCAAAGCCCTCGGCCAGACGGGCGTGTTCCTGAGTGTAGAATCCCGGCTCCCGCTTGTCCAGGGCGATCATTCCCACCAGCCGTTCGCCCACCAGCATCGGCACCCCCAGCCAGGAGCGGATGACAGTCCGCTGGTGCGGGTCTTTTCGAAATCCATCGTACACGGCCGGGGCATCGGCCACGATAAAGGGCACCCGGGTGCGGACCACCTCGCTGTTGGGGTTGTCCCCGCCCACGGGGAAGGAGAGCCTCAACAAGTCCGGCAGGTTGGAGAAGCCACGCCCGCCCACGATTTCCAGCCGGTCCTCCCTTCGACTACGCTCAGGGCAGGCCCTTCGGCTGCGCTCAGGACAGACCCTTCGACCAGGCTCAGGACTTGCCCTGAGCAACTGGACCGTACTGCTGTCGTAGGGCACCACCTGCTGCAACTGGGCCAGGATACGATCGATCACTTTATCCCGCTCCAGGGCGGTCGTCAGTGCCAGCGCCGCCTGCCGCAGGGTCTTCTGCTCCAGACCATGCCGACGCAGCGCCTCATCCGCCCGCTTGCGCCCGGCTTCTACTGTTTCCAACTCTGCGACCCGTTGGCGCAGTTCCGTCAATTCATCCATGAGTTGCTCTTTGGTCCTATCCTCATCTCTCATCTCGTGTACCTCTCAGTAGTCCGAGCACACGCGAAAACGTGAACCGTAATGCCGGGGTTGATTACATCTGGCTGCTCACCTCGTGCTCGCGGCGGATCGCAATCCTTGGCTGGGCCCTTGGTCCTCAGGCCCAGGGACTGAGGGCTCAGGACAGGCCCGCCGCCAGACGCGCAAAATTGAGCCTCAAGATCGGACCAACGCCGCCCGCCGAACAAGTTCCACAAAATCCGGCTTGAGGCTGGCCCCACCCACCAGCGCGCCGTCCACTTCTGGCATGGCCAAGAAAGCAGCGATGTTTTCCACGTTGACGCTGCCGCCGTACTGGGCCCGCACGGCCTGGGCAGTCCCTTCCCCAAACATCTCGGCGACAGCCCCTCGGATGGTCAGCCCGATGATACGGTTCGCATCGGCCGGCGTGGCCGCTTTCCCCGTGCCGATGGCCCAGATAGGCTCGTAGGCGATCACGCACTTTTTGGCCTGTTCCGCCGTCAGGCCAGACAGCGCCGCCTGTACCTGCTGGCCGACGAACTCGTGGGTCTGGCCGGCCTCGTTCTGCGCCAGGTTCTCTCCCACGCAGATGATGGGGCTGAGACCGTGCGCCAACGCCGCGTGGACCTTGCGGTTGACGGCGGCGTCGCTCTCGACGCTGACCGCTGCGCCTCGATCCGGGGAGGCTACACGCCCGGTGCGGCGCTCCGAGTGGCCCAGGACGACGTACTGGCATAGCCCTGCCAGCATGGCCGGGGAGACTTCGCCGGTGTACGCGCCCCGATCGGCCCAGTGCATCGTCTGCGCGCCCAGGCCGATGCGCGTGGGGCGCAATATCTCGGCCACGGCTGCCAGCACGGTAAAGGGCGGGCACAACACCCGTTCCACGCTCTCGATCTGGTTCAGCGGGTACCGAATGTGGCGCACAAAGGCCAGCGCTGCGTCAACGCGGCCCAGGTTCATCTTCCAATT
>CAYVPU010000204.1:0-1550 GCA_964453885.1 uncultured Anaerolineae bacterium | reverse complement strand
CTCCATAAAAGTTTGAATGCAGATACACGAGCCCAGCCGGCCTGTAAGCCGGATCCTGTCCCCTCGGACGAGGGTGGCGGTCATCTATCTGGGACGACGGTTGCCCGCCGCCTCGTGCGGCCTACCCGGAGGTCAAGGGAGACGGGCCGCCTCCCGGCGCTTGCGCAGCGCCTTTCCCCCTGCTTGGCCTTGCTCCCGGTGGGGTTTGCCTGGCCGGGCCTGTCACCAGGCCCGCCGGTGGTCTCTTACACCACCTTTTCACCCTTACCGACCCCTTGGGGCCGGCGGTATGTTTCTGTGGCACTGTCCGTCGGGTCACACCGCCTGGCCGTTAGCCAGCACCGTGCCCTGTGGAGTCCGGACTTTCCTCGAACGTCTCGTGGACGCCCGCGACCGCCCGGCCGGCTGGGCTCATTTCAACTATAGCACAACGTTGCTACCCTGTCAAGGCGTCCAAAGACAAAAGTGCCGTAGCCGCGATTTCTATATCGCATGGAGTTGGCGCGTTATGGAAAACGCGGCTACTCTATGCCCTCGCGCCCACTTGACCGTGATCTCAATTTGCTTGAGGCCAAACGCAACAAGCCCTCCCCGGTCATAGAAGAGGGCTTGTGGGCACTTTACGGGCTTGATCAGATTTTGGCTTTAAAGCTCTTGAGCACCTCGTTTATCTCGGCATGGCGGCCCAGCGCCTTCTTGGAAAAGATGAGGTCGCCATCTACCGTGACCTCAAAAACGCCACCTCCGCCGGGAATCAAGGTGATGCTTTCGATGCTTGACTCGAACTTGTTCAACAGAGACCCCGTCAAACTGACGGCTCGCGGCGTATAGTGTCAGGCCGCGCAGTATTCGATCTCGACTCGCACACCCATCTTGTTCTCCTTTCAGGGTTTCAGAAACACAGATTCTCCACCGATTCTAATTATCGCACGCACCGGGGGAAAAGGCAAGCTAATAGTTAAGAATCAACAGTTCGGGGATAGCCCCCCGTCCACTCCCCTTTGAGCTGATGGCCCGCCGCGCTTGCAAGACTTTGATCCGGTACCCGGCGTACAACTCTCGGATCAAGGCCGTGTCCGAATTGCTCAGCATCACCCGGCAGCCAGCCGCGTCGAGTCGCCGGTACACGTCTGCCAGGCGACGCTGCTCGTCCTCGTCAAAGGCGGCAGACGTATAGCTGGTAAACGAGGCGGTGGCGCTCAACGGGTCGTAGGGCGGATCCAGATAAATCAAATCTCCAGCGGTGGCCCACTCCAGGCAGCGTTCGAAATCGTCGCCGTGCAAGTTTACGCCTTGTAAAGCGTCGCTTACCGCCCGCAGGTTCGCCTCGTCAACGATTCGAGGGTCCTTGTACCGGCCAAAGGGCACGTTAAAGTGGCCCTGCCGGTTGACGCGGTACAATCCATTGTAGCAGGTGCGGTTGAGGAACAGCGTCCGTGCTGCACGCCCCACGGCCGGACGACGGGCAAAGTCGGGGCCGCGATCCCAGGCGCGCACGGCGTAGTAATAGTCGGCGTCCAGGCGATGCGGTTCGTGGCGGCGCAGCGCGA
>CAYVPU010000203.1:0-6092 GCA_964453885.1 uncultured Anaerolineae bacterium | reverse complement strand
TACATGAGCTATGATGATTCCATCATCGCCTTGAGCACCCTGACGCATGAACTGGGACATTCCATGCATGGCGTTTATACGGCGGAGAACCAACCAGATGTTTACAACGAGTATGACTCGGTCTCTGGCACAGTCGGAGAGACACCGGCCAACTTTCACCAGGCGATGACGCGGGCATATCTGCGGGAATTAAAGGCGGATGATAGGGATTTCCAGTTGGCCCTCATCGATGAAGCTATGTCGACCTACCACCGGTATTTCTTCATCATGCCCACGCTGGCCCGCTTTGAGTATGAGGTTTTTTCCCGGGCATCGGAGGGCCAGCCTCTCACTGCGGTGGAATTGAAACACATCATGCAGGGGTTTCATGCCGAAGGTTATGGAGAGACGATGAAAGATGATCCTGCACGGACAGGCATCACCTGGGCGCAGTTCTTACATCTCTTTGAACCGTTTTACACGTTCCAGTACGCCATTGGAATCAGCGCGGCGGATGCCCTGGCGGCGAAAATTCTGGCAAGTGAAAAGGGGATGGCCGAGCGGTACATCGAGTTCATCAGTGCGGGTGGATCGCTGTATACGATGGATTTGTTCGAGGTGGCCGGTGTGGATATGTCGACACCCGCGCCAGTAGAGGCCTCGTTCGAGGAATTGGCAAGGTTGGTGGATCGGTTGGAGGCGTTGGGAGGGTAGTTGAGATGGCTGATGCAGATGGCCTATCCCGGAGCGCCGATCTATCACTCGATGATGCCGGGCATCATGCACCCGCGCACGGGCGGTTACCTGTGCGCATCCTCTCTCGTCTATGCGGTGGGGGTCGAACTGGCCCACATGTGGGGCGTGCCCACACTGGCGGGCGCTTTTGGTGCGGGGGATGCGCCAGCGATTGAAACCTGGGATGTGGGAGGCGGCGCGGGCGGGATGATGTGCGTGCTGTGTGGGGCAGAGACAGGCAGCGGAATGGGGCTGCGAAAGGGCAGTACGGTGCTCTACCCCGAGGCGTTGGTTCTGGATTCACTCGTCTACCACGACGTGCGTGAGGATATGGCGGGCCTCGACGTCAGCCAGGAAGAGTTGGCTCTGGACGTGATCGAGGCGGTGGGGCCGCGCGGGCATTTCCTTAAGCTAAAGCACACCCGCCAGAATATGCGCAAGATAGGCTACCCAGAACTGACCGCCCAGCCCACGCCGGACGGCGGCTTTCGCGACCCAATCGAGATGGCGCGAGAAAAGACGGACTGGATTCTGGAGAATCACCATCCGGAACCGTTGGACGAGGCGCAGCAGGAGGAATTCAAGCGCATTCTACAGGCGGCGGAGCGGGAATTAGGATAAGGGCTATTGAGTTAGGAGGCGAAATACATGACTGAAAAATCTTTTCCGACCCAGGCACAGGTTGTCATCATTGGCGGCGGCGTGATTGGTTGCAGTGTGGCCTATCACCTGACCAAATTGGGCTGGCGGGACGTCGTGTTGCTGGAACGCAAAGATTTAACCTCCGGTACCACGTGGCACGCGGCCGGGTTGGTCGAGAGTGGGATATTTGCCTCGGCGGTCAAGAACGACATGTCAAAATACACCCGTGAGCTTTTCCAAAGGTTAGGAGAAGAAACCGGCCAGGATACCGGTTTCCGCAGGATTGGCTACCTTGAACTGGCATCTTCCGAAGAGTGGGTGGAGGGGTTCCGGCGGGTGGCTGACTTTGGCCGCTATAAGGGTCACGTGATCGAAGAGCTATCCCCTTCCGAGATCAAAAAAATGTGGCCTCTGCTCAAAACTGATGATTTGCTGGCTGGGTTCTTTTGCCCTGACGATGCCCGCGTCAATCCGGTGGATGCGACCATGGCCCTGGCAAAAGGCGCTCGGATGGGCAGCGCACTCATCTTTGAGGATACCAAGGTTACGGCGATCGGACAGAAAAACGGCCGGGTGACCGGGGTAGTGACCGACAAGGGAGAAATCAAGGCCGAGTACGTGGTCAATTGCGGCGGGATGTGGGGGCGCGAGTTGGGCCAGATGGCGGGCGTCAATGTACCCTTGCACGCCGCCGAGCACTATTACCTGATCACCGAGCCGATAGAGGGAATCCATCGCGACTTGCCAATTCTGGATGACGCGGCCCGCTTTGCCTATTATCGAGAAGAGACCGGCGGACTGCTGATCGGTTTGTTCGAGCCGGTGGCGGCTCCCTGGGGGATGGATGGCATACCGGAAAGCTTCAAGTTTGACGAGTTGACACCAGACTGGGATCGGATGATACCACACCTCGAACTCGCGATGGAGCGTATCCCGGTAGCGCAAACGGCCGGGGTGCACAAGTTCTTCTGTGGGCCGGAGAGCTTCACGCCGGATCAGGGACCGTTGATGGGCGAAGCGCCCGAGTTGAAGCATTATTACGTGGCCGCGGGATTCAACTCGCTGGGCATTCTGCTTGGCGGTGGTGTTGGACAGGTGATGGCCCAGTGGATCGTGGATGGCCTACCGCCGATTGACATCAGTGACGTGGACATCGCGCGCATGTTGCCGTTCCAGAACAATCCCCGCTATTTGCGCGACCGAACCGTAGAATCTCTCGGGCTGCTGTACGCTCAGGGCTATTTCAACCTCCAGGCAGAGACGGCTCGTAACGTTCGCAAGTCTCCGTTCCACGACCGGCTGGCCGAGGCGGGAGCTTATTTTGGCGCTTATGCCGGGTGGGAGTATCCAGATTGGTTCGCCCCAGAGGGGATCGAGCCCAAAGTGGAGTACACCTGGGGGCGGCAGAATTGGTTCGAGTATTCCGCCGCCGAGCATCGAGCCGCGCGCGAAGGCGTGATACTGATGGATTACTCGGTGATGGGTAAACTGCTGGTGCAAGGTCGGGACGCGGAACAAGCCCTCAACCGCATTTGCGCCAACAATGTGGCCGTTCCGGTTGGCCGTTGCGTCTACACCTCATGGTTGAACGAACGCGGCAGGATCGAAGCTGACCTGACCGTCACGCGCCTGGCGGAGGATCAATTCCTGGTCCTCACCGGCGATGCGACCATCACCGCCGTGCAGGCCTGGCTAAAGCGACACATCCCCCCCGACGCGCACGTCTTTGTGACTAACGTCACCTCGGCCTACAGCGTGCTGAATATCCAGGGCCCAAAGTCTCGCGACCTGTTGAGCCGCGTGACGAATGCCGACATGTCGAATGAAGCGTTTCCCTTTCTGACCCTGAAAGAGATCGACATCGGCTACGCCCTGGTCCTCGCCTTGCGGGTGAGCTACGTGGGTGAATTGGGGTGGGAACTCTACATCCCCACCGAGTTTTCTCTCCACGTCTTTGATATGCTCGTGGAGGCGGGCCAGGACGTCGGGTTGGTGTTTGCCGGGTTGCAGGCGCTGGAAACGTTGCGTTTGGAGAAGGCGTATCGCGATTATGGGAACGACGTTGACAACCTGGATACGCCGCTGGAGGTAGGCTTGAGCCGCTTTGTGGACTTGGACAAGCCTGGCGGGTTCATTGGCAAAGAGGCGCTCTTGCAGCACAAGCAGGCTGGAGTCAAGCATCGCCTGGTACAGTTCCTGCTGGAGGACCCCGAGCCGCTGCTGTACTATAATGAAATCATCTACCGCAATGGAGAATTTGCTGGTCGCATCCTGGCGGGTGGTTATGGGCACACGCTGGGTGCGTCGGTGGGTCTGGGTTACGTGGAGAATGAAGAGGGAGTGACCGCCGATTACGTCAAGAGCGGCACGTATGAGATACAGGTGGCGGGCGTTCTCTATCCGGCCAAGGCTTCGTTGAGGCCAATGTATGATCCCAAACTCGAAAGAGTACGTTCCTAAAACTATGGCGCGGAAAGAGAATGGAGGGTCTGGGCAGCGATGGCCGCAAGGTGGATGGCCTGGCGCTCTATGGCACAACCAAGAGCGGTCTGCGGTATCTCGACGAGTCCCTGGCGCGGGAGACCAAGGGAACGCCCGTGCTGATGGGCGCGCTCAGTCCGGGTATGGTCGTGACCGACCTAGTGACAAAGCAATATGAGAATCGCCCGCCGGAAGATTGGGAAAGCGCCAAGCGCATTTTCAACATCCTGGCCGACCGGTGAGCGGTAAATACAACAACTATAAGGAGAAATCATGTACTCCGAAACCCCAGATATTATCCCTTTTCCCACGTCCTTCAAGAGCGAACTGCTGACGCAGGCGGAGCTTGAAACGTTAAAGGGCGGCACGCTGCAACTGTTGGACGAGGTCGGCGTGCACTTTCCATCCCGCAAGGCGCTGGAAATCTTTGCCGACCACGGCGCAAAGGTGGATATGGATACAGAGATCGTCCGCATCCCGCCGGATTTGGTGCAAAAGGCAATGTCCACAGCGCCGCGCTCCTTTATCCTGGGCGGGCGCGAGGAGCGCTTTGACCTGCTGCTGGACGGGAACAGTTCCTACCTGGCGACCGACGGCACCGGCGTGCACGTGATCGACCTGGAGACGCGCGAGATGCGCGAGTCGCGCAAGGAGGACGTGGCTATGATGGCGCGGGTGTGCGACGCGCTGCCCATGATCAGCTTTTACTGGCCGCTGGTCAGCGCGCAGGACTATGGACGCACCGCGCCGTTGCACCAATGTCACGCCGGGCTGACGAACACGCTTAAACACGTGCGCGGGGGGATGACGGTTCCTCCGCAATTGGCTCCCTACGTCGTGGAAATGGTAACGGCGGTGGCGGGCAGCGCCGAGGCGCTCCGGCAACGCCCCCCCATCTGCGCCAACTTTTGCACCATCGCCCCGCTGTCCCAGGACGGCCATAGTCTCGATAACGCGCTGACCTACGCCGAGGCGGGCATCCCGATGAGCTTTATGGCTATGCCGACGATGGGTTCGACCGCCCCGGCCACGCCGCTGGGTGCGTTGGTGACGGGCGACGCCGAGGTGGTCAGCGGGATGGTGCTGGTGCAGTTGGCCTATCCCGGCGCGCCCGTGTTCCACTCGAACTATGTCTCGTTGATGCACCCCCGCACCGGCGCTTACGTCGCCGAAGTCCCGATACCTTTGGGCTGGATGGCGGTTCAAATGGCCCACGCCTGGGGGGTTCCCAGCCTGGGCGGCGGCAGCGTGAGCACCGACGCGGCCGAAATTGGCTGGGAAGCGGGCCTGGACACCGGCTCGGGTGCGATGATGATTCCGTTCTATGGGGGCGAGATCTGCGGCTACCTGGGGCTGACGGGCAGCTCGATGATCCTCTACCCGGAGCACGTGATCTTGCAGCATGAGATGTGCCGGTACGCCTACGACCTGCTGCACGGCTTCGAGTTCGACGCGGCGGATATGGCGCTGGACGTGATCGCCAAGGTGGGACCGCGCGGCCATTTCTTGGCACAAAAGCACACCCGCAAGCACATCCGCGACTTTCGACTGCCTTTGTTGGAACAAGATGACCCCAATGGCAATCCTCGCAACGCACAGGAGGTTGCTCTGGAAGAGTTCAAGCGGCTCAACGAGACGCATCATCCCCAGCCATTGCCGCAGGAGGTCCTGGCCGAACTAGACCGCATCCTGGCGGCAGCCGAACGCGAGGCTGAGCGGATGGCATAGGAGAAGGAGGTAAAGTTATGCACAGCAAGACACCGGAACTAGAACCAATTGTACCCAGTTACCACCTGCGCATCTTGAGCGATGAGCAGTTGGCCCTATTCAAATCAGCCACACTGGAGATTCTGGAAAAGACCGGCATCCACTGCCCTTCAGCAAAAGCTCTGAGCATCTACGCTGAGCATGGGGCACAGGTGGATTTTGAGAGCCAGATTGTCAAGCTGCCGCCCGACGTGGTGCTGGACAGTCTGTCCCACGCGCCGCGTTACTACACCATGGGCGCGCGCTCGCCGGCCCACGACTTGAATCTCGACGGAACGGCCATGTACTGCGCTACCGACGGCAGCGGCACGGAGACAATTGATTTCGTGACTCACCAGCGGCGAGATTCGACAAAGGACGACGTGGGCAAGATGGCGCGGATAGCAGACTATCTCCCCTCTATGGCCTTCTACTGGCCGATGGTCAGCGCTCGAGACTTTCTGGCCACAGCGCCGCTGCACGAACTGGACGCCTCGTTCAACAACACC
>CAYVPU010000202.1:0-6094 GCA_964453885.1 uncultured Anaerolineae bacterium | reverse complement strand
CCCTGGGAGACAAAAAGATTGATCTGACGCCCCTTGAATTTCACCTGCTGTCTTACCTGGCCAGGCGCCCAGGACGGGTGGTGCCCTGCTCTGAGCTAGTGACCCGACTTTGGGGTACCGAGTGCCCGCTGCGCGTTTGCGGTCTCAGAGTGCACGTGCACAACCTGCGACAAAAGATCGAAGAAACTCCCCGGAATCCGCAGTATCTTTTCGGAAAACACGGCGTTGGTTACTACCTGGCTGGTCAAGTCACCGCCGGGGCTTGATCGACTCCCCTTTGCTCCCTGCCTGTAAAAGTCTTTATCTCTCTCTTGGACTTTGGACAAAAGCCTGCACACCCCAAGGAATAGAGGCTTTAGCCGGGTCATTGCCACAAGATGTAGGCCGCCTAAAGGCTCGATTCCCGAATTGTCCAAAGTCCAATCTTTCTGGAGCTTTTTTTTGGTAGCGGCCCCTGTCTTGGCGCCAATATCTTTTCAAATGAGGGCTCCGCCGGAAGCGTGGGAAAGGAAGGCTAGAAGCAGAAGGTCCTTGCTCGAAAAGAAAACGACGGGTAGCAACCGATGCTACCCGTCGTGTTGTTTCTGATCGTTCCTGGACAGTCGCCGGTAAACTTGCGGGTGGTGGTTAGGTTTTGACTGATGGTTTCACAAAGTGGCTGAGCCATACATAGCACAGCCTGGAAAAAGGTTATAGACTGGTTAGAAATGGGTTGCCTCTATTCTCCAGGGATATAGATGAACAGGGTACCCTGGCTGATGCCTTTCTCGGGATCGGTTGGAGGCGCGCCCATGCCTATCGCCACGATTGGCTCCAGGAAAGGACGAATCTCCTCGTTAAAGTTCTCCTTGTCGTAATCTGACATGCTCCTGTAGGCGAGTCGCCAGACAGCCTCGACATTGACGTAAACGCATCCGCCTGTCTTGCCGGGCAGATGCTTCTGCACCTTCTTGAAGGTTTCGTCGGCAGTGATGGACCGGATGTCATCATTCGTAGCCTCCTCCAGAGCATCCTCCGAGAAGCCGATGACCAGGTGCTCGTCGGTGAAGCCATATCCCAGGATGATTTCCTCGCCATACGGATCCTGAAGGACCTGCATCTCGACGTCGCCGATGTCTTTGTCTTCGAGTTCAAAGCCAGCCATCTCTTCCAGGGCGCCAACAATGTCCTCCAGCGAGTCCTTTGCCTTTTCCTGGTCGTCAATCTCGAAAACGGCAAAGCCGCCGATGGGAACGTCTTCTATTCCCTCGGCCTTGACCAAAGCGATGGCAAACTCGCCTGACAGCCAGTCCAGCAACTCCTCGTCCAATTTCAGGCCCGTTGCGTCTTCCAGGTCATCGAGTTGCTCTTCAGCGTCAGGGATATCCATCAAGCTGGCAAAGGCGCTCTTCCAGAAAGCGGCCAGGTCTTGCCCGGAGAGAAAGCCCAAGGCGTCGTCGGGAATCCGCTTCAGGATGCGATTGGGACTGGCCTTGGCCCCAAAGCTCTCCAGCGCCTCCGGGGGCAGCGCGTCGGGATCAAAGGCCATGGCAACGTCGAACTGGATTCCTTCTGTGTCCAGGCTAAGCGCCAACCCGAAGGCCTGGAATGCCTCGAGCTGCTCAGAGGATTCCCTGGGCAGATCAAACCCTTCGCTTTCGAGGCCCTGGAGCCCAGCTTTTGCCAGGTCTTCCATGTCGAAGAACATGCAGGCCACTGCGTCATCAGGCAGCGCGCCCACCAACTTTGTGTATCGCTCTTTGTCGGCCAGCGAATCCGAGTCGCCTTTGGCCACGTCAATGACTTTCTCCATAATCCTTTCGTATGTGGTCAGGATCAGGTGCTTTTTTACGGTGCCAAAGACCATAGGTGTTTCCCAATCGTTTTCGGGTTCCGCAACGTAATAGGCTACATCCTGGTAAGTCTCTTCGCCAACATCATAGTCCTGATCCTCCAGGGATTCTACCATCTTTTCCAGGAAGGCGTCCGAGGCCCTGGTATCCCTGGTTGCAGCGGCGATGATGATGACAGGCTCCTCGCCCTCAAACAAGTCTTTCATATTGCCGATAGCTATGGCCACTTCCGGCCCCAGCCACGGCTTTACGTCGTCCTTGTAAGAAATGTCGAGCTCGTCTTCTAGCTGGTCTAAAAAGTCATCCAGAGCCCCCTCAAACTCGGGGATGTCACCATAGACCTCATCCAGATGCTTGTAGCCCAGCAGGGCGTCCTCAATGTCGACGTTGATCGAAGTAAAGAAAGCTGTATCGGCAGGCATGAGCCTGGCTGCGGCCCGTTCGGGTGCGAGAAAGGGCAAGTATTGGCTGGCCAGAACCACGCCCACCACGCAGACGATGCACAGAAGCGCCGCCGCGGCGACGATGGCAATGATCAGCGGTGCTTTCGATTTCCTGGGGCTGGGCGGTACGGCGTAACCTGGTTCCTCCGCCTGCGGCTCCACGGGAGCGACGTCAGGCGGCGATTCGGTTTCAAGATCGCTATTCAATTCGGTGTTCAGATCCTTGTCTTG
This sequence comes from uncultured Anaerolineae bacterium, assembly GCA_964453885.1. Lineage (GTDB taxonomy): Bacteria > Chloroflexota > Anaerolineae > CAYNKW01 > CAYNKW01 > CAYNKW01. The sequence goes on along the minus strand of CAYVPU010000202.1, from coordinate 3,588 downwards.
TGACTCCATGATTTGCCTCCTTTATTGCTTACGGTTCAGGCTATTCCTGTCTATTGATAGAGCACAGAGTGTCTGCGATTGACGATGGCTATTATCTGGATGCTATCACCTCCTCCCCATATCAATGCAACAATTGGCTATTGCGCTGCCGCAACCTGCTCCGCAGCGAGAGGGCCACCGGGATAGCCAGTACCAACACACCGCCGGCCATGAGAAAAGTCTCATCCAGTACTCGCGCCGTGAGGTTCAAGAGAACACCACCAAGCTCGGCCACAGTGTAACCGCTGGAGAGTTGCTCGAAACGCTTCAGACCCCAGGCAGTCAGCAACGACAGGCCGACGCTCATTCCAACAAGCCGCAAAATGACGACCAGGCCCGAGGCCACGCCCCGTCGAGTCTCATCCACGGCATCAATGACAGCCGTGCTGAGTGGAGCCGTCACCAGCCCAAGGCCCAGCCCTGCCAGCGCCAGGTGGATCGCCATCGGCCCGTAGTTCATGCCCGGCGCCCACGTCCCCATCAGTCCAAAACCCCCGGCGGCGATCGTCAGTCCCAGCAGCGTCGGCAGACGGTAGCCCAACCGCCCGCAGAGCCAGCCACCCAGCACCGAGGCCAGGGCCATGGTTCCTGTAAGCGCCGCCAAGACCTGGCCACTGCGCACCGCCGCCAAACGCAATATCTCATCCATGGTGCTCCCCTCGGCGAGGATAGTGTTGATGAACAACGGCACGTCCACCATGGCGATGACGAGTGCGACGCCAATCATAAAATTGATGGCACAGGCAGTAGCAAAATTAGGCCGCCGAAACATGGCCAGTTCGACCAGCGGTTGCGAGACACGCCGCTCAAGCGCGACAAACAGGCCAAAGAGTAACACGGATACCCCCAACAGAGGCAGGACAAGCTGAGTGGCCGGCGGCGGCGCGTCAAAATCGAACGATGGGCCGGTAGTTGCCCGCCCACCACTGTACGAGAGGGCGACGTTCAACGCCACCAGGCCGCCCGTGAGCAGCAATGCTCCGGGAATGTCCAGCGTCGCCCGCCGCCTGGACTGAGGCAAGCCCCTCAGCGCCCAGTAAGCCGTCACCGCCGCCAGGAGACTGGCCGGAATGTTGATGTAGAACTGCCAGCGCCAGTCCAGATAGCGCACCAGGAAAGCGCCGTACAGCGGCCCAAATATCCAGCCCGCCGTATCCACAGCGACCAGGACTCCCATGGCCAGGGGACGGCGTTCACCATGAAAGAGGTCACCCACGATGGCCATGGCCACCGGCACCATCGCTCCGCCACCCAGTGCCTGCACAGCCCTAAAGACGATGAGCAGCCGCAGATCCTGGACCAGGGGCACAAAAACTGAACCAAGCGCAAAGAGCCCCAGGCTGGCCAAATAGACCCTCAGGCGTCCATAGATGTCCGATACACGGCCCATAAAGGGCATGACCACGATGTAGGCGATCAGGTAAGCACTGACAATCCAGGCCGCGTCGTCCAGCCCGGTTGGGATGGGAATCTCAAAGTCAAAGATCATCTGCGGCAGTAGTGTAGAAACCACCGTAAGATCATCGGCGGCGACAAAGACGCCAAACGAGACCAGGAGCAAGACGAGATAGGGGCGGCGTTGGGCATTTGTACTGTCAACCATGATGGTGGTCTCTAGTATTGGACACGACTGGGATGGGCAAGGGTCGCAGACCTTTGGTGAACGACGCTAAAAGTCCCTGACTGTCTAACTGCTACATCAGGCTGTGGCGAGGCAGTCTACCCCAAGGTGTAGTGGCAATCTACTGACTTTTCGCCAGATGTAGGGCAGGCAGCCACCCGGTGAGCCAGCCAATGTAGTAACAAGACAGTCAGGGGCTAAAAGTGGCTCATGGCACAGGTGGCATCTCGATATCTACAGGCTGGTCAAAGGCAGAGAATTCGATGAGCCATTGGGTCGGGTTTTCCGGGTCGCTCTCCAGTTCTACGATCTGGACGCGACGCACATAGGCGTCCTGTCCCCCCACCCACGCATCCACTGTCACCTTCCCCGACGCGATCATGCCGGCTGTCAAGGGCGAGATTCGCTCACCAGACAATTGTCCGTGCAGACAATAGTGTGTCTGGTCCTCTATTTCCTCGTCCAGGCCGAACGTCCAGTCCGCCTGATTGAGAATGGACTTGATACCGTGCTGGGGGTCAAAGATGAGAGTGGGGTCAAAATCCCAACCTTGTCCTGGCGGTAGCTTTTCCCACTGCTGGTTGAGGGGATTGGTGATGTATTGCTCGTCCCCCAATCCAATAATAGCCACCTCCGATGCAAACCCAAACGACGACACCTTGACGATGGCTCTCACCTGGTCTGGCCGGACCAGGTCGCCCTCGGCCCGTTTGAGTGCCAGCGTCGGGGGGCTGTCCAGGTAGGTCAACTCGCCAGACAGCTCAATGATAAAATGGATCGAATTGGTGGCAAGCATTCGCTCCCCCGCTCGGCGGGCAATCTCGGTTGGCGATGGTGTGGGCGAAGGTGTAGGCGTGGGAAGTGGGGTGGGCGTGCGGCAACTGGCGATGAGCAAAATCCCCATCCCGATGAGCAAAAGGCCGGCACGTCTCATTACCAGTTGCACCTCCGAGAATTCGGTCGCGATACGGGTCGCGCAAATAGATGACGTCTTTTGAAACAGCTCAGCACGCTAAAGAGGTAAGGCAGTATATAATGAAAGATCCGAATTGTCAATCAAACGACGGCAGTTCAGGGCTCGATCTTTTGTTTGGTTCCCTCGGCAATGGCTATCCCGTCCAATATTTCAATACGCTCCAGGCAGACGGGTAGGGTCTTGAAAAGGTCATCCAAAGCCTTATCGAGTTCGCTCTGGATGAGTCTGCGAGCTTCCTGGCGCACGATGGCCGGCGTCAACAGGCTGCCCACAGAGAGGTCCGAGATCGGGGATCGGACGTGGCAGTCCTGGGCCCGCAAGTCGCCCCAGACCGTGGCCCGCACCCACACGCCGAGCACGCGAATCTCACCTTGCACCTGGACCTGCCCCGGTGAGAACCGGACGTCTACGTCTCGATAGACGGCCTGTGGTTTCGTCGCCAGATAAGCCGCCAGTTCCTGCGTAAAGTGATCGTCGTGGATCACCAAGACCACGTCCTGCCCCACAGGTATAACATCCAACTCTCCGATCAGCGACTCGCTCGAGGTCAGGCTGGGGTCAACCAGGGTCACAGGCGTGGGTGTCGGCGTGATTGTGGCGGTAGGAGTTGCCGTGAAGGTTGGTGTTGCCGTGGGGGTAGATGTAGCGGTGGGTGTATGTGTCGGAGTTGGCGTAGGGGTAGGCGTAGCAGTGGGTGTATACGTCGGTGTGAAGGTTGGTGTAGCGGTATGGGTGTCGGTGGGTGTGGGGGTTGGCACTGGCGTGGCGGTGCGGGTAGCACCAGGTGTATGTGTCTGGGTTGGTTTAGGTTCAAGGGTTAAAGAGAGCGTTGGCGGCGGATCGATGGACGTCGGCGTCGTGTCAGCGTCACTGCGTAACAGCAACCGCCCGGCGACGACACACGCCAGGCAGATGGCCAAAGTCGTCAAGAATATGGCCAATGCCATTTCAG
>CAYVPU010000201.1:0-6171 GCA_964453885.1 uncultured Anaerolineae bacterium | reverse complement strand
GCCCACGCCGCGGCAGGAGGCCGGCGCTGGCTTGTAGAGACTTGATCTCCTGCCGGGTGAGTCGTCGGGATGCGCCGGGCCTGAGGTCCCCCAGGCGAAGCGGCCCCGTGCGTACCCGGATCAAGCGCTGCACTGGATGACCCACTGCGGCACACATGCGGCGAATTTGCCGCTTGCGTCCCTCGTGCAGGATGAAGCGCAGCCAGGTTGTGCCTTTGGGTCCCGGCTCGCCCTGGATGAGGCGGACCTCGGCCGGGGACGTCTTGCCGTCTTCCAACTCTATCCCCCGACGCAGTGCTCGCAGGGCCTGTCGCCCAGGCTGGCCTCGGACGAGGACTTTGTATTCACGCTCGTGCCGGTAGCGGGGATGGGTGAGTCGCTGCGTGAGGGGGCCATCGTTGGTCAGAAGCAGCAACCCTTCGCTTTCCAGATCCAATCGGCCCACGGGATAGACCCGTTGTGGCACGGAAAGCAGGTCCATTACCGTGGGTCGCCCGTGGGGGTCATGGGTGGTGGAGAGGTAGCCAGGCGGCTTGTGCAAGACAAGGTAGACTGGAGGGGTGGCGGTTGCCAGGGGTTGGCCGTCCACGACAATGTCGTCGTGCAGTGGATCTACCCGGGTGCCCAACTGGGTGACGATCTGGCCGTTGACCCGCACCCGTCCCTGGCGGATCAATTCTTCACAGGCGCGCCGGGAACCGATGCCACCGCGCGCCATTGCTTTTTGCAGTCGTTCGGGTTCCACGAATCTCGGTAACTCCCTTCAGGTGAAAGTGGGGGCAAAGATTTGTCGTGTTATGGACAATGGGGCTGCTCATCGCCCGAGATTGGCAACCAGGCTTGCAGCAGCGTAAAGGTGACAGACGCTGAGATCGCGTCTGTGGCAACGTCAACGGCAACGATTGTATGATCGCCAGCCGGGAGTTGCTCCAAGGGCACCAGTGACCATTTACCTCCCTCGTCTGCCAGCGCTTTCCCCAGCGAGGTGACACCCTCGTACACCTTTACTGTGGTGCCTGGTTCGGCGGTACCGTCCATGATTAACGCTTCGCTGGGCAGTTGGCTGCCATCTGCCGGATTTTTTATGACCGGCGGACGAGGGGCTGCAGGTGTGGCTGTCGGCGTCGGTGTGGGTCGTTGGGGTGTAGGAGAAGGAGAAGGTGTTGGTGTAGGGGGTTTGGGGGTAGTAGAGGGGGACAATGTCGGTGTGGGTGGCTGGAGTGTAGTTGTGGGTGGAGGGGCGGTGGCTGTGGGCACAGGTGTGGGTGTGGCGGTTGGCAGTGGCGTTGGTGTGGCTGTCGCCGTCGGCGGTGCGGTTGGGGGCCGGGTGGTAATCACAGCGACGATAGTGGGCGGGGGTGTTTCGATTCTGAGCAGTCCGCTCATTTGTCCGGCGATGAGCGTTCCTCCCAGCAGAATGACCAAGACGGCGCCGATGATGACTATGGTCTTTTTTCTTCTCTGGAACACCTCATCGAAAGCGGCGGGGGTTCCTGTCATCACTTGCCTCGCTGAGCCAACACTTTGGCTTGCTCAATCCAGGATTCTGGCTCGAGTTTCCGCCAGTCGGGCACGTCCAGGATTTCACAAAGCCGTTTGGGAGTGGTGTTCGCCAGCCGGCTGTAGCTAGAGATTCCTGCGTCGCGGAGTTTCCACTGGTAAGCGCGTTCGATGCCCCGGATGGCGGTCAGATCGTCGGGATGGGTCGTTATGTATTGCTCAAACTGGGTTTCGAGGTCGTCGTAGCGGGAATTTTGTATTCTCAGCGCCTGTCGCATTGTGTTGATCTCTGCCTCGTGCTTTTTCTGGAACTCCTGCAGCATGGCGGCCAACTGTTCGTCGGTGCTGGCCCCGGCTTTGGAACCTTCATCGCCGGTGGGAACGGTCGTGTCAACAAGATCGGTGGTCTCTTTTGGGGGGAGGAAGCCCCGCTTCCTGGCGCGTATCTCCAGGTACTTGAGGTCTAGGTAATATTCCAAAAGCCAGCCGCCCAGAAAGCCAACGACCAGGGATATCAGGATGACCATGATCCAGGTCACAACCTGAGGCATGTCACCGCTCCTTTCTGCGCATGTTGCCAGTGAGGGCCTCGGCGATGGGAGTAAAGCTAGGTTATCAGAAAAACGCCGGTACGTCTACTTTTCTTGAAAGGGCTTAATCCCTTTGTGAGTGTTGCCGTGGGTCAACATTCGCAGGATCGTGCTGGGCCTGCGCCGGCCGATGACCTCGTACAGTGCCAGGGGAGAGAGAGGGGTGTTTCCGTTGCCTAAAAACACGCCAAAGACAGCGTCAATGATTGGCGTTTGCTCGGTGAGAAAGCTCGGTTTCTTGCTGCAACAGGTTTGCAGTGAGTGCCAGAGTGCGTCCACTCTCGTTACTTCTGCTGTGCAGGGGTCTATCCAGTCAATGTCCTCGGTTCCGTGGTGGGATTCATACACCTCTTGACAGTCGGAACAGAGATGACTCCAGAGATAAACTCGAAAGTTCTCCTCCTTTTGGTCCCACCAATCAAGGTCAATGTGAAATTTGGTTTCTACAGTGGGTTTGGTCCACTTGGCCATCTATCACCTCGGTTGCTACTATTTGGCTCCTAAAGATTTTCGTCAGCTCTCGATGTCTGGCAAGCTGGCAAGAGATTCATCGTATCTCCAGTGGGCGCCTCCTGTGGCCGAAAAGGCGGGGCTACTGGCCAGTTCAGCAAAGATTGGCGCCGGCGGACAGCGCAGAACAACACTGACCGCGCTGTACACCGTCTTTGCGTGCACGGTGCCTTGAGGGCTCAGCTTGGATAGTTCCAAAAAGACTGCCCTGATGATCTCTCCCAGGGGTTTGTTTGTTTCCTCGGCTTTGATCCAGAGCCTATCTATCTCCACCGAGCCTTCTGCCCACACCAACATGGTCTCATCGTACTCGCAAGAAATGGGCATTTTGCGAATGGCGAAATGCAGTTCGTCGCCCATAGCCTCGGCGACGCGCACCCATTCGCGCCTCATGCGCCGGGGCTTGAAGCTGATCGCAACTCGGAAAGGATCGTCGGTGCGTTTCAATTGAACAAAAGCCCCTACGGGGATGTTGTTGTCCTGGTACCATTGCTCCAGGCCATACACGTAGTGGTGGCGATGGTTAACCCAGCCTGGCATCTCTTTGCCCGAGTGAGTGTCCAGCAAAGTGATCAGGGTGCGCTGGGTCGTACCTGGTGGAAAGAAACTGCTTGTTTTGGCAGTGAGGGGCAATGTGCCAAGTCGGCGATGGGGATAGGTGAGGACAAAGGTCACATCCTGGGCTCTATCCAGGCCCGGAGGGGCGATGAGTTCCGATGCCTCGTCGTCGATCTCTCGCTCCAGTTCGAGTAATTCTTCGCTTAACACCGACCGGTCGCAGGCTATGGAAGAACACTGGAGCCGCCGGGGTGGATAGATGACTTCTGGTGGGATTAGCCGGGTCAAATGCCAGAGCAAGTTGCCCGTCGAGCCCACATCGACAAAGCGTTCGTCTTGGGCGAGCGCACGGTCGAGAGAAAAGACCTTTACGGGCTGGCTGATCTCGGCCGGCAAATCTAGTTCTTCCAACAGTTTTTCAGTTGGCAATGATTTTCCCCCGATGTCAATTACAGCCTCTGCGATGTTCAGGTGCCCCACGTGGATCGTGGCCATCACTGCTCCGTTGAGCCAGAAATCACCAAACTCTGCCATGACGTCAGAAGCATCCATGTGTCCCACCAGCTTTTGTCGCACGCCAGGGCCATAGAGCTCAAACAGCTCTTCAGGTGTAAGGAAATTTTCGGACCAAAGAAGTGCCTCTACTCCTCCCTCCAAGTTCAGGGGGTGTGGAGATGCTAACTGAGAAGCAAACTCACGAGGTGGGCTGTCAGGCTGGAATTCAACCTGGATGACGGTGAAATCGCCGTATTCCGGACCATTCCCCGGACGGGTGCCAACCACCGTGCCGAGGGCAAAGTCCAGGGCCGGAAAGACAAGGCGGTCGGCGACGGCAAATGTATCTTGGGGTTGATAGACTGCTCCCTGTGCTAACTCTCTGCGAATCAAAGCATCTTCGGCCTCGCATCGGTGCTGGATGGTCGCCAGGGTAAGCTCATCGGTGGACAGTGGACGTTCCTTCTCCAGGAACAGGTCGTCCAGGAATGTCAGATCAGAGTCGTGAATGGTCAGTGCTTGCCAATACTTTGTTGTCTGGGTCTTTCGTTGCATTACAAGGTTATCCTCCAACTGTCGGGGCGTTTTTAATGTGGGATTCCTTTTTATTATACCAATTTTCGACCTAGTTGACAAATGATGACTGCCTGTGAGTGGTTGTTCGTATGCTTGTCAGTGGGTGGGTGTTGGTGGCTGCTGGACGATTACTCGCTGGGTGATGATATACCACTGATGGATGTCTCGAAAACGATGACTGGGTTCCAGCATGGGGCCCTGCTGCACGGTCTTGACTTTTTGGCCCACGCCATGTATATAGATTGGCTGGTACAGCAGGATGGCCGGCATTTCTTCGGCAAAGACTCGCTGAAAAGCGCGGTAGAGGGCCCACCTCCTGCTGCGCTCAGTGACCAATCGGGCTTGCTGCAAGACATCGTCGGCGGCAAAGTTGTTGAACCCCGCAAAGTTTTGTCCGCCATCTGCCTGAGTGGAATGCCACCACGGATACGCATCCGGGTCGGCAGAGAGGGCCACCTCTAGCAGGGCTGCGTCGAATTGATAATCGTACAACTGGCTGTCGCGCACTGAGGCCGGAACAGCTTGTACCGTCACCCGCGCGCCCAGGCGAGACCACTGCTCGGCCAGGGCTGTGGCCAATTGCTGGTGAAGCGAATCGTCCACCGTCAGAAGGGTAAAGGCGAAAGGTTGGTCACCTTTTTTGCGCAGGTCTCGAAAAGGCGGCACTGTCTCCCCTGGCACAGGGGCCAGCGAACCAGCGCGATGCCAGCCAGCTGTGTCCAGTAGCTCCTCAGCCCGAGAGGTGTTGAGGTAGTATCGCTGGATGTCTGGCTCATACGCCCAGTGGCCTGGCATGATGGGACTGTGGGCAAAGATGCCCTGGCTGTTCAGCACGTCGTCTATCAACGCCTGGCGATCCAGTCCATAGGCCAGTGACTGTCTCACCTGCTTGTCGGCGAAAATGGGTCGCCGGTTGTTTAGCACCACGAGGGTGTAGCCGTACAGGGGTGACATGAACAGGTTTAGATCCGGCTGCGAAGCAGCTCTATTCAACAACGCGGGAGGAATCCCGCCTATACCCATCACCTCTCCTTGACTATAAGCGGCCAGGACGCTGGTAGCGTCAGGATAAAAATGGAACTCGAGCTGGCCAAGATAGGGCCGGGGGCCGTAGAATTGTGCATGGGGTACCAACCGCACGTAATCGGCCGTTAGTATCTCCAGGCGGAACGGTCCGGTACCGACCGGTTGTCTGTTAAAGCTGTGGCGGAGAATCTCGGCCGGCGATGTGCCACTCAGGAGATGCGATGGCAGTAGCCCCAGGGTGGTCTGTTCAAGAAAGGGCGCGTAGGCCTGGGAGAGACGAAACACTACCGTGTAGGCGTCCACCGCGTGCGTTTCGATGTCCTGCCACGCAGCGGCAAGCTCTGATGGACCGGCAAAATCGGCCGACTGGATGAGTCCGATGGTAAAAACGACGTCGTAGGCAGTAAAAGGCGCGCCGTCGTGCCAACGAACGTTCTGTCGCAGGGAAAAGGTATAGGCCAGGCCATCCTCAGAGACCTGCCATGCCTGAGCCAGTTCGGGCAGGATCTCGCCATCGGCTTCCGCGCGGGTGAGGCCGGTAAAGATCAGTGCGCAAAGGTCCCGCTCCGGCGTGCCATACTGTGCCAGGAGGGGGTTAATTTGCTGAGGATAGCCTACCAGGGCCTCGACGTATCGCCCTCCCACTGCCGGTACAAGCACCGTCATTCGTCCGGCCACCAGGTGGCCCAGCAGAGCGATGAGCAACAAGCTGCCCAGCAGGGCCAAAATAGCTTGCCAGCGGATGTTCCTTGCCACGGCCTTCCGTTTCCAGTGAATGATTGCCGCTACCTGGCATCAACTCGCCTGACGATCAACCCCGTACCTGTTCCGGTACGGGACAGGTGTCGTCAGGCTGCTCTGTCGTCCAGCAGGAGCGGGTGAGCAGTTGCCGCCAGGCGAAAAAGTCCACGCCTGC
>CAYVPU010000200.1:0-6279 GCA_964453885.1 uncultured Anaerolineae bacterium | reverse complement strand
TCTGCCTCTGGGCTCTGCAAAGCCTGTTGCCGGTCATCACTCCTAAAGAGAGGGAAATCCTCGAGGAGAGGGACGAGGACTGGATGTGGCGGGTGCATCACGTCCAGTGCCCAGACCCCAAAGGCCGGGTGATTTTCAAGATCGAGAGGCTGGGCAAGGTGGGAAAGGAGGTTGAGGACGGTAAAGGCATAGAGGAAATCGAGAGTGTAGAGAGCGTGGAAAGCACCAAGGGAAGGCTGCGGAACCTGCGGGTGGTGGTCGAGGAGGTCAGGGGAAAGTGCACCTCAGGGATGAGGCCGGGGGATTATTTCGTCTTGCGCAGCGGGCGACTCTACATCCCGGCCCATCGTCATTTCTGCCTCTACGCTTTGTGCGCCGTCCTTCCGTTCCTACCGGCCAAACAGCGACCCCTGGAGAAGGGCGACTGGCTCAAGGAGGACAGCCGCGTCATCTGTCCCGATCCGGCGGGCAACGTCGTCATGCGCATCGAGCGGCTCTGAAATCTCAACTCGCGATTCGCAATTCACAATTCGTTTCATTTGCCCCTCATGCCAACCTGTGTTAAAATCAGATGGTTACGAACTTGGCCTGGGTCGAAAGGCAGATCGGTTAGCAGACACTGACAGGAAAAGGGAACGGGATGGTATAATGGCCAAATCCCTGGAAGAGCAGATGGTTGGTCTCAAAAAGGCCATCGCCGCGCAGGAGAGCCTGCGCGCCACGCTGGGCGATGACCTGGTCAACACGACCATCACTGCCCTGCACAAGCAGTTGGCCGGCCTGGAAGCCCAGGCCATGCCGTCCGAACAGCAGCGCAAGCAGGTCGCCGTCCTCTTTGCCGATGTATCGGGCTTTACGGCCATGTCCGAGACGATGGATGCCGAAGAAGTGAGCGATACGATGAACGCGCTCTGGCAGCGCACAGACGCGGCCGTTGTCGCGCAAGGCGGCACGATTGACAAACACATGGGCGATGCGGTGATGGCCCTGTGGGGCGTGGACGAGGCCCGCGAGGACGACTCTGAGCGGGCCATCCGCGCTGCGCTGGACATGCAGGCCGAACTGAGGGCCTTTCGGGGGGCGCACGATGTCCAGTTGGCGATGCGGATTGGCATTAACACTGGCCCGGTACTGCTGAGTGGCGTGGGCACGACAGGTGAGTTCTCCGCCATAGGCGACGCGGTCAACCTCGCCAGCCGCCTCGAACAGGCTGCCCCGGTCGGTGGGGTGCTGATTTCCCACGAGACTTACCGCCACGTGCGCGGCATCTTTGACGTACTGCCGCAGGAGCCCATGCGCGTCAAGGGCAAATCCGAACCGGTGCAGACCTACCTTGTCCACAGAGCCACGCCGCGCGCCTTCCGCATGGCGACGCGCGGCGTGGAGGGCGTCGAGACGCGCATGGTGGGGCGCGACGCAGAGTTGCTGATCCTGCAAAACACCTTCCGTGACGCGATAGAAGACGCCGAAACCTGCGTCGTGACTGTCGTGGGCGAGGCCGGCGTGGGCAAGTCGCGGCTGCTGTATGAGTTTGAAAACTGGATTGAATTGCTACCCGACCGGGTTTACTACTTTAAAGGCCGGGCCACGCTGCAGATGCAAACCACCCCCGGTGGCATCATCCGTGACATGTTCGCCTTCCGCTTCGAAATTCTCGAAAGCGACAGCGCGGCGACGGTGCTGGCCAAGTTCCGTGCTGGGATGGAAGGTTTCCTCGACGGCGACCGGGCCGATCTGGTCGGCCACCTGGTCGGCTTTGACTTTTCTGGTAGCGAAGCGGTGCAAAATCTCCTGGGTAGCCCTTCTTTTGGGGAACTGGCGACGGCCTATCTCACCAATTATATGCGGGGGACGGCAAGCGAGCCAACCGTGATTTTCCTGGAAGACATCCACTGGGCGGACGATAGCTCGCTTGACCTCCTCGACCACCTGGTGACAGCGATCCCCGACGTGCGGTTGCTGGTGGTCTGTCTGGCGCGCCCACCGCTTTTCGAGCGCCGCCCGAACTGGAGCGGGAGCCTGGAGGTCCACACCCGGCTCGACCTCAAGCCCCTCTCCAGGTGGGCCAGCCGGGCACTGGTGGGCGAGATTCTGCAGAAGGTAGACCAGGTGCCCGACGGCCTGCGCGACCTGGTCGTGGGGGGGGCGGAGGGAAACCCCTACTATGTCGAAGAACTCATCAAGATGCTCATCGAAGACGGTGTGATCGTACGCGGCGACGAGCGGTGGCACGTCGAACCGGACCGCCTGGCGGACGTGCACGTCCCGCCCACCCTGACCGGCGTGCTCCAGGCCCGCCTGGACAGCCTGCCACGCGAGGAGAAAAAGCTTCTGCAGCGAGCCTCGGTGGTGGGGCGGCTGTTCTGGGACGCGGCGGTCTCCGAGTTGAAGACCGGTGATGCCGACAGCGTTGACAGGGAGAAAATCGCCCTGTTGCTGGATGCCATCCGTGGCCGGGAGCTGGTCTTCTGGCGGGAGCACTCGACTTTCGAGGGAGCGAACGAGTACATCTTTAAGCACGCGATTCTGCGCGAGGTGACCTACGAAACCGTACTGCTCAAGCTGCGCCGGGTATACCACGCGCAGGTGGCGGCCTGGCTGGAGGCAAATGCCGGCGAGCGCACGGGCGAGTACCTGAGCCTGATTGCCGGGCATTACGAACTGGCGGGCGAGTGGACGAAGGCGGTGGAGTACCTGCGGCGGTCGGGCGAGGAGTTGTTCCAGGTCAGCGTTTTCCGCGAAACGATTGGCGCTTTTGAGCGGGCGCTGGCGCTGCTGCCGGAGCGCGATGTGGCGAGTCGCGCGGCGTTGCTGGTCAAACTGGGGAATGCGTATCACCTGATGGGCGGGTTCCCTGTGGCGGTGCAGCACTTTGAGCAGGGGCTTATGCTTGCCCGCGAGACCGGTGACGTGCAGACGGAGGTGGCGGCGCTCAATGGCTTGGGCGGGACTGCTAATGATCAGGGGAGACGTGATGATGCGCAGCGCCACCTGGAGAGGGCGCTGGCCCTGGCCCGTGAGCACGACGGCCGGGGGGGCATGGCGCTTGCGTTGTGGAGACTGGGCTACGTTGCCTTTTGCCGGGGGCATCTTGAGGAAGCAGAAAGGTGCGCTGAGGAAAGTCTGGCACTCTATAAGGAAATCGGCGACCGGCAGGGGATTGCCCGCGCCCTCACTACCCTGGGCATAAATGCCTTGCTGCGGCGGGAGCATGAGGAAGCAGAAAGGTGCTTTGAGGAAAGCCTGACGCTTAACAGGAGGATCGGCGACCGGCGGGGAGGTGTTGCCTGCCTTATCAACCTGGGCGAGAATGCCCGGAAGCAGGGCAAGTATGAGGAGGCGGCACGTTACTATGAGAAAAGCCTGGCGATTTCCAGAGAGCTTGGCTTACGGCCGGCGGCTGCAATCTGTCTCAACAACCTGGGGCACGTGCACGCCGGGATGGGCGAGGATGATGCCGCCTGGGGGTATTTACGTGAGGCATTGAATGAGTCAGTAGCCATCGGCGTTCCCGTATTGGAGACGCTGGTTGGGGTGGCCCTGTTGCAGACAAAGGCCGGGTGCTACGTGCGGGCAGCGGAACTGCTGGGGCTGGTGCTGAGTCCGGCGCTGGATGAAGAGATCAAACAGTATGCTGATCCAATCCTCACTACACTGCGCGGAGCGCTCCCCGCCGAGCAACTGGAGGCCGCGCTGGCGCGTGGGGAGGCGCTAGAGCTGGAGGTGGTCGTTGCAGACCTTTTGGCCGAGGGGGTGAGTTGAGAACCCCTTGCATCACACGAACCGGAAGCGGATATGCCCGCTACCAACTTCCCTGAATACGCCCGAGGGATCGAGGAGGTTCTGGATGCCGCCGTCGCTGCCTCAGGTTGTAGACGAGGTTCTGGAAGGAACATAACCGTGACTTAGTCTCAAAGAGAGAAAGGGAGGCTAGAAATGCAAACGGTGAACCGTGCCTTTACCTGGTGGAAAAGCCAGGGGTGTCTTGTCAGACTCATCTCCGGTTTCTTTGTGCTCGTCCTTGCTTGCTGCACGTGCAACGTCATGATCATTCCCCTGGTGATTATCGCGCCCGATATAGCCTCTACCCCGCAGCCAGTTGTTCAAGATAATCTAACCTCGATCCCAACGTTTCCCGTCACACCCGCATTGTCCCCAACGTTTCCCATCACACCTGCGCCGTCCCCAACACTTACCAACACACCTGCGCCGTCTCCAACGCCCACCCCGGACCTTCATCAGACGCTCCTTCCCACAGCCAGGCCACTGTGCGAGGTGGCCTTTTCCTCCCCCGTGAGCGAAGGTTCGCCCGTGGCCCCTGCGCTCTCCCTGATAAACATAGAGCACTCAGAAGAAGGGTGGAAAGAAGACAGATGGGGACTGGCAAGAGTTTTGCCCTACGAGGCTCAATCCGCATCAGAGGTGAAAACCTTGGTTTGCATAAGACAAAGCAGAGTGGCGGTGGGGAGATATACCGACTGGTCATCTGCCTACATGTTCCAATGGGAGGTTCGTCTGGTAAGCTGGCCAGATGGCACGGTGCTTGGCGCAGAAACTCTCTCCGGCAGCTCACCACCCAAGACAAAGTACGGCTCAGGCGATGAGTCTGGCATCACACCCGGTAGAGCGCTCTGGGAGTGGCTAATTCCTATCTTGGACGACAAGACGATTCTTCTCGCCGGTGGCGCAGTTAAAAGCATAGCCTTCTCGCCGGACGGGAAGACCTTGGCTGCGGGGACTGCGCAACGTACAGTGAAACTATGGGACGTGGCGATAGGGCAGGAGGTGTGCACCCTCAGCGGACACGGGTTAGAAGTGTGGGGCGTGGCCTTCTCGCCAGATGGCAAGACCCTGGCCTCGGGAAGTTTGGACCATACGGTGAAGCTGTGGGACGCGGCGACGGGGCAGGAGGTGCGTACCCTCAGCGGGCACACCCACTTTGTGCACAGCGTAGCCTTCTCGCCGGATGGCAAGACCCTGGCCTCAGGGAGCAGGGACGGTATGATAAAACTGTGGGACGTGGCGACCGGGCCGTAGAGAAAAGGACAGCGATGTGGCCGATCTAACGGGTCAAACGATAGGCTCGTACCGCCTGGTCGAAAAGCTGGGTGAGGGCGGCATGGCCGAGGTCTACAAGGCCTACCAGCCCCGGCTGGATCGCTACGTGGCGGCTCATTCACCTGGAAAGGAGCAAAGCTATGCCTGAGTTTGTTCGTTGGAATAGTCAGCCTCTCGATGTTTGGGCCAGTAAATATGCCCAAGGAAAATCCATTGATTTGGGCGGACGGACGACGCACTATATCGAGAAGGGAGAAGGAGAACCCGTTATCCTTGTACATGGTTTCTTTTACGACTCGTATATGTGGGCCAGCAACATAGATGTGCTGGCTCAGAAATTCAAGGTCTATGCTCTTGACCTATGGGGTTCTGGTTACAGTACGCGAAAGCCCCTGGATTACGGTTACCAGCTTTATGCAAATCAGGTATTGATGTTTATGGACAGCCTTGACATTCAACGTGCGTCCCTGGTAGGCCAGTCCATGGGCGGCGGCACCGCCATCCTGTTCTGTGTCCAGCACAGGCAAAGGGTCAACAAACTGTTGCTGGTAGACCCCGGTGGTATGCCCAATCCTTTGCCCCTGACGGGAAAGTTCTTTAACCTGCCCCGAATTGGCGAGTTCTTTTTGGGTTTGAGCACTAATGCGGTCAGGAGAAAAAACTTGGGAGACCTTTGGATTTACAATAAGGATCTCCTTACGGACAGCTACTTTGAAAACGTGACACGGTTCCACAAAATTAAAGGCACCACTGAGGCATCGCTGGTGATTCTTCGCCGGCAGTTTTTTGACACGCTCAGTGACGAGATACATCGCTTGGGTCAAATGGATGTACCAATTTTGATCGTCTGGGGCAGGGAAGACAAGGCAATTCCCCTGCGCTGTGGAGAGGAGATGCATCGTATCTTGAAAGGTTCTCGCCTGGAGATCATTGATCACGCTGGTCACGTCCCTAACTTTGAACGCGCAAAAGCGTTCAATAAACTGGCGAACGATTTTTTGATTGAATGAGAATCAAGTGCCCCCGGGCTTATCGAGTCCGTGCGGGCGAAAGGAGATCGAAATGGGAGAGAGTGTCTACAAAGTGATCGAGCTGGTCGGCACCAGCACCGAGTCGTGGGAGAAGGCAGCCGCGGCAGCCGTGGCTCTGGCTTCAAAGTCCTTGCGCGACCTTCGCATCGCCGAGGTCGTCGAGCTGGACATGCAGCTCGCGGACGGGAAG
>CAYVPU010000199.1:2705-6352 GCA_964453885.1 uncultured Anaerolineae bacterium | reverse complement strand
GCTGCGCCAAGAAACACGCTGGAGAGTCCCCAACTCATAGCCAGGACGGCTCCGATCATCGGCGCCAGGGCATTGGCGGCAGAGACAATGCTAGTGTCCACACCATAGACCGCGCCAAAGCGATCCTTGGGAGCTAACGCTGCCTGGAGTGCGCTGATCGAGGCCATGATGCCGCCCATGGCTGCCCCACCCAGCGCCCTCAAGATCATTAGCTGCTGGGGATTACGTACGCCAGCCATGAGACCAGATAGTACACCGGCCGCTGCACCACAAATCAGCAGGATGCGTCGGTAGCCGAGTCTATCGCCGATTCGACCCAGCACGACAGCAGATACGGCGCCGGCCGCTGCCGCGAATCCCTCGATGGTGCCAGTGAGTGAGGCTATCTTTGTGCCCGGTGCCGCGATTTCTTGCACAAAGAGGGGCAACATCGGGCCGACGACGCGCATACCCATGCGCACCAGCACGCGGATGCCAAAGATGATCATCAGCGCCCGCGTGCGCAGCACTATAACCAGCCCGTCCCACAGATGTGGCTTCTCCCGGCCGGCTGCCTTTTCCGGGGAGGTGAACTCCTCACGCACCAAAGTCGCCACCAGCACCCCGGCACTGAAGAGCAGCCCCCCGGTGACCCAGAACGTGGCCTGATAGCCCACGTGGTCAGCTATGAGGCCACCTAGCAGCGGTCCCACTGATGCGCCCGAGTAAATGGCCATTTGCAGCAACCCCAGAGCGTATCCCCGACGCTCTGGGGGCGCGCTGCTGGCTACCAGCGTTATCGCAGCGGGCACGGTGCCCGTCAATGCGCCCTGAACCACCCGCAAGGCAACCAACTGGCCCACGTTTTGCGCAAGGCCCATCAAGGCAATGACCACCGAACCGCCGAACATGGCCCGCACGACCATGATCTTGCGGCCGTAGCGGTCGGCCAGCGAGCCCCACAGCGGCGCGACGATCGCCATGGCCACGGCCTGCGCGGAGAGCAGCAAGCCCGACCAGAATTCGACCTCTTCCAGCCGTGTCACCCCCAATTCTTGTACGTAATAGGGCATAAAGGGCATAAACACGGTAAAGCCGGAAATGGCAATCAATTCGGCCAACCAGATGACAGCCAGATTGCGTTGCCAGGGCTCCAAATTCTTCGTGCTGATTTTCATGGATACTGTTGTCTCCTCGTAAGAGTACTCTCTGGTGACAGTCTTGTCCCATTGACGTTATGTGTCCCACTTCAGACAAACAAATGGAGCCATCTCGGCTCCTCTCTCTACATCCCAATGAATTGCTATTCTAACCGAAGGAGAGCACAATGTCAAACCTAACCTTGATCACCGGGCCAACATCTGAAGAGAAAGTTGAGAAGATTGACGCCCTGATTGAACAATTCAACAAGATGACGGGTTTGCTACAAGAGTTGTAGGGCAAGGGCGCGCTCTAATCTTTGACCGTTTTCGCCGCTTATGGTATACTTTGCAAGTCGCTGCTTTCTATGCTGCCGCCGGGGCGTGGGGGGAAGGGACGTTACCACGGCGAGGAGTGCGCAGGTGAATGAACCAGTCCTGGTCCTCAACCTAAATTTTGAACCGCTGGGCGTTTGCAACCTCAAGCGCGCCATGGGCCTGATCGTCATGGGCAAGGTAGATGTATTGCGGAACGGGCGAGGCTACGTCCGCACGCCATCGCGCGCATTGCCTCGTCCTTCGGTGATCCGCCTGGGTCACCTGGTACGCCGTCCTCGCCCCCACGTAAAGCTGGCCAAGAAAGAGATCCTGCGCCGTGATGGCTATCGCTGCCAATATTGCGGCCGGCGGCTGTCACGCCTGACCATAGATCACGTGGTCCCTCGGCGGCTGGGGGGGCAGCATAGCTGGGATAACTTGGTTTCGGCCTGCCCCAATTGCAACCGCAAGAAGGGCGGCAAGACCCTGAGAGCGGCGTCCATGCGACTCCTCCGTCCGCCTCGCGAACCAACCCCCACAGCCCTTTACCGTTTGGGACAATACCTGCAAGAAAACAAAGACTGGTGTCCGTTTTTGGAAGGGTGGTAAGGAAAGTAAGGAGAGACAGCGTGACTTTGGTTTGGCAGGAGTGGAAGGAAAAGATCGGCGAGAGGCTGCACGCCATTGTGGATCGGGCATTGGAGAGCAGCTCCGTGGCTCTGTACGATCAATCGCTGCGCGACATGGAAGACTATATCCGTCACGTGGAAGAAGCTGCCGTCAGCATGAAAGCCGCCGCCGAGGGAAACAAACGCCGCTTGGCCCAGTACCAGGCCGAAGCGGAGATCCTGGACACCCGCCTCAACCAACTGTTGGCGGAAGGCCAGTCAGAACAGGCCACGAGGGTGCAGCAAGCGCTGAACGTCAAACGAAGCCAGATCGCCGAGACGCAGGTGCAGATCGAGCGGCAGGAAGGGCAGCACGTCGCCTTGGCCCACAACTGGCAGACTCTCAAGGAGCGGTTGCGGGTGCTGCAAGGCGAGCGGGGATCAGTGGTGGCACTGGTGGCGCAGGCCAGGGCAGAGCGCGCCATCAGCAGCATCGAATACACACTGGGTGGGCTGGCCAGTCTGGGCAGCGGCTCTCAGATCAGTATCATGGCCGGACACATCATGCAACGCCTAGACGAGGCCGAGGCGCGCCTGGCGCTGGTAGACGTGGACCTTGAGGTGGCCCGGGCCGCGGCAGCCATCGAGGAAGCGCAGGTAGAGGAACAACTAATGGAACGCCGCCGTCGCCTGGGTCTGGTTCAAAAAGTCAAAGAGCCTCCAGAAAAAGAGGCCACAGCCGAAGCAGCAACGCCAGAGAATGCGACCCCTGAACCCCCGCCTGTCGAGTAAGGCAGGGGCGAGGCAACTCGGAGGGTCGAAAATGAGCTTGACCCCGGCCAACTTTTCCTATCGCGTACACCACAAAACCCGCGTAAAGTCATGGATGATTATTAAAGACGATGAGGAATACAGAGTAGGGTGGCGATTCAGCAACGACCCACACAAACGCTGTTGCCTCCGCCGACACCACTGTGCCCAGCAGGTCTTCGCCGCAGGCCTCCGCTACATTTAGCGTGCTTTCGTAAAGAAGGGTAGCATATATCAGGGTTCGGCTCTCCCCTGCCTCTAGCGTAAAGCCCTCGGGTGGATCAAGGGCGCCCACGCCTCCCTTTGGAAGGATGTATCCAAACTGATCATCTTCCACCACGATGTTGCTCACAGGATCCTGACTCACGTTGGTCACGACATAGGTGTACGTCACCGTTGTTCCGGCCCCTACGCTCGTTGCGCTGGGAGTGACGCTCAAGGACAGGATTCCCCCGCCGTCTGGATCAGGCCGCATGATGGTGTCCACATCAACGTCAGCTGTAGCTGTCAGTGGTCTGCCCAGTGCATCCTCGCCAGTAGCTGTCGCCACGTTGGTGGTGTCCTCGTTCAACTCGTAGCTGACAGAGTAAGTGGCGTTTTCACCACCGGCCAGGTCAAAGGGACCAGCAATAAAGCCCGGCCAATTGTCAGTCAGCACCACGTTGTAGGCCATGTCCGATCCGACGTTGCTGATGACGTAGGTATAAATGACAGTATCGCCTCTGTACACCCTCGGCGCGCTGGCAGTCAGGCGCAGAGAAAGGGCAACGTCCAACGGAACAACGCCCACAAA
>CAYVPU010000199.1:0-2605 GCA_964453885.1 uncultured Anaerolineae bacterium | reverse complement strand
CGGGCCCCGGCACCTGGACGGTGTTGACAAAGATGCTCGCTGTGTCGGTCACAGGATCGCACCACGGATCCAGGCCGGTCGCCGTGGCAACGTTTGTGGTATCGGCCTCCAGCGTCGTCGTCCAGGTGCAGGTCAAGACATTGCCCGGCTCTAACTTGGCTACGGGATCGCACACCTCGGGTGGTGACTTTTGGTCATCTACAATAGTCACATCCTTCAGAGCAATATCACCGGTATTGGTTACGGCGTAAGTAAAAGTCACCCGCTCTCCGGCGTAGATGATACTCGCGCTGGGCTGTTTGGTAAGATCTAACGCAGGCACCACTATTTCCGTTTGTCCCTTGATCCAGTCCAGAAGCATACATTCCTGACCAGGTTCCCTGCCTGCAGCCACCACCGTGCTGCTGATAACCCCTTCAGCCGGCGATTCCTCGTCTACACGCAAGGTCATTTCTATTTCGCCTTTGTCTCCCTCTTCCAGCGCGCCAACGAAACACACGAGTGCATTCCCATATAACTGACAATTGGGAGAAGCCGAGACAAAGGAGGTGTATCGGGGGATCCAACCAGCTAAAGTTACATTCTTGAGGAGGGGCCAACCGAGATTTCGATACCGGACTGTGTAGGTGATCACATCGCCCGGTCGGGCCATGCTTGGCCCAAGAATGTCAAGAGTAAAATCTTCGCACGCCTGGGTCAGTTTGGGGAAAGCAAAGAATATCAAGAACGCACTAATGATCACTGTAGAGAGCCAGAAAGACAATACCAGCCAGCGGCGTTTCCTCATGCCAATTCTTTTATCTTTCATAAGCTCTGACATTGATTGGGGAGTGCTCAAAACTATCATTGACGGAACCTCAGGGACAAGACTAACATGATTCTATCACCTGGTTGTTAGAGCCCCGTTAGAGAAAGGTTAAGAAATGGTTAGAAGGACGGAGCCGATTTCTCTGAATTACCATTGACATCTGCTAACCGTTGTGATATGATGGATGGGATTGGTCGAACCCTGTCAGAGTCTGCTCAAACAAAAACAACAGCCAATACGCCAACGTCAAGAGTGCAACGTATCAACTGTCGTGACTGAAGATCAGCATATAGGTCTGGACGCAGCAGAAAATGCAGTGGCACATCTCCCCCTCGTACAAGCCGCCACTTATTATACTGCGTTGATTCGTTTCTGCGTCGCCAGCAAGAGCTTTACTGCCGACGCAAACTATTATGATTATACCATAGAGTAATGCTACTGTAAAGTCAGAAACACAAGCGGGTTACATTTCGATGCCTACTCGAACAAACTGGAACAAACCATCGCTTGCCCAGCGTTGCAGCCTCTGCGGGCGCAGCAGCCTACCGGTGGCGGCTATTCTCTCCACCTGCGCCAATTGCCTCCGGCAGCAATCGGAGCGGACCCAACCAGCCGTGCATGGCGCCCAGAGAGTCTCTCGTCAAGAGTTTGAGCTGCCGCTTGCACCGCCGGTGGGCGGTGACGTCAATTGCCCTCTTTGCGTTAACGCCTGCCAGATGGCGGAGGGAGAGCGCGGTTTTTGCAACCTGCGCGAGGCGCGGGACGGCAGATTGGTACACCTGGCAGGCACACCCGCTAAAGGTATTCTGCACTGGTACTTTGATCCGCTGCCTACCAACTGCGTTGCCGACTGGGTGTGCAAAGGCAGCGACCAGCAAGGCCGCAATAACCTGGCGGTCTTTTACGGTGCGTGCACTTTCAATTGCCTTTACTGCCAGAACTGGCACTTCCGGCAGATGGATCCAACCGCTCCCGGTATGAGCGCCCAGGAGTTGGCTCATTGCGCCGATGCTCGCACCTTCTGTGTCTGCTACTTTGGCGGAGACCCAACGCCACAGATGCCCCATGCCCTGGCAACCTCTCGCATCCTGGCCCGGCGAGGCATCCGTATCTGCTGGGAAACCAACGGCTCCATGCACCCCCGTCTATTGGAACAGGCAGTGCGGTTGTCCTTGGAGACCGGCGGCTGCATCAAATTCGACCTCAAGGCCCTCGACGACAACTTGCACCGTGCGTTGACTGGCGTGACCAACAAGAGGACGATGGAAAATTTTGCCCGCGCAGCGAGCTATATTTCCCAGCGTCCCGAGCCACCGCTGTTGGTGGCCAGCACCTTGCTGGTGCCTGGTTACGTGGATAGCGAGGAAGTGAGCCGCATCGCCCGCTTCATCGCCGGGTTGAACCCAGATATCCCCTATTCGCTACTCGGTTTCCACCCTCACTTCTTTATGCCGGACCTGCCCCGCACCTCCGTGCGCCACGCTCAAGAGGCCGAAGCGGCTGCCCGCCTCGCTGGGCTAACGCGGGTGCGCATAGGGAACCGCCATCTCCTCTCGCGAGACTACTGAGATGCGCGCGGCCATCTCCCGGCTGAGGACGTTGAGGCAATATCTCTTTGGGGTGTACAACGGCCTGTCGGTGGGGCTGGCTACGCCTTTTTTCTTCGCCGCTTCCTTCAGAGGGAAAAAGAACCAGATGGGCAGTACTGGACTCGAACCAGTGACCTCCTCCTTGTAAGGGAGGCGCTCTGACCAACTGAGCTAACCGCCCGAGCTGCTATCAATGATACCACATTCC
>CAYVPU010000198.1:0-6353 GCA_964453885.1 uncultured Anaerolineae bacterium | reverse complement strand
TGGGCCTTTGGGAGTTGCAAAATCCACAGAATGGGCTATACTCTCACCAACACGAAATCACCACAGAAAGGACCCATATCAAACATGGCTCAAACTCCCCCACAACTGGCTACTATCACCTGCTCCAACTGTAGGCGACAGTTCACCATACCGGTGTACAGAATCATTGACGTGGGCCAGGACCCGGCAGCCAAAGATCGGTTGTTACAGGGACAAATCAACGTGGCTACCTGCCCCCAGTGTGGCACTGGAGGCACATTGAGCGTACCATTTCTGTACCATGACCCCCAAAAGGAACTGATTTTCGCCTACACCCCGCCATCCACCGTCATGAACAATGACCAGCAACAGCGATTCATCGGCTCATCCATCAACACCATAATGTCGTCGCTGCCGCCGGAGAAGCGCAAAGGCTACCTTTTTCAGCCGCGCACCTTCCTGAGCATAGAAACCATGCTGGACGAAATCATCATGGCCGACGGCATCTCACGCCAGCAGCTTGAGTCCCAGAAACGCAGGCTCGGCTTGTTGGAACGCCTCGTGAGCGCTGTTTCCGACGACGTCATTGAGGTTATCGCCAGTGAGAACGAGAAGGATCTGGACTATGAGTTCTTTTTGGTGCTCAACAATCTTATCGAGCGCATGAGCGCCCAGGGAAACCAGACGGAATCAGCGCGTCTTCAGACTCTGCGCCAAAAGCTCCTCCAGTACAGCGATGCCGCCCGCCAGGGAGAGGCCAAGAGCGCTCAGGTTCTCTCCAAAAGTGAACTGCTCCGAAGCCTTTTGCAGACAGGCGACGAGGAGCAGCAAAAAGCACTGGTCGCCACCGCCCGTCCGTTGTTGGACTATGGGTTCTTCCAGGCCCTTACAGGAATGATCGAAGAAGCGGAAAAAGCCGGAAACACGGAAAAGGCAACCCAACTTTTGAGCTTGCGGTCGAAACTCCTGGCCTGGATAGACGAGTTGGACGCTCAAGTCAAAAAGATATGGCAGCGCAAGGCGGAACTGATCAAAGAGAGCCTCCAGAGCCCGGACTGGCGAGCGACCCTGGAACCTCATTGGCAAGAGATAGACCCGATTTTCCTGACCATCCTGGTCAACAATATCGAACTGGCCCAGAAGCAGGGCAACGCCCAGGCAGCAACGACACTGCAGCAATTAGCCGACCTGGCCCTGGTCATCGCCCGCGAACACGTGCCGCCAGAGGTGCAACTGCTGAATCAACTCCTCGAAGCGGACGATCCGGAGGCTACACAGCGCATCCTGGAACAGAACCTCGACCGGTTGGACGCCAATTTCTTGAACCTGATAGACAGCGTCATCAAAAACATGACTGCCCAAGGTCTTCAACAGGACACCCAAGCTCTCCAATTGCTCCGGACGCAGGTGCAAGCGATGATCGGCCAGTGAAACAAACCTATCCGTGATAGCCAACGGCCCCTCTACAATTGAGAGGGGCCGTTTTTATTTCTTGTTCTCAAACCGGAAACCGTGACCACGCACCGTCACCACGTACTGGTACTCCGGGTCGAGCTCAGCCAGGCGGTCTCGCAGGCGGCGTATCAGCGCATCTATAGCCTGCTCGGTCACCCCCGCGGATTCCTCCTCGCCCCACACAGCCATGACGATTTCGTCACGGCTGCAAACACGATCCTCGCCGTCATACAACAGTCCGAGAGCTCGATACTGCGCCAGGGAGAGAGGCGGTGTCAACTCCTGACCGCACACCCACACCCGGCGGCCTACCTTGTCCAGGCGCAGACCGGGACCTTTTGTGTCGTCCAACACAAGCGGCACCGTAGCATCCATGCCGACAAACAGCAACTTGACCCGCAAAGCAACCTGTATCTCGTCGCCATCCTGCAAAGGGGCAGGGTCTTCAACCTCCTGCCCATTCAGACAAGTTCCGTTCTTGCTGTCCAGGTCTCTCAAAAAGTACCGATTGACTTCCCGCCGGATCTCTGCGTGAAAGCGAGAGACGGACCGCTCTGGCAAGACCACATCGCAATCTTGGTCACGACCGATGATGATCACATCTTTTTCAACAGCCCATTTCTGCCCAATGGTGGCCTCATCTTTCATCACCAGCATCGGCGATTCACCCCGAATCATTCAGAACCTCCCCACCAGACCTAACAATCCATTCTTGACAATATCTCGATTATGAGATAAGCTTATAAGCCAGACCCCAGGCCCCAGACAACTCTATTCCCCACAAGCTATGGGAGGCAAGCGTGCCGGCACCTCTAAAAGTCGGAACGATTCTACGATCGCGCTACAAAATCACAGAACTGGTCGGCGAAGGTGGCATGGGCGCCGTTTACCGCGCGGAAGACCTGAGACTCGAGGGGCGTCAGTGCGCCGTGAAGGAAATCTCGCTCGAAATGGAACCCACCGAATCGGCGCGCACCCAGGCCCAGGAGCAGTTTCACCGTGAGGCGAGCACTCTGGCTCGCCTGGATCATCCTACCCTGCCCAAGGTCTCCGACTATTTCACCGAAGGCCAACGCGAGTTTCTGGTGATGGACTTTGTCCCTGGCCGTAACCTGAAGGCCCTCATGGACGAAGCACGGCGTCAGGAAAGGACACTGTCAGAAAAACAAGTGCTGAATTGGGCAGCCCAACTGTGCGATGCACTTGACTATCTACACAACCAGAACCCGCCGGTCCTCCACCGGGACATCAAGCCAGCCAACATCAAATTGACGCCAGGAGGCACCATAAAATTGGTGGATTTTGGCCTGGTGAAACTGATGGTGCCTGACGACGCTACGACGATTACCATTGTGCAGGGTCGAGGGACGGTGCAATACACGCCGTTGGAACAATATGGCGGCGACACCGGCCACACCTCTGCCCGCTCTGACATCTATTCGCTGGGTGGGACACTCTACCACCTTTTGACCAACCAGCCACCATTGGACGCCAAACAGCGGTTCCTGCGCCCCCACTTGCTGGTTCCGCCACGCAAGCTCGCTACTCACCTCTCCCTGCGCACCGAACGGGCCGTGCTCCACGCCCTGGCCATGCACCCGGAACAACGCCCGGCCAGCATCGCTCAGTTCCGCGCCGAGCTCCTTGGCTCCGCACCACTACCGCCACTGGACACGGCTGTTGAACTGACCCACACGGTTCCAGAAGACAAGTCCCTGGCCACTGCCTTGCGAGACAACGGCATTCTTGTCGGCCTTGCGCTGGGGCTCTTGCTCGTTGCCCTGCTCATCACCTTCTGGATATCTCCCACCGTGCCCATAAGCTGACGGCAGAAAGGGCTCGCTCTCCCGATATTTGCATACGCCCCATCAACTGTAGCGCTCAGTGATCCGTCGCCACAACGCAAAGCCCACCGGCACAGAGCCGAACAGCAGGCAGACCAAGATCACCCCCCACTCGCTGGCTACCTCTCGCACCCAGTCGGCGCCAGGCACACCGAGGCCATACAGATTGTAGCCCACCAGGCCCCATACCAGCGCCCAGAGAAAAGCGCGCAACCCCCTGGACAACGCCTGTCCACCACTAAGCTCCACCACAAGACCTGTGACGCCCACCAAAAAGACGGCCAGCAAAGACCTCCATAGATCGTGCCCGGCCACCGTAGGAGGCTCCTCCGGCACGGTCGTGGCTGTCGGCGTGGGGGTGAACGTGGCCGTCGCCGTCGGTGTGGCCGTGGACGTCGGTGTGGCCGTGGACGGCGGCGTGGCCGGCGGCGTGGGGGTCGGCGTGGGGGTCGGCGTGGGAGTCGCCGTCGGTGTGGGCGTAGAGGTAGGGGTCGGCGTGGGCGACGGCTCCACCGTCTCCACCACCAGGGGCTCAGTCTCCGAGATAATAAATATCAAGCCCCTGGAAGTCATGGCTGGCGGGCTCTCCACACTCGTCTCCAACTGGCCGGTTCGCTCGACCTCTACTTCGACCTCGGCCATGCCGTCGGTCGTTTCCATGTCCAGGATCTTTTCCAGTCCCTCCTCGCGCCACAGCAGTCGAAAGTTAACGGGCGTGCCGTCAGGCACCAGACGACCATTACGATCCTTAACCGGGCCAGCTACTAGCTGGATCGTGTCTCCCACTTTGAGCTTCACCGGCTCCGGCGTGCCAGCCGTGGGCTCCATGCCTGGCCAAGTGATGCTGATAACCTGATCCGGATCTGGCTCCAATTGTGCCGCCAGGTCATAATTGGTGCCCACTACACTGACCGGCGGACTGCCTTGTGGCGGGAACTCGCGAAAGAGCGCGCGTACCGACGCCTCGATGAACGGTTCCGTCTTGCTGTAAACACCGTAATAGGCAGTGAGTTTGCTGATATTGGTGGCGTCGAGATAATAGGGAGCGTTGTAGGCCAGGGCAACGACCCGTTTGTTACGGAGCACGTCGGAACGCCGGGCCAGCAACTCGCGCACCGCCCCCGACTGGGAATAGTCCAGGGGGTTGTAATCTAGCATGGCAAAGAGGATCCAGTCCGCTTCGGCCAGAGCGGCCTCGATGTCTGGCCGGGCGGTGGGTGTGGGAGTTGGCTCCAGTGCAGGCTGAGGCGGTTCTGCAGGCGTCGGCTCCGGCGTGGGTGTCGTCACTTCCACCTCCGCCGGCGACAGAAAGGCCATGATGTCCGAAAAAGTGAGCGACGTGATCTGGGCCGGGTCTATCTGTCTGCTAGCTTGCGGGCCGTAAAGGCGCAACATCGTTCCCTGCAACGCCAACGGATGGATAAAGTAGCAGTTATCCCTCTCTCTCTCCGTAGCCGGGCAGTCACGCCGCTGGCGGTCATCGGTAAAGATCAGGATATTCTCGTCAGCCGTCGGCGGGTTTGGAATCCGGCCCGATAGCTCCTGGGGACCAGGATGGATCAGAGTGATGGCATCTTTGGCAACGCCATAGATCGCCTCCCGTCCTTGTTCGATCCGCTCTGCCAGCCCTTCAACGTCCACCAACACCCGCGGCGTTGTTCTTTCCGGGTACAGGCGCAGCTTGAGGCTGAGAATGTGGTAAACGGCTTCATCCACACGTGTCTGAAAAGCCGGGTCAGACTGGTATTTTTCACGAAAATAGAGAATCGTATCCTGGATGTTGGCCAGTTGCTCTCCCCAGTCGTCCAAGGCAGCAAACTGGGAAAGCATGAGCAGATCATTGCCAGCCAGAAAAGCTTCCTGGGCAATACGACGGTAGGGGAAGGTGCCCAGTTGATCAAAGTAATACTTGCGAATGGCAATCACGCCCAGGGCATCACTCACCAGCAAGCCACCGGCCGCGCGCCACGGCTCAAATTCGGGCTCGGAGAGGAGGAGGGGCAGGTTTTCGGTATCCAGACTGATAGGGCGAGTGTACTGCCGAATGTTCTCTCCCTGGAAACCTTTATAGCGGATGTGGGCCGTCATCATGGCGTCGGCAACGATGAACGGATTAGTGTCGTTCGGTTGAGTCACAGCGAAGAAGGGTGGCAACTCGATGCGACGCAATGTCTCGCGAGACTTGTCTACCGTAGCCACCTCCTGGTCTGCATCCCGATCGCTGGCCCCGAAACCAGGGAAATGCTTGACGACGACGGCCATGCGCCCCTCGCTGCCAGTGTGGACGCCTTGTACGTAGGCCTGACCAAGCTTGCCCGCCCAAAAGGGGTCTCCACCAAAGGTGCGAGTTCCCAGATCACCTTTCAGGCCAGGCCGGGGATTGTTCAACACGTCCAACGACGGTCCCAGAAGCATGTTGATACCCACGGCTGATAGCTCTTGACCCACAATCGCGCCCATCGCCTGGGCGTGCGCCTCGCTCCAGGTAGCCCCGATAGCCATATTGTTAGGCACAGGGCTGAAACCATTGGTTAGTCGGGTGAAGGGATAGCCGTCGCCCTCGTGATCCAGGGCCACCAACAGTGGCACAAAAGGCTCAGAGGGAAGTTTCGCCGCCAGCCGGGGCGACGAACCAGGCAATGAGAAAGAAGCAGTGATGTTCGACGTCGGGGTAATGGACTGGCTAGACACCCAGGCCCACTCTTGCAGGCTATTGATCAGGTCCGCCGTCTGAGGCACGGTATCTCCCTCGTTGACAATGTTGCCGTTGGACTCTAGCAGTACCACACCGCCGACGTAGTATTCGGTGATCAGCCTGGCAATATCTGATTCCGGGCCGATATCCTGGCCCACAAAAGGAACCAGGAAGAGCTGGCCCACCTTTTCCTCGACGTTCAATTGTTCCATCAGCACCAGCACCGGGTCAGGTTCTTCACCCTGGGCGACCGATAGCTGAGGCGGAGTCATCGTCAGCAAGATCCCCGCAGTCAGGGCAAAGACGAGCATCCAATTGAACAACCCTTGTACTCTAAACTTCATGACCCTACCTATGCCAAACCAATCCACTCTGCTTAC
>CAYVPU010000197.1:0-6416 GCA_964453885.1 uncultured Anaerolineae bacterium | reverse complement strand
CACCGTAGCGCCCGTCGGCTGCCCGGAAAGAGGGTTCTACGTAGGCCACGTTCCACGGTTCTGGCCCCAGCACGCGCAGCACGGTGGCCGGGTTCATGGTGCCGGCACCGACTTTTTCGCTGTAGGGCTGCCAGATGAGGCAGCCGTGGTCGCTCCAGAATTGTTCCAGGCGCGCGATGGCTTGTTGAAAAGTTAGTGCTTTAGTCATCCGGGTCTTTACTCCTATGTAGCTTTCGCTTTGGGCATAGCTTCGGCTCTGAGTGCGCCCCGATGCCGCCCGACTAGTAGTTCAAACAACGATTCAGCAGCGGTCAATATCTTGCTTGGTACACCGGCCGGGTAAGACACGGCGCCGCAATTGGGACAGACCATGGCCGGGATGCCCGAGATACGAACTCGCAAACCGTCACGCTCGAACTCTTGGCTCACTTCTCCCCATTCCGTCTGATGACGGCAATCGGAACACAGTCTTGTTCTCTTTGATTTCTCATTCATGTCAACGGCCGAATCTATTCACCCTTGATACGCGCCAGGTTCTCCTCTTGCCGCTGAATGTAGCGGATCATATCGGCGCGCCCGTCCTCGACGCTATAACGGCCTTCGGCTTTGGGCATGTTGCCTTTCATAGCCGCTTCCATGTCTATGCCGAACTGGTAGGCAATCTTGAACAGAAACGTGGCAGCGTCGCCCAGTTCCTCGGCCAATTCGGTTTTGAGTTCGTCTTCGCGGCCCTCGCCCGGCTTGTAGCCCTCCAGAAAGAGCACCAGGCGGGCCACCTCTCCTAGCTCTTCCATCAAATGCACAAAGGTCTGGCTGGGCGAAACGCGATCCCAGCCGCGCAGCCGGTCGTACTGTTCCAGCCAGCGTTGATATGCGGCGATTTCCATTTCACTTTTCCTACAGATGGGAGAGCAACTCGTCGTAGCCTGCATGCGGGCCGATCCAGAACCAAATGATCTCATCACCATCACGGACCCCAACCGCACGATAGTTAATATTGATTCGAACCGAGTAGATTGGCTTCGCCGGATGAACTCGCTTGAAGCGCAAGCTCGGATGATAAGGATTTTGTGCAAAGAGCTTGTATACCGCTCTAGCCTGACGCCGGACTTGCTCCGGCAACCGTTCAAGCGCTTTACGAAACCGCTTCGTAGTGGAGGATTTCATAACTTGTCAGGATCAAGGACGCGAGTCCTACCTTTACGGTGCTCAACAAGCGCTTCATCGGCCAACTGAGCAAGCATGTCCTCAGAACGGGCAAAGATTTCTGCCCAGCGCCGCTCAGAGGCTAGTTCCTCAAGTATCCAAATCGCAAATGCATCTTGTTCCCGCCGAGGAAGTTGAGAGACCTCAACGAACGCTCTTTTAAGCAACTCTGGCATATTGACTCCCCTTTCTCACTTTTCCCTTGCCGCTTTCATCTGACGGCGCAGGTGACGCAAAAAATCCACCGACTTGAGGTCACGCTCCAGGGTATAGGTGATGTAGTGCAGCATGATCGCTTCCAATTCGGCGTGCAGCAACGGGCGGACGCGCAGCTGCCGGATGGTGTCGTAATCGCGCGTCTGCAAAAAGCGCAGCACCTTGAGGGCGTTGAGCGACAACGGTGAGGCTTTAGATCGACCCTCGCCGCAGCGGGGACAGAGCACGCCTCCCAAACCGGGATGAAAAAAGTTGATCGCCGGCTCGATCTGAGTCTGGCAGCTCACACACTGAAAGAACTGCGGCTGGTAGCCCACCAACGCCAGCAGGCGCAACTCGAAAAAGCGTGCGGCCAACGCCAGGTCATCCGCCTGGCCCAGCCAACCAAAGACCGACAGTAACAAGTCAAACACCGGGCGGTTCTCATCCTCGTCGCCGAGGAAGCGATCCACCAACTCGGCGGCATAGTAAGCGTAGGTGGTGCGAAGCAGGTCTTCCCGCAGCAGCAGGAACGGCTCCACTGTCTCGGCCTGGGTGACAATGTCCAGGCTGCGACCCCGCGCCAGCAGCAGGCGGGTGTGGCAAAAAAGCTCCAGGTGACCAGACTTGCGACTGGTTGGTTTGCGAGCGCCCTTGGCCACCGCCCGCAGCTTGCCTCGGTGGGGTGTAAAGAAGGTCAGCAGCCGGTCGGCCTCGCCAAAGTCGCTTCGCCTGAGAATGATCGCTTCGGTGCGATAGAGTCGCTCGCGGCTCACACCCCACCTACTCTCCCCGCACGAGGTTATACCGGTATGGGCGCTGCCAGTTATTGGCCATCTTGGCCTGGTAGAGCGCCTCAATATCCACGCCCAACGCCGAGCAGAGGTGCAGAATGCGGATGACGGCATCGGCCAACTCGGTGCCGACCTCGTCATAACTGCGGCCCTTTTTGTAGGCGTCTGTCGCTTCTGAAATCTCGGTGTGAATCAGCGCCAGCATCTGCCAGATTTGTCTCTCGTCAGACGAGAAGCCTTTGGCGTCAACCAGCTCTCGCACCTGGGCCATATAGGCATTGAAACCGATTGGTTCCATGTCACCCCCTGATGAGTCCAGATTAAGGGTCAATTATACCATCAGGGCACCGGATGGGCAAAAGTGGCAGTTCAGCAGAGAGATGCAAAAGGCAGTAAATTCTCAAGCACTCGGGTCTTGGCTTAACCCGCCAGGAAAGACAGTCACATCAACAGCGCCGCCCCGCCCACAACCAGGGCCAAAAGCCCGCCCACAACCAGGGCCAAAAGCCCACCGACAAAGCAGCCCCAGCGCCTTTCCCCACGAGGAGGACGGACCGGCTGCCATGCCTTGCCCGTCCAGCGGTACCAGGCCCCGTTGATCGGCTCCAGGCTCCACTGCCGGCCCCGGCGGTCCTGCCCTTGCAGCGGCACCACCTGCGATGGCTGCAGTTGGCCGGCCTGAAGCCGCTGCCGTATGGTCTCCCCCTGTGCAGCCAGCGAGGCCAGGGCCGGCTCTAGTCGCCTGCGGGCCAAACCCACAATCACGCCCACCAGGCCAAGCGTCGCCGCCAGGGCAGCCAGGATCCCACTACCGCATAGCACAAGATCCTCCCCATCCTCCCCATCCTCCCCAAAAGGCAACTCCCCCTGGACGGTGATCGTTACCTCGGCCTGGGCCGCCTGACCGGCCGCGTCCTGCGCCTGGAGCACGAGGCGATGCTCACCGCTGGACAGGCCCTCAAGCCGCAACTGCGTCCCCTGGCCCAGCGATTGACCGGCCGCATCCAACCACTGGAGCCGCTCCGGGGGAATCTCGCCATCCTCCAGGTCGTAGCCGTAGCCGTCGAGCAGAACCGGCTCGTCCGCGGCAAAGGTGTCACCCCAGGGGAGCTGGATGTCGACACTCGGAGGGCGATTGGGAACGGCGACGGGAGGCGTCAGGATAGAGCTCTCGTTCAACCCATCGCTCACCACAACCCGGAACTGGGCCTCTCTCCCAGGCAGCTCCTGCGGGTCGATCTCAAAATGTGTCTCTGTTAAATCCAGTGCCAGGACGTGCCAGGTCAGTCCGCCATCGACGCTGTAAAAGACGGACGAGCGCAGGGCATCGCCATCGACATCGTCGCTGCTCCAGACGATCTCCAGGGTATCGCCGCTAAAATCGGGCAAGACGTGAAACGACGCCGTTGGGGATGAGGGCGAGCGGATGATCGTGTCATGCACGGTACCGGCCTTGCTCAAGCGAACCTGCGCCACTTGCCCGGCGTCACCGACCGGCAATGTCGCCAGAAAGGGTACATATTCGAGGTCCAGCGGATGGGTATCAAACGGCAAATCACCCAGCAGGTTCCCGGCCTCATCCAGTGCTTCCAGTCGCCATTCCCCCTCCACGGCCGGCCAGACCTCGTAGCGGTGCAGGTGGTCAATGGTGTGGATCATCCCCTGTCCCTGGCTGTCAACCGTCCCCATTACGAGCAGGGCCGGGCCGAGCACATCCACCGGTTCATCTCTTGGAATGTTTGCCATTGGCCTGAGGCTGGCAACGACGTCAGGTGTCGCCTGGATGATACCGGTTCGATTGATCTCGTCCAGGATTCTATTCCACGAAGCGGCGTTTACCCAGGTACGATTACCCAGGTTGTATTCAACCCCAGCCTCGCCCATAAAATTGATGTAGCGGATGATATTGTTTTCCTCACGGTACTTGGGGCCAATCTGGATGATCTTGCCATCTTGCCAGATGTGAACGTGTTCCAACTCTATGCCATAGTTGCGCCCATTGTATTCATCCTCCAGGTCAAAGTGGTGCCCAATTTCGTGGGCGGTGTTCCAGTGGTTGTCCGAGGTGGTGGTGGTTGCCCGGTGGATGTCCTCTCCCCCTGCTACCAGCCAGCCGGCGAGGCGCTTGGCCGGGTCGCCCGTCCATTTTCCAAAGGTCTGTGAGCCCCGGCCATATAACCAGCCCTGTTTATCGCCATAGTGCTGCCCACGGAAAACAGCAACCGCCAGGTCTGCTTTCGGTACGTTGCAGGGGATGATGGGCCTGATTCGCCCCCCTGAATAGTCCAGACAGCGATTGTTGTTGTGCTGGCGCAGCGTCCTGGCGACAGCAACGCTGACATAGCCATAATGGACCAGCTCATCGATCAGGGGCAGCTTGTCGATAAAGAAAGGGAGTGTCTCCGTGGCCGGCCAAACCGCATAGCTGCCATTCACCCGGACGACCTGGGGGACCGGGTAGACCTGGCGTAGAAAGGCAAGCGATTTGCCGGCAAAGGTACTTAGCTCTCTCGGCGAGAGGGGGGTAACTCCCACGTTCAGGATGCGGACAAAGAGCAGCCGCATGGGCAGAGATCGATAGGTCGTAAAGGGTTTGTCGTAGCGGTTGTTAGTGAGATCGGGGTCGGCGACATCCGCCCCGACCACGCTTGCTTCGACCAGGATCTGATGATTCGCGGTCACACCGAGGGTGGAAAGGTGTCCGGGGATGACAAAGTCGTATTGTTGACCAATGCCGCTCGTCTTTTGGTCGCTCCACTTTCCATCCACGTTCACGGTAACCTGGATCTGATAGTCCCCTATCTCCATTGGGTAGTGCTCTTTCCAATAGGGAAATACGGTTAGGGCAATTTCCCGGCCAGACACGAGCTTTCCGCCTTCTACCGCCTGGAGCAAAACAACCGCATCCTCGATACTCAGATCACCGGGGATCGGAGTGGGTATAGTTGTAGGCGGCATCTCTGTATCCGTGGGAATCGGTGCAGTCGGCATGACTTGAGCCAGGGTCCAATCCAATGACTCTTGATAGGGCTTTGTGCCTATCGTCTCCACGTCAAGCTCGTACCAGCCGTCCTGATCGGTGGTTGCGCTCTCGTACAAATCGATCAGCGTCACCGTCGCACCAGGGATGGGGTTTCCCTCTGGATCGGTGACATACCCATAGATTGTGATACTAGAAGGTTCATAGTCCTTTGTGTACAGGCTTGTCTGGAAGGATTCGTGCCCCGCAGATTCAACGAGGATGCGAATCTCCACCCCCTGGTCGCTTGGGGTCTCTACAAGCGGGGGATCTGTCGGGCGAGATATCGGAGAAAACGGCAGATCTCCCGACGAGGTACAAGTGGTTCTGTCTTTTGGCAAACCATCCTCGTCGTAGGATTGTGTTACGCAGGCCTCAATATACGCCCGCTGGGTGTCCATATGGAGGTAAAAAGCGTGGTCGAGGGGAATGTGTTGGGTACCACCCTCCTCCGGAGGAAGGAACTTTGTTAGGAGGGGACAGCCCTGCAAGCAGCCCCGTAGTTTTTCTCCATCCGAGTTTACCCAGACCACATTGACATAGAGGACGTTGCCATAGATCCTTTGGCCGTCCGGATAAAGATCGCTGGCCACAACCTTGCCGCTGATTTCGTACAGGCCGTATCGGTTAGAGCCGCTCACCGAAATATCGAGGGCAACACCCTGCGCCCGGACAACCGGTACAGGCACGACGCCGACCAAAAGAACAACGATTATGAGTAGTATCCAGAAACCTTTTGACCTGGAGAACCTCCAAAGCATCGATTAACTCCTTGAAGTGTACCCCTGAGATTGGACAGTTTTTTGGCTATTCTTAGTGAACATGACAGGCCAATGCCTGCTCTTGTAGCCACTGGGCCAGTGGGTAAGGGAGAGGGGCTACCATCCCATCCCCGTTGTCGCGATGGGGTCAATTCCCCACATTTACCGGCGTGTGTCCCTTCGGCTACGTTTATCCTGAGCCATGTCGAAGGGCTCAGGGCAGGCTTTTCTCGCAACCGGGCGACCCCCGATGTATGGCCCACATAAGGGAAACTTGCGATTACGTCACGGTCAGCGTCGCGTCCAGCGCGCCGGTGCGGATGTCGTCTTGGCCAAAGGCGGCCCGCTATCGCGCATTTCTCCATCCAGGGTAATCTTTTGGCGGGTCAGAAGTCTGGTTTGTGCGCCTATCATACCACAGGTTGAATCAAAAATCAAAGG
>CAYVPU010000196.1:3195-6479 GCA_964453885.1 uncultured Anaerolineae bacterium | reverse complement strand
AGTGTGGCACTCCAAGAAGAACTGGGGGACAAGGCGGGCCTGGCGGCGAGCTACAACAACATCGGCCTCATCCACAAGGCGCGGGGCGACTACGGGGCGGCGCTGGGGTGGTACGAAAAGAGCGTGGCCTTGGCCGAGGAACTGGGCGATAGGGCCGGCTTGGCGACGACGCTGCACAACATGGGC
The DNA here is from genome assembly GCA_964453885.1 of uncultured Anaerolineae bacterium. GTDB lineage: Bacteria > Chloroflexota > Anaerolineae > CAYNKW01 > CAYNKW01 > CAYNKW01. The sequence goes on along the minus strand of CAYVPU010000196.1, from coordinate 6,293 downwards.
TCTATCGCGCTTGCCGCTAGGGACCTGGCCGAGGCATTGGCATTATTTACCCGTAGCCGCGACATCTACATCATCATTGGCCTGACGCAAGAGGCAGACAAACTGGGCCTCGCTCTAGCCGACGCTGCCTACAACCTCGGCCAACAATACGTCCACCAGGGCCGCTGGTACGACGGTCTCCAGTTGTTGGAACAGAGCCTGACCATCCGCCGGAAAAGCGATGACCTGGACGCCCTGGCCAACGTGATCTACCAGATAGGCTTTACCCGTCACCTGATGGGTGACGTCGAACAGGCACGCATCCGCTACCGCGATGCCTTGCGCCTGTACGAACACACAGACAACCAGCACGGCATTGCGGCCTGCAAAGCCGGTCTTGGTCGCTCGGCCATCCAGATTGGCATGTTAGACAGAGCTACCCAGGAATTGGAGCAGGCGGAGAAACTCTATGCTGAACTGGGTGATACGCAGCGCATCAATGAACTCCAAGATGTCTTGGGCCTGGCCGCCCACATTCAAGAAAGGCAAGCCGTATGAGCGAAGCGGATCAACTCTGGGATGATCTTGACCAGGTTTTCGACCATTGGGGCATCACCGAGATCCCCTTTACTGAGAGTGCGCCGACCTCGCTGCGGCAGGCAGCACATCTCCGGGAGGTCTTTACCGGCCGCCGTCAGGAGCTTGAAACCGCGATCACGACCTTTCGGAGCCGCGAGCGCCGCCGTGTGCTGGTCTATGGCTGGTACGGCATCGGTAAAACAGCCTTTATCCTTGAACTGCTGGATATCCTCAAACGCAAATCCAAGGACACGCTGGTCACTTACGTCAGCCTGCCCCGCGAAGCCCAAGACCTGGCCACGTTTGCCCTGGTCGCCCTGGCCCGCGAGATGGAAGACGATGAATGGGCCCAGCATGTGCTTCAGCAGATGGGCTTGCGACCCCGGCGCAGGCCAGTGGAAAAGCGCACCGAGGTGGATGCCAAGTTTATCAAGACCAGCGAAGAGACAGTGCCGATCAGCCCACCTCAATTTCCCACCCTCAGCTTTGAGGATCTGCTGGAGCGGGCGTTCGAGCAATACAGGCGAGTCGTCATTGCCATAGATGACCTGGATAAGCAAGATCCTAGCCGCGTGCGCCAGATGTTGCGCGGCGCTCAAGGTATGTTGAAGGGAGCCGCCTCATTTATCCTGACCAGCCATCCCGCGGGTCTGACCCGTGACATTCTGACACGTGAACTGGGTCTGATAGATGTTGCTATCGAACTAAAGGAACTGGACATTGACACCATCTATCGGATGCTGGTCAACTACCTCAATAGTGCCCGTCCTGAACGGGACAGACGAGACCATGACGATCCGCAGGCTGTCAAGCCTTTCACGCCGCGCACGGCAGGGGAGCTATGTCAGCGATCCGAAGGCGTTCCCCGCTACCTGAACCGTTTAGCCAATTATGTGTTGACCTGGTCAGCTTTGCAGCGTGCTGAGCGCATCACATCCGACATTTTGCGCCAGGGTTTTGAGTACGCCGACAGTCAGCTTCGCAGCCAACACTTGACGCCTGAAGACTATTACGTGCTCGAACTGGTTCTAGAGCGAGGGGCGATTTCTGACGAAACGGTCTCACTTGACGATCTGAAACGGCTACAGATGAGAGAGTTCAACGAGGTTCTGCCCATCCTCGAAAAACTGGTCCAACTGGACCTCTTACACCGTCTACCCACAGAAGGCGAGATCGAGTTTGGGCCTTCGCCGTTATTGATGGACGAGAACGAAAAATCGGTTGGGAAACGTGAGTGACGACATCAAACTGTCCAAATCCAAGATCAACCGTCGTAGTGAAGACCCGCATTGATGAGCGATAAACAATAGGCGATAAGCCACACCAATCAGGAGGAAAAACTCATGACTGTCAAAGTAGGTATCAACGGTTTCGGACGGATCGGACGCCAGGTGCTCAAGGCCATCCTGGATGATTACCCAGACGACATCAAAGTGGTCGCCGTCAATGACCTCTTTGACGCGGAGACGAACGCGCACCTGCTGCGCTACGACTCTAACTATGGCAAGTTCCCCGGCACCGTCGAGGTAAAAGACGGCAACCTGGTCGTCAACGGCCGGGAGGTCAAGGTCTTTGCCCAGCGCGACCCGGCACAACTGCCGTGGGGCGAACTGGGCGTGCAGATCGTCCTCGAATCCACCGGCGTCTTTCGCCAGCGCGACAAGGCAGCCCTACACCTGCAGGCGGGGGCCCACAAGGTCATCATCAGCGCTCCGGCCAAAGGCGAGGACATTACCATCGTGCTGGGCGTCAACGAGGAAAAATACGATCCTGCCAATCACCACATCATCTCCAACGCTTCCTGCACCACCAATTGCCTGGCTCCGGCAGCCAAGGTCGTCCACGAAAAGTTCGGCATCGTCAAGGGTCTGATGACCACCATCCACTCCTACACCACCGACCAGCGCATCCTGGACCTGGCACACAGGGACATGCGCCGGGCGCGGGCAGCGGCGATGAACATCATTCCCACCACCACCGGCGCCGCCAAGGCCCTGGCTTTGGTCATCCCCGATCTGAAAGGCAAGTTCGACGGCATGTCCATGCGCGTGCCCACGCCGACGGTCTCGATCGTGGACTTTGTGGCCGAGGTCGAGAGAAAAGTCACCACCGAATCGCTGCGCGCGGCCTTTGCTGCCGCCGCCGAGGGTGAACTCGAAGGCATCCTGGGTTACTCTGAGGAGCCACTGGTCTCAATGGACTACAAAGGCGATCCTCGATCTTCCATCGTGGACGGCCTCTCGACAATGGCCCTGGGCGGCAACATGGTCAAGGTCATCGCCTGGTACGACAACGAGTGGGCCTATTCGGTCCGCGTGGCGGATCTGATCAAATACATGGCAGACAAGGGGATGTAGTAAGTTTGCAAGGGGGCAAAGGGAAATCAACAACTTTCCTTTGCCCTCTCTGGCAAGAAACGAGATTCCAGCGAATGGCCACAGAGATGGTTCTTATGAACAAAAAGACGATTAGGGACATCGAGATCACCGGCAAGCGGGTCATCGTGCGGGTGGATTTTAATGTGCCGCTGGCCGACGACA
>CAYVPU010000196.1:0-3095 GCA_964453885.1 uncultured Anaerolineae bacterium | reverse complement strand
TGGCCGACGACACCCGCATTAGAGCGGCGCTGCCCACGATTCGATACCTGCTGGACACCGGGGCACGCGTCATCCTCATGTCGCACCTGGGGCGGCCCAAGGGACAGGTAAAAGAGGAACTTTGTATGGCCCCGGTGGGTGAGCGGCTGTCGGCACTGCTGGGCCAACCAGTGAAAGTCAAATGCGACTGTATCGGCCCAGAGGTACGCGCCGCCGCTGAGAGCCTGGCCGAAGGCGAGGTGATGCTGCTGGAGAACCTCCGCTTTCACCCACAGGAAAGAAAGAACGCCCCGTCCTTTGCCAAGGAACTGGCTTCCCTGGCCGAGGTGTACGTCAACGACGCCTTTGGAACAGCCCACCGCGCCCATGCATCCACCGCTGGCATAGCCGACCATCTACCCGCCGTGGCCGGCTTTCTCATGGAGAAAGAGATCGAATTCCTGGGCAAGGCGCTGGAAAACCCAGAGCGGCCCTTCATCGCCATTCTGGGAGGGGCCAAGATTTCGGACAAGATCGGCGTCATTGAGAACCTGCTGGACAGGGTGGCCCGTCTGCTCGTCGGCGGAGGGATGGCCAACACCTTTCTCAAGGCACAAGGGCTGGAGGTGGGCGACTCGCTGGTAGAGGACGACGGGCTGGACACTGCACGAGAACTGCTCGCCCAGGCCGGCGACAAGCTGTTGTTGCCGGTAGACGCTGTCATCGCCAACGAGTTTGCCAACGATGCCGCCTCTATGACCGTGGACGTGGAGCACGTGCCGGCTGGCTGGCGCATCCTGGACATCGGAGCAGAGACGGTGGCGCGTTTCACAGAGGCACTGGCCGGAGCCAAAACCGTCGTCTGGAACGGTCCCATGGGTGTCTTTGAGTTTCCCAAATTTGCCACGGGGACGGCGGCACTGGCCCGGGTTCTGGCCGGACTCGAGGCCACCACGGTCATCGGAGGTGGCGACTCGGCAGCGGCCGTCCGGCAGGCTGGCCTGACCGACAAAATGACCCACATCAGCACCGGTGGCGGCGCCTCGTTGGAGATGCTGGAAGGCAAGGTGTTGCCAGGGCTGGCGGCGCTAGAGAACAAATGATGATATGTTACAGTTCGCATTTACGAGGGGGAACCTGACATGAGTAAGCAAACGCTGAAAGAGCTGATGGTTACCGATGTTCTAATTGCTCACCTGGCAGACAGCATGGAGGAGGTTTTTCCGAAAATCTCCGAGCAGCCGGAGCGATTTGTGGTGGTATTGGACGATGAGGATGTGCCATTGTACCTCATCACTGCTGGTGAGATGAAACGTAAAATGCCCCGCAGTCTCGACTGGCCCAGTGTGGGGGACCTGGCAAGCCGCTTACCTGAGGCGCTCTTGGTTGATGAAAACGTGGCGATAGGTCAGGCGATGGTCTTTTTCGGCATGATGTCCCAGCTAGAGCCACAGCCCAAGGGCCTGGTCGTAATGCGCGACACCAAAGTGGTGGGCATCTTGCCTTACAGTGCGCTTGATGATTACTTTAACGAACAAATCGTCCCCAGGTTGAAAACTAAGGGACAGATAGTACGAGCGGGCCAGCCTGTCACCGTTGCTAGCGCCATTTTCCGCTGCCGGCGCTATCCCCGATGCTCCTTCGAAACCGCGGCCGCGTCAGTAGATAAACCTCCCCTGTGTGGAGAACAAGCAGCCCACGGCCGTACACGGCTCATAGCATAACGCGAGAGGAGAGGCTCCATGTTCAGCACCGTCCTCAAAGAGATCACCGGCTACTTTGGCAAATCGTTCCTCATGTCCGTCTTTTTCCCCAGTCTCTTTTTCTGGATGCTCAACCTGGCGTTGGGCGTGCTCTCAGTAGGATTGGACGACGTTCTTGAGTGGTGGGGGCCACTAGACGGGCAAGTGCAGGGCTTCCTCATGGCGGCATTTCTCATCTGGGTCCTCTTTACCGCCTACGTCCTGCACATCTTTATGGGCCAATTAACCAGGTTCTACGAGGGTCGTTGGAGCTTTCTCAAGGCCATCCCCCAGGCCATGCGGAAACGCAACGAGGAGACCTGGAAAAAGCTCCGCGATCAGGACGAGGCCCTGGGCGAGCAACTACGTGCCCTGAAAGGGCGCCAGGAAGCCTTTGAGCAACTCCTCGACCGGGACGCGCCGCCCCTGCCCTACGGCACACGGGTGGACGTGCCAGCCATGGCCCAGGAAGCGGCGGCACTCTACGACCAGGTGCGCGATTGGACGGCCGAGGATTACCTGGACGACGAAAAGTGGAAAGAGATAGAGGACAAGTTGGGTTCCCTCCAGGGGCGCATCCTGGCCCTCTCGGAGGATGAACTGGATCAACACAAGGCCGAACTTGGCCCCGGCAGCAAAGCTGACCTGGTCTTTCGCGCGCCTTACGAATTCCTCAACAGCCTCATTGGCCAATTGGAACAGGAGCGGTTGGCGGTCTACCAGGAGTGGTCGGTGGCCTTTCCGGCCCGGCTCAGTTGGGTGATGCCCACACAGTTGGGCAACCACTCGTGCGCCGCCGAGACTTATTCTTTCCTGCGCTACAACCTGGACGCGGCCGTCATCTGGCCCCGCCTGCGAGAGAATCTCCCGGAAAAGTTCGCTGGGCGTCTGGGCGAAGCCAAGATGAACATGGACCTGATGCTGGTACTGACCACCCTGGCCCTCGTTTTCGGCGTCGCCTGGAGTGGCATCTTGCTCGCTGTGCCCGACGCCTCTCTAGCCGTGTATAAATGGGTGGTTGCGCCCATCGTCTTCCTGGTCAGTATAGGGATTGCCCGCATGGCTTACCTCAACGCCGCCCAGAGCGCCCTTTCCTACGGCGAACTGCTCAAGACCGCCTTTGACCTCTACCGCTGGGACGCACTCAAGTCCCTTCACCTTGATCTACCCCCCGACCTGGAGAGCGAAAAGAAGTTGTGGAGCGAAATCGGCGGCTTGCTGTATCGCAACTATCCCTTAAAGACTCCCTGGAAACACGGGTGAAAGGGGACATTCTATCAGAACGCCAGGTCCACATCGAATCGCCGCAGAATAGCCCTCACCTCGTCGGCGGTGGGGAGGTTGGTGCCAGTGCCGAGTTTCTGGACTTTGGCC
>CAYVPU010000195.1:0-6479 GCA_964453885.1 uncultured Anaerolineae bacterium | reverse complement strand
GACGAGGGACTAGGGACTGGGCTGGAGTGCATTTGCCGATCCCTGGGGGACCACGTGCAGGTCTGGTGGTCCCCTTTTTTCACGAGATTCAGTAGATACAATTTTGCTCGGCCTGGATCGCCAGATCCAGGCCAGAACCGGGGATTTGGCAATACCCTTGGAGCGATTTTGGATCTACTGAGATTGATGCTTGGGGAGGCTGGATGTTTGGCAAGTTAATTGGTGTGGACCTGGGAACGGTCAATGTTCTGATATATATCAAGGGCAAGGGGATAGTTCTGCAAGAGCCTTCGGTGGTGGCGATTTCATTGCGCGATAATCGCATCGTCGCCGTGGGCAACGACGCTAGAGAGATGCTGGAGCGCACCTCGGAGAACATTGAGGTCATGCGTCCCATGCGCGATGGGGTCATTGCCGACTATGTGGTGACTGAAGCTATGCTGCGCTACTTTATCGAGCGAGCCGCCGGGCGGCGGCGCTTTCCTGGACACAGGGTCATGATCAGTGTGCCTGTTGGCGTCACCAGCGTGGAACGGCGCGCGGTACACGAGGCTGCTTTGCAGGTTGGTGCACGCGAGGCACACCTTATCTGGGAGCCGTTGGCTGCGGCGTTGGGGGCTGACATGCCCATCGGCACCCCCACGGGCAACATGGTCGTAAACGTTGGCGGTGGCACCAGCGAGGCGGCTGTGGTCTCAATGAACGACATTGTCGTCTCCTCGTCGGTGCGGGTTGGCGGTGTCAGGATTGACGAGGCCATTGTTTCCTACGTTCGCAAGAAATACAACTTGATGATCGGCAGTCCGACCGCCGAAGAGATCAAGTTCCGCATTGGCAGTGCTCTCCCACTGGAGGAGGAGATGAGCATGGAGGTGCAAGGCCGCGATCAGGTGGCTGGCCTGCCACGCACCATCACCCTCACCTCCGGAGAAGTGACTGAGGCCATCGCTGAACCGTTGTCCAGCATCGTGGCTGTGGTGCGCTCGGTGCTGGAAAAGACGCCGCCGGAACTTTCGGCCGACATCATTGACCGGGGCATGGCCCTGGTGGGGGGCGGTGCGTTGCTGCGGGGGATGGATCGTTTGTTGACGCGGGAGACCGGTGTGCCCTGCTACTTGGCCGAGAACCCCATGGCCTGCACGGCCGTCGGTGCCGGGCGCGCGTTGGAGAACCTGCACATCATGCGGCGCAGCTTGCCGGAAGTCTGAGTCCTACCCGAAAATGGTAACCGTCCAGCGAAAGCGGGACGAAAGCTTTGTCGAACGCTCAGCTTGACGCCATGTGCGGAAACAGGCCGTGGCTGCTTCTCAGGCGGGCCAAGTCGATCGCTGTTAATGCAACACAGAGGGCACGGGAAAGGGACTCCCCGCGCCCTCTGTTCCTGACAGGTCAAGTCAGGTAAAACGTCATGCGTTGAAAGTGGATAACTGGGTCAATGTACTGTACCTGAACAAACGGCGGGGCACTCAGAGTGATGGGCGCATAGCTTAGAATGGCCCGCACACCTGACTCAATCAAGGTGTCGGCCACACTCTGAGCATCGGCGGCTGGCACAGCGATGATGGCCACTTTAATGCCTCTGTCCTCGATGAGCGTCGGCATGGCTTCCGCGTCGAATATCTCGAACTCGCCCAGTTTCTTGCCAATCTTGTGTGGATTCCGGTCGAACACAACTGCAATGCGGAGGCCTTTGTTGGCAAAACCTCCATAATGTACCAGGGCATGACCCAGGTCGCCGGCGCCTACCAGGGCGACTTCCCATTCTTCTTCCAGGTTAAGAATCCGTAGCAACTGTTGGCGCAAGAATTGAATGTTGTAACCGGTTCCCTGTTTACCGAACTCGCCAAAGTGAGATAGGTCTTTGCGAATTTGCGCTGAACTGATTCCCAACCGGTCGCCTAGCTCCTGGGAAGAGGTGGCCTCCCGACCTTCCTCAGCCAGGTAGGTGAGGGCTCTCAGGTAAAGGGGCAGACGGCCAACCACAATATCGGGAACCGTCTTTAAAGTCGGGGTCATCTTTGATCCTTTCGTATGGGTTATGGCTGCGCTCTTTAGGATCGCTTTGGTTCTGACTGTAGCCAGTGCATTATGCCCCAATATGGACGCGGTGTCAAACTGGTGGTGATTTCTTTGGCCCCTCGATCCAGATATCGCCGTCCTCAAAGTATTCCTTTTTCCAAACCGGCACGATCTCTTTGATGCGGTCAATGGCGTAGCGACCGGCTTCGAACGCACCCTGCCGATGCCCTGAAGCCACAGCGATGACCACGCTCGTGTCGCCGATCTCCTGCCGGCCCACGCGATGGATGATGGCTACTTTTTCTACGGGCCAGCGCGCCTTTATCTCTGTGGCGATCTGGGCCAGCATCGGTTCGGCCATTTCTGGATAGGTTTCGTACTCCAGGTAACGCACCTGGCGGCCGGCGTTGGTGCCGCGCACGATGCCGGCAAAGCTGACGACCGCGCCGACTGCTGGATTGTTCACCCGGCGGCTTACCTCGTCTACCGAAATCGGTTCTGTCGTTATTTCAAAGAGCTTGTCGCTCATGCTATCCTCCACTTACCGGTGGGAACAGGGCCACCTCGTCGCCGTCTTGTAACGTCGTCTCTGGCGAGGCGTAACGTCGGTTGACGGCGAGCCAAAAGCGAGCGGCCCACTTGTCCAGTCCGGGCGTCGTTTTCCGCAGGTGCGTCACCAGCGTCTCCACTGTTGCTCCGTCTACCAGTTCCCATTCCATTTCCGAGCGCCCCGCTGCCTCGCGCAGCGAGGCGAACAACTTGACCGTCCCACGTATCATTCTAGCCCCCAATCTCTGCCATCACTCGCTCCGATGGCACTTTTCCTTGCGCCAGGTGGTGCCTCTCTGGCTTGTCCATGATGCCCGAGAGCAGCAAGCTGGCCAGTTCCTCCTTGGCAGCCCCGGCGCGGAGCGGCGTCCGCAGGTCAATCTCGGCGTCGGAGAGGAGACAGGGTCGCAGCATGCCGTCGGCGGTGAGACGCAGGCGGTTACAGGAGAAGCAAAAGTGCTCGCTGACCGGCGTGATGAAGCCGAGCGTGCCCACCGCGCCGTGGATGCGGTAGTAGCGCGCCGGGCCGTTGCCAGGTGGCCCGCCGACGGGCTCCAGGGGCCCAAAAGCAGCCTCAATACGGGCGCGCACCTCGGTCATGGGCACGTAGCCGTCGCCTGCCCAGGCGGCGTTGTCGCCCAATGGCATGACCTCGATAAAGCGCACGTGCCACGATGACTTTTGAGTCATTTGGCAAAAGTCCGTCACTTCATCCTCGTTCATGCCCCGGATGACGACGTTGTTCAGTTTTATGGGCCTCAGGCCCGCGCGCTGCGCCGCCTCGATGCCGTCCCACACGTCGGCCAGCGTGCCACGCCGCGTGATCTGGCGAAACCGCTCCGGGCGCAGCGTGTCCAGGCTGAGATTCACGCGGTTCAGCCCGGCGGTGGCCAGCGCGCCGGCGTAGCGGGCCAGCAGCGTGCCGTTGGTGGTCATTGAGATGTCGTCAATCCCGGGCACGGCGGCAATCATCTGCACCAGGTCGGGCAGGCCCAGGCGGGCCAGCGGTTCGCCGCCGGTGAGTCGGATTTTGGCGATGCCGATGGCCGCTGCCGCCTCTACCAGTTGGACAATCTCTTCAAAAGTCAGAATCTCGTCGTGCGAGCGCAGTGGGATCCCTTGGGGTGGCATACAGTACACGCAGCGCAAGTTGCAACGGTCGGTGACAGAGATGCGCAGATAGTTGATGGGGCGAGCAAAGCTATCCAGGTAGGGCAAGGAAAATCCTCTCTAGAATGTCAAATGACAAATCAGCAAATGATAAAACCCGCAAAATAGCATTTTATCATTTGTCCATTTATCATTCGTCATTGTTCCGGTTGATCGATCCGGATGGCCAGCACCGTGTCGCCTGGCTCCAGTTGTTTGGCGCCGATGGGCAGGCGCAGGAGAGCGTTTGCCCTGGCCAGCGAGAGGAGCCGCCCCGATGTTTGCTGTCCAGTGGCAGTGGCGTGCCACTCACCGTCGCGCCACTCGATGCGCGCCCGTTGAAACTCGACGCGGCTCCCTTTGCGGCGGATGGAATGGGTCAGGCGGGCCTCGATGGTCGGGCGAAGGAGGCAGGTGTGTCCGGCCATCTGGCGCAGCGCCGGCCGCACCAGATTCTCAAAGCTCACCAGCGAGGCCACCGGAAAGCCCGGCAGTCCAAAGATCAGTCGTCGCGAGGGGAACTCGGGGCGATCTACTGTGGCAAAGACTGTGGGCCGCCCTGGCTTTTGCTTCACCTGGCCAAAGTACACCGTGCCCCACTCCTCGATCAAGATCCGTGACAGGTCCCGCTCGCCCATAGAGACACCGCCGGAACTGATGAACACGTCGGCCTGCTCCAGGCCCTGGCGAAAGGCAGCGCACAGGGCAGCCTCCTCGTCGGGCACGATGCCCAGTGAGAGGGGGATGCCCCCAGCCTGCACGACAGACGACATAATCGTGTAGCGATTGCTATCGCGAATCTGACCGGACACGATCGGCGCGCCGGGCTCGATGATCTCGTTGCCGGTAGAGAGGACAGCCACGACCGGGCGGCGGTAGACCGTCACCCGCAGGTGGTTCATGCTGGCCAACAGGCCGATCTCTGCCGGGCCGATGACCGTCTCGGCTGGAAGAGCCAGTTGCCCGGCGGCAATGTCCTCGCCCACGGGCCGCACGTTGTCCCCCGGTTTTACCGCCCGGTCGAAACGCACCCGGCCGTTGGTCTCCTGGCTGTTTTCGACGGGTACGACGGCGTCGGCCCCCGGCGGCAGTGGCGCGCCGGTGGTGATGCGGGCAGTTCGCCCCGGCGACACTGTCAACGCCTCGGCCGGTCCCGCCCACTGGTCGCCGACGATGTGGCGCCATTCGGCGGGATCGCCGGCTATCACCGCGAAACCGTCCATCGCTGAGGCTCGGAACGGCGGTATGGGTTCTGTGGCGTGTACGTCTTTTGCCAGCACGCACCCCAGGGCCTCGTGAAAGACCATCTCTTCCACGTCCAGGCGCGGCGTGTGTTGCAGGATCAGGTCCAGGGCTTTTTCAAAGGGTGTCAAAGGGTACAGGTTCATGGTGATCAATTCGCTGTGGCAAGTTCTCGGCAGGGATGTCTCGGAGACGTGGGTTTTGGGTGTCGCGGAGGGAGAGCCGGGGGGAGGCGATGCCCCACGGCAGGTTGAGGTCCGGATCGTCCCAGGCCACGCCGTGCTCGTCGGTGCCGTCGTAATAGTTGTCTATCAGGTAGGTGAGGACGGCGTCGGTCAGGGCCACAAAGCCATGGGCTACACCGATAGGGATGTAGACGCCTGTAAGGTTCTGATCGCCGACGTCCAGTGTCTGGACGGCGCGATAGGTTGGTGAATTGCGCCGCAGGTCGCATAGACCCACGCGGATGGTGCCGGAGGGGACGAACCAATAGTCCACTTGCCGGCGGTGAAAGTGCAACCCCCGCAGCACGCCGGCCTGGGAGTGCGAGACGTTGCCCTGGATGATGTCCCACGTCCGCCAGGGAAACCATTCTTTGCGAAAGGTCTCCATAAAGCGGCCGCGCTCGTCTTCAAAAGGATCGAGAGAGACGAGGTACACGTCTTTGATCAAATCCGACTCGTTTATTTGGGCCATGAGTTCGCCTTTCCTCCATAGTGCGTGTTCCGTGTTTCGTACCGTCACATCCTTCAGAAGCATCCTAACTGGCAGAGATGGGTCTTGATGCCCAGTGTCTCGACGATATTGCCCATGTCCGACCTGGAGATGCCCTGGGCCTGGCCGATCTCCCACAGGGCGGCACAAGAGATTTCGCCGTCCCCGGCTGCCTGGCGCACGGCGGCGGCTGCCGCTTCGGGCACGCGATCTAGCTTTCGCACGGTTTTATAGCCCGCCATGCCCTTCTTTTCCGCATAGCCAAAAAAGCCCAGTTGGCAGTGGGTGATACGGATGCCGGTCGAGGTCACCTGGTCGCCGACGAACAGAGGATCTATACCCAATTCACTGGCGATGTGGTGCGCGGCTTGACAGGTCAATTGCCCATTCGTATCCAGGTGAGCTTGAATCTGAGTTTGAATATCGGTTGTGTTGCTCATTTAGCGATTTCTCTCCTCTTTATTAAAGCAAAATGCCGGGTCTCCACTCAGTTGGAAAGAAAGCCCGGCAAAACACGATTGCTTGCCGTTCTCCTTTCCAAACACGGGGGGCATTGGCGTTTCCACCGACACCTTTGGGCTGCCACATCCTGTCGCAACCACCACGGCCAGCCGCCGTGGGCCCGACTGTGGGCCGTTAGGTCAGCAGGCTCGGAGAACGTAGGTTGTTAGGGTAGGTATTCTACACCAGGCAAGGCGAAATTGCAAGCTACAGTGACTAGGAATCGCTCTCCTCGAGTTCTTGTACCAGGGCGCGTATGGCCTGGTATGCGCTCTCGATTGTGGGCTCCATGGCCTTGGCTTCAG
>CAYVPU010000194.1:0-6487 GCA_964453885.1 uncultured Anaerolineae bacterium | reverse complement strand
ATGAAAGCCAGGTGCACCGCCCGGCTCTCTCCCTCGCCGCTGGGCAGGTCGGCCTCGCTAAAGTGCCGCCTTGTCACGGATTGCCTCTTTCTGTTGCTCCTGGACCACCCACGCCAGCACCCACCACGCCCGCTCCCTGTACCAGGTCCAGGACTGGTGCGTTGTAGTGATAACTCACTTGATCTTGCCTACTGGAGCGACATAGACAGTAAACTCGTCCTTCCCGTCCACACCCAGAATTGCGTCCATCTTGTCTTGATTGTACGCGCCGATGGCACACGTTCCGGCTCCAATTGCTTCACTGGCAAGATAGAGGTTCTGACAAAGATGGCCGGCATCCATTGCGATGATTTTATGGGAAATCATACTGTATCGCCACTCCGTTCGATAGGGAATGACCGTCCAGATAAAGGCAACAGCACTATTGCCCACAAAGACCTGCCCACGAGAGGCGTCGTTTACCTTTTTTGCCAACTCTGCATCCGCATACAAAAAGCACAACTTGTGGCCCAAAGGCAGATACCTGAAAAGCCCGGGCTCAAGCCCGCTCACTCGGTTTACAAACAAATAGGTTTCAAAGGGATGTCGCGAGCCGCCAGATGGTACGGTCCGACGGGTAACAGGGCCATCCCCCATGACTTCACGCACCCCCTGTGTTGCCCACAGCAGGAAGGACAGTTCCTCCAAGGTCAAAGGTTCTTCCGTGAATTTCCTGCGACTCTTCCGGCGGTTGATCGCTTCGATCAGCGGCATTTTTCCAACCGTCAAGTCTTTGGGTGCGACCAGATCAACCAGATGCGCATCTTTAGGATAGAGCTTTTGAGGCGAAGGAGTTGGCATCTGCCTTTTCTGATCGGTTTCAAGGTTCGCCCATTCATCCCACAAGCCAGATCTGAGGAATTTGCGGTAGGTTTCTATAGACTCCATGTTTCTTCCTTTCGTTTGAGACGGTTTTGCCCGTCGACGATAATGCCTCAAAGCCGAATTGGCACTTCCTTCCCGGCGCTGTAAGATTCTTCGCGCTCCGGGCATATCTCTCCAGATTCAATAAGGCATTCTTTACACCCCTTCGCCTTCACAGCACAAGCGGCAAAGATGGTCATCACTTGCTGTTCGTTGCCTCTGTTGCTCCTGTAGCACCCAAAGCCAGGCAGCATGTACTTGTGCGTTGCCCGGCTCAAGTCTCAAAATGGCCTCCAAACATCGCCGCTTCTCGCCCAGGGTATCCAATGTCAACGGTACCAGCAGCCGGTTGGCACATTACGGCTCAAGGGTGATAGGTTTTTATCATCGGTTTACCGCCCTCTCCAGTGTCCCAAACCCCGCGCGACCTGTGAGCAAGATGCCGTGGTCATGGGCATAGTCCCTGGCTCCCTGGCTAAAGCCGGATCGGGAGATATACCACAGCGTCACAGGCGCCGGTAGTTGCGCGGACTTGGCGCTGGCCTGCAGGCGCTCCAGCTCCCGACGACTCACCTGCCGTCCTCCCCATTTGACCTCGACAACCCAGGTGTCTCCCGTAGCTGTCCGGGCCACAGCATCCAGTTCGACCTGACCGTCGGGCGAACGGTAGGTATCGGCGTTGACCACCAGGGGCAGTTGGATAACCGCTTCCGGCAGACCCAGCAGCCGGCCCTCCACCTTTTGCCCGGCAAAGCGGCGCATAAGCTCACGCGCCCAGGCCTCCTGGGAGACCCCCAGCTCGCGAGCGGCCGCCTGGAATCTGGCATCGAGTCTGGCGATCAGGTCCGCGATATCCACCCCGCTGGCCCGAGCACTCACTTCGACGCCCTGGGTGGCGTAGGCAACCCAGTAGCGCAGAACGGGATCCCGGAAGTAGTAGCGCCCTTCCCGAAAGGACACCAAGTTCACTTCCCGCAACCAGCGCAGATAATCGCTGGCTGTGGCCGGCGTGACTCGCAATTGGCGGCCTACATCGGCGGCCGTCAACCCCTCCTCGAGGGCAAGGACTTGCAGAACCGCCTTGAGAGAGCCATAGCCTGTGGCCTGCTGAAGGGAGAGATCGTAGATGTAGCGGCAAAAGTCGTAGATACGGCCGTTGGTAGAAAGGGTCTCTACCACGAAAGCCTCCTTGACCGTCTCCGGCGAGAGAGGCATCCCCAGGGTGTCCACCCGCGTGGCCGTCCGGCGGCAAAGGGCCTGGACGTAGAAAGGATAGCCGCCGGTCAGGTGGTGGATCACGTAGGCAACCTGCGGATCCGTTGCCTCGGGCAGAAGCTTGGTCACCAACCGAGTCGTTTCTTCTCGGGAGAAGGATCCTAGAGACAATTTGGCAAACTGAGCAAAAAGCGGTGCGGCCGGGTCCGAGAGGATGCGGGTCAATACGGTGGCGGCCGATCCGGCCAGCAGGTAGAGAAGCCCCTCTTGAGACTGGAGGGAAGCCCGGAAGAGGGCTAAAACATTCCTGGCCCCGGGAAAATTCTCCAGGGTCCGGATCTCCTGAAACTCGTCAAAGATCAGGAGAAGGGGAATACCACGCTGTTCCCGCACGGTTTGCGGGAAGCGGAAAGCCTGACGCAGAAGAGCCTGACGGTCAACCTGCACCCGCTCCAGCAGGCGCATAATCGGTCGGATGGTATCGTAAAGGTCTCGCTCGCCGGCTAGAAGAAGTTGGTTGGGCAACTCTGTTGGAGTCAGATACGGCTCTGGGGTTTCCCCTCCCTGCGTGACGAGCCAATAGCAGATGTGGCCGACGTAACCTGCGGCAAACTGTTCGGGCGAACTGCACAGAAAGGTAAAGTCCATATAAGCAGGCGCCACCGCTATCTTTTGCTCCAGCGTCTGGCGCAGGAACTCTTTGAGCAGCAACGTCTTACCAATGCGTCGGGGGCCAAAGAGGGCCACGTGCTCCGGCTGCCCATGCAGTAGAGTGTCCCGATAATGAGCCAGTTCTGCCAGCTCCATCTGACGGTTGGTGAAAAGTTCTTGTTGCTCCTGGGGATAAAAATAGCGCATCGTGAAAGCTCCCGTAGGTTTGTCACTTTGGCATTGCTCAGTACAGGCCTGAGCCCTTCGACCCTTCGGCCTTGCTCAGAACAAGCCTATCGAAAGATTAGGTCAACTGACCTATAGGTCAATTAACCTAATTATACTGTGGAACGGAAGCGAGTCAAGTTCGGCCCTGCCCCTGGTCCTCAGGCCCAGGGACCGAGGGCTCAGGGCAGGCAGTTTCACTGCCGTTCGCCCTCAGCAGCCGCGTCCAACAGAGCCTCCGCCAGCGGCCGCACCTCTCCCAACCCAATCACCAGACCCGACGACCCACCCGCTTCCTCTGCGCTCAGACTGCGCAACTTGAGATGGTGTCCCTCTGGTGCGTCAAGATGCAATTCAACAATCAAGTCCCCTACCCGGCGTGCCCAGCGTTTGCGGTCGTCACCCGTCACAACCGATTCGGGATTCGGCGGACGACAACCGTCACGGGGCAGTTCTACATGCCGCCAGAAATACGTCCCCCGCCGCTTGCGCAGCTTGACATGGCCACCGCAGTTTGGACAGGTGGCCATCGCCGGGGCATCGGAGGTGGCAGGAGTTAGTTGGCCGTTGACCAGAGCGTGTTTCATTGTTTCACCTTATGCCATACTGCCTGAACTGTATGAGAATGGTCACCTCCCTGTGCACCTACGCCATTCTACCACGTTTCCCTTCTTCCGGCAAAGCGGCGCGAGATGCCATCTCGCGCTACTGGAGCCCAAACCCCTGCTCCTGTGCCACCAGACTGAGGGTAACGCGCAGCCGCCTGGGATCGGTGTAGGACATTCGCCGGGCCGCCCGCGAGGTCCAGCCATAGACCTCGCCCGTCTCCTGGTCGCGGAAGGTGCCCGCCTCGACGATGGTTTTATCGTAGGTGTCCAGGTGAGCGTCTATCTCTGCAGTGCGATAGCGTTCCCGGTGCAGCACGGCCGGCAGCGGCAGGCGCGGTTTGCGGGCCGGGTCTTCGGCCGGGTAGCCCAGGCATATCCCGGTGATGGGGAATACCAGGTCGGGCAGTTCCAACTCGGCGATGACCTCCGCTGTGTTGTTGCGGATGCTGCCAATGTACACCACCCCCAGCCCCAGCGACTCGGCTGCCAGCGCGGCGTTCTGGGCCACCAGCGCCGCGTCTACCGCCGCCACCAGGAACGCTTCCAGGTATCCGGCCTGGATCTGCGTCCCTTCTCGCTCGCAGACGCGCTTCAGCCGGTGCACGTCGGCGCAGAAAACCAGGAACGTGGGACTCTGCCGGATCTGTTCCTGGTCGCCGCACAGTTCCGCCAGCCGGTCCTTCTTGGCCGGGTCTTCCACGGCCACCACGCTGTATAGTTGCAGATACGACGAGGTAGACGCCATCTGCGCGCTGCTGACGATGGCCTCCAGCATCCCGTCCGGCAGCGCGTCGGGCTTGTATTGCCGGATAGATCGGTGCTGTCGCATCAGTCTCATCAGCGGGGTATCGAATGTTACGTCCATGCTTTGACCCTCCTTATGAGTAGACTCAGTAGATCCAAAATCGCTCCAAGGGGATTGCCAAATCCCCGGATCTGGCCTGGACGGTTCGGCTGGCTCACCACAGGTCTGGCGATCCAGGCCGAGCACTGTGCTGTACGCTCAGTACAGTGCAAAATTGGATCTGAGACTCTGATATTGGCGCAATTGTACCGCTACCAGCCCCAGTTGTCAACTGCCTTCCATCCAGGCTGGCGCTGTCACACCCAGTTTGACCCCTCCGCTCAGAGGTTGTATAATCCTTGAGCCAAGAGGCGAAAAAAACAAGCTGACAATACGCACAATGATGTGGGAGGGGTGTCCAATGGAGTTCTCACCAGCGGTCAGGCGAGCGAACATTGAGCGAATGAAACGAGAAATCGTTGACCTCTTTGTCATCGGTGGGGGGATCACGGGCGCCGGGATCGCCCGGGAAGCGTCCCTTCGACTGGGCCCTTGGTCCTTTGGCCCAAGGACAAAGGGCTCAGGACAGGCTCTTCGAGGGCTGTCGGTCGCCTTGGCCGAGAAGGACGATTTCGCCAGCGGCACCAGTAGCAAGTCAGCCCGGTTGGTTCACGGCGGGCTCAGGTACCTGGAGCAATTCCAACTTGGCCTGGTCGCCAGCGCCTGCGCCGAACGCCACAAGTTACGCCGGATAGCCCCTCGCCTGGTTTACCCCGTACCTTTTACCTTCCCCGTCTACCATAGCTCGAAGAACAGCCTCTTGAAAATCAGGCTGGGGATGTGGCTCTACGATCTCCTGGCCCTATTCCGAAACGTCAGCCGGCATCGCATCCTGGGGCCACAGCAGGTCGCTGCCAGGGAACCAGCATTGGATCAGCGAGGTCTGGCCGGCGCCGCCTGTTATTACGACTGCCTGACCGACGACGCACGGCTCACCCTGGCGACGGTCCAATCCGCCCAGCGGCACGGCGCGCTCATCGCCAATCATGTCGAGGTTTGCGGCTTGTTGAAAAACAAGGGCCAGGTCACTGGCGTTGAGGTCGTAGATAAAAGCACCGGACAGCGATTTGCCGTGCGGGCCAGGGTGACGGTCAATGCGACTGGGGTTTGGGCGGATCAGATCAGGCTGATGGACGATCCTGGTGCGGAAAAGATGATGCGGGTGAATCGCGGCAGCCACCTGGTTCTACCGCGCCAAAAACTCGGCATCCACGGGGCGGTCACTTTTACCAGTGCAGATGACCAGCGAGGCATGTACGTCGTACCCTGGGGAGAGACGTGCATCGTGGGTACGACAGACGTCGATCACCTGGAGGATCTGGATCGGGTGTACGCCACGGCTGCGGAGGTCGAGTCTATCCTGTCCTCAATCAACCACGCCTTCCCAGGAGCCAAATTCACCCACGAGGACATTATCAGCACCTTTGCCGGTCTTCGGCCGCTCATCGGCGAGGAGGGAAAAGCCGCTTACCAGGTTTCCCGAGATCATCACATCTTTGAAAGCGATGCCGGGCTGGTCACTATCGCCGGTGGCAAGCTCACCACGTACCGCCGGATGGCCCAGGACCTGGTGGACTTTGTATCCCGGAAACTCGGGGCCGAGTTTGGCATCGCGGTTGAGCGCAGCGGTCAGTCAGCGCAACTCCCCCTGTTGGAGGCCGCCTTTGATGTCGAGCAAGAGTTGCCCAGGTTGATCGAGCACTATTCTCATTTTGACCGTGATGTTCTGGCACACCTGGCCCTCGTTTACGGCCCCGCCGCCTCAATGGTGCTGGAATTAGCCAAAGAGAACCCGGAGATGAGTCGCCGGATCGTTCCTGGCCGGCCGTATATCCGGGCCGAGGTTCCCTATGCGATGCGGCACGAAATGGCCTTGACGTTGAGCGACGTGCTGATCCGGCGAACGCACATCATTCACGAGGACCAAGACCAGGGGATGGGATGCGCCTCCGACGTGGCAGTCTTGATGGCCCAGTACCTGGGATGGGATTCGGCGGAGGTTGAGCGACAAATAGAAGGGTATCACCAGCAGGTTGAATTG
>CAYVPU010000193.1:1508-6519 GCA_964453885.1 uncultured Anaerolineae bacterium | reverse complement strand
TCTTTGCCTGCTACCCATTCTGTGGTATAATTTACGGCGTGGAAGAACGAGAGAGGGAGAATGGAGCAGGCGTATTGTCTGCCTCTGATCCGTCGCCAATGCCGCCCCGACAGGTTCACGTGGGGCTGAACGCCCACCTGCTGTCGCTGGGGCGAAACTATCGGGGGGCCGGGATCAACTGGTACATCTATAATCTCCTCCGCCACCTGCCCCGGACTGCGGGGCATTACCGCTACACCGCCTTCCTCAGCGAGCGTCGCTTTTCACCCGAACCGCCCCTGGCCGTCCGCCGGTCGCGTGTGCCTACCGTCCGCGCGCCAGCCCGGATTTTCTGGGAGCAGGCCATCCAGCCGATAGCTTTGCGGCAGGAGCGGGTAGATTTGCTGCACGCCATGGCCTTTGTCTCGCCACTGGTGTCGCCCTGCCCCACCGTGGTGACGGTTTACGACCTGAGTTTCCTGCGTTACCCAGAAAGCTTCCGCCCGCTGAACCGGCTCTATCTGCGAACCTTTACCGGCTGGTCGGTGCGACGGGCGCGGCGAGTCATCGCCATCTCGCACAGTACGCGGCGGGACGTGATGCGGTTCCTGAGCAAGCCGGGAGAGCAGGTGGACGTGGTCTATTGCGGCGTGGATGAGCGTTTTCACCCCCAGGACCCGTTGAGGGTGGCGACTTTTCGGCGCGAAAAGGGCCTGCCAAAGCGGTTCATTCTCTTTCTGGGCACGCTGGAGCCGCGCAAGAACGTCGTCTCGCTGTTAGAAGCGTATGCCCGGCTCGTCGCCAGCGATGGCAGATCGGTGCCCGCGCTGGTCATTGCTGGAGCCAAGGGCTGGTTCTACAAAGAGATATTCGCTGCCGTGGAGCGGCTGGGCCTGGCGGACCGGGTTATCTTTGCCGGCTACGTTCCAGAGGAAGAGAAGCCACTGTGGTACAACGCGGCCGAACTCTTTGTCTACCCTTCGCTGTTTGAAGGGTTTGGGCTGCCGCCGCTGGAGGCGATGGCCTGCGGAGCGCCGGTGATCGTCTCCGACACGTCCTCGCTGCCGGAGGTGGTGGGCCACGCCGGGGTCAAAGTGCCGCCTGGCGACGTGCCCTCACTCGCCGACGCGATGGCAGCAATGCTGCGCCATCCGACCGTCCGCGCGGACTGGCGGCACCGGGGATTCGACCGGGCCGCGCGCTTTTCCTGGTCCGAGGCAGCCCGGCAGACAGTCCGAGTCTATGAGCGAGCACTAGACACAGAGAGATGAGGAGTCAGCAAGATGTTTGAACTATTACGGCGACTGCGCGTCCCCTTGCAGGGACTGGCCGACGCTCTCCTGATCAACTTGTCTTTCCTTGTCGCCTACTGGATGCGATACGACCTGCAATGGCCCAAGGTGGTAGCGCCAGAGAACCGGGTGCCTTATACCGTCTTTGTGCCGGTGGCGCTGGTGCTGACGCTGATGTTGCTGGTCATGTTCGTGTTGGAGGGCGTCTACCGTCAACGGCGGGGACGATCCTGGCTGGACGAAGTCTATGCCGTGTTCAGCGGCACGGCGACCGGCATCGTGATCATGATGGCCGTGACATACGTGATCCAATTCTATTACTCGCGGTTTATATTTCTGATGGTTGGAGCAGTGGTCGTCGTGCTGCTCAGCCTGGAGCGAGGGCTACTACGCCTGGCGCGAGCAGAACTGCGCAAACAAGGCCTCGGCATCCGGCGGGTGGTCATCGTCGGCGCCGGTGAGGTAGGTCGCTCCGTCATGCGGAGCATCGTCGCTCAACCAGGGTTGGGCTACCGGGTGAGCGGCTTTGTAGATGACAACCCTGACAAGGGCCGTACCGACATCGGGCACTTTAAGGCGCTGGGGGGGCTGGAGAACCTGCCGCGCATTGTGAGCCAGGAAGCGGTGGACGAAGTCGTCGTCACCCTGCCGTGGATGTACCACCGCAAGATACTGAGCATCGTTCACCAATGCGAGCGCCATGAGGTGCGCGCCCGCATCGTGCCCGATCTGTTCCAACTCTCGTTGAGTCAGGTGGACGTGGAAGATCTGGGCGGCATACCGCTGCTGAGCCTGAGCGAGCCCCGCATGGGCGGCTGGCTCTGGTGGGCCAAGCGAGCCCTGGACTTTGCTGCTGCACTCATCAGCCTGGCCGCGGCGTCGCCCCTTATGCTGGTCATCGCCCTGGCCATCAAGCTTGATTCCCCCGGCCCGGTCATTTTCTCTCAAACGCGCATTGGCAAAGGAGGACGGCCGTTTACGTGTTACAAATTCCGCACCATGCGCGTCGGTGCCGAGAGAGAGAAAGAAAAACTGGCCAGGCTTAACGAAGCGCAAGGGGCCTTGTTCAAGATAAAAAACGACCCACGCATGACGCGGATGGGCCGGCTGCTACGTCGTTTCAGCCTGGACGAACTTGCTCAGCTGTACAACATTCTAAAAGGCGACATGAGCCTTGTGGGGCCGCGCCCGCCACTCCCGGAGGAAGTGAGCGAATACATGGAATGGCACAAGAGGCGGCTGGAAACCTGGCCTGGACTGACCGGCCTCTCGCAGGTGAGCGGGCGCAGCAATCTGACCTTCGATGAGATATGCCTGCTGGACATCTATTACGTTGAGAACTGGTCGCCGGCGCTCGATACGAAAATCGTTTTGCAGACGATCCCAAAAGTCATCCTTGGCGATGGCGCGTACTAGTTCGACACGTGAACTGTGAGGTAGAACATGTTTGAGCTGTCTAACCCGGATTTCCAGGACATGGTGGCCTTTTTGCAAGACATGGTGCGTACGCCTAGCTTTTCGACGCAAGAAGGAGAGGTAGCAGCGCGGTTGGCTGAGGAGATGCACCGGATAGGCATCGCTGACGTGCGAGTGGATCGTATCGGCAATGTGATCGGGCGCATCGGTGCCGGTGGCGGCAAGAAACTGGTCCTCAACGGCCACATGGACACCGTCGGCGTGAGCGATCCCGCTGCCTGGATCCGTGACCCATTTGGAGCCAAGATCGAGAACGGTGTGCTCTACGGTCGGGGCACGGCTGACATGAAAGGCGCACTGGCGGCGATGGTTTACGGGGCCAAGATGCTGCTGGACAGCGGGGTGTTTCTGTTCGGTGACCTGTACCTCGTCGGTGTGGTGCAGGAAGAACCCTGCGAGGGTCTGGCCATGCGGGTACTGGTCGAGGAGGAGGGCCTGCGGCCCGATTGGGTCGTTCTGGGCGAACCGACGGACCTGCAAGTGGGGCGGGGGCAGCGCGGCCGTATGGAGATGCGGGTGACGGTGCAAGGGAAGGCATGTCACGCCGCGTCGCCGCACCGGGGAGAGAACGCGATCTATGGCGCGGCGCGCATTCTCTTTGGCCTGGAATTGTTGGCCAGTCAATTGGCGGAAGACCGGCTCCTGGGCCGGGGTAGCCTGACAGTCACCCAGATCGAAAGCACCGCCGGCAGCCGCAACGCCGTGCCCGACCGCTGTGCCTTTTACATTGACCGCCGCCTGACACTGGGTGAGACCGAGGCCAAGGCCCTGGCCGAAGTGCAGGGCGTCATTCTTCGCGAGAGCCTCCGGGCCGACGTGGAAGTGACCGAGTACCGGGCTGCCAGCTACACCGGCTATCAGGCCCGCCAAAGGGAGTATTATCCCGCCTGGGTGATGGAAGAAGACCATCCCCTGGTGCAAGCCACGGTGCGGGCAGTGCGCAAAACGTTGGGCTACCTGCCTCGCGTCCAGGAGTGGTCCTTTTCCACCGACGGCGTTTACACCATGGGCGTGGCTAGCATCCCGACGGTGGGCTTTGGTCCCGGTGAGGAACGCTACGCCCACACGTCCGAGGAGCAGATCCGCCTGGACGACGTAGCCGCTGCTGCCCGTGTCTATGCCCAATTGGCTGTTGATTTGTTGCTGTAGAACAAGCCCGGTCGTCTGCGCGGCGGTGGATGGTCCGTGAGGCAGGGCCCTGGTGACCGTGAGGATAGAGTTGTCCTCATGCTCAACGGTAAAGGGTTACTCACCACCATGGGCGACCGACACCGGTCGCCTTTACACTGTCTGCCGGAGCCAAAATACCATCTTTTTTCCTGGGAGTGGAAAGTCTATAAAAAGCACTGAAATGAGCAAGAGTTGAGAACAAGGTTCCCGGGCAGCCAGTGCGAGGTGCGGGCCGCTATCGCCGCTTACGTGCAACGGGTGGCGACTGATTTTGCCAACGAGGTGCTATCCATCACACTCTACGGCTCCCATGCACGGCGGGAAGCCAGCGCAGAGTCGGACATTGACTTGTTTGTTGTCGTGCGCCGACCCACCAGCTCTGCGCGAGGCATTAGCCAACTTGGCCTGGCAAGTGCAGTTTGAGCACGATGTCGTTATCTCTGACGTCATTCGCAGCGTAGACCAACTGAGGCGTATGCAAGCCAGGCGGTTTCCATACCACCAGAGCATTGAAAGAGAGGGGATTTTGTTGTGGAACGCTTCGTTGACCGCCTGGAGCGCTTTCTACGCCAGGCAGGCGCGCTATAGGGTCACCGGTTGGTCACCCCCACACAACTTGCCGGAGAAAAGCAAGTGATGATGCCTCCCAACCTGCTAACAGCCCTGGCTGCTACCTACGGCGACGCTGCCACCCGCCAGCTCCCCCGCTACCAGGGAGCGCTGGACGCCTTTGCTGCATACTACGGCCCTGGCCTGGTGAGCCTCTTTCGCGCACCAGGGCGGGTGAACCTCATCGGCGAGCACACCGACTACCATCAGGGCTTTGTGCTGCCCGTGTCACTGGATCAAGATGTGCTGCTGCTGGCCCGCTCCCGCCCCGACGCAACAGTGAGCCTGGCCAACGTCGAGGTAGAATTCCCGCCCCGGCAGTTTGAGGTTTCGTCCGGGATCCCTTCTGGCCCGCGCGGCGACTGGGGCAACTATGCACGAGGCGCGGCGCAAGAGTTGGCTCGGCGCTTTGGCCCGGCGCTGCGCGGCATGGACGTGCTCGTCGCGGGCGCGCCGCCCTTGGGTGTGCCGCGCGGCGCTGGCGT
>CAYVPU010000193.1:0-1408 GCA_964453885.1 uncultured Anaerolineae bacterium | reverse complement strand
CGTGGCTGAGAGTGGTGTCCGGCACCAGAACACCCGCTCCGAGTTCAACCTGCGCGTCGCCGAGGGCAAAATCGGCGTGCGATTGCTTCAGGCTCGCTACCCGGCACGACACATCACCCATCTGCGAGACGTCTCGCCGGCGGCACTGGGAGTGTCGTTGGCGGAGGTGCTGTCGCTGCTGGAGGAGACGCTGCCGGAGCAGACCGATGCCGATGGATTGGCCGCCCTGGGCCTGGATCGTGCCTGGCTGGCGGAACTGGCGGCGGATCATAACCTGCCCGCCGATGTGGTGTATCACGCGCGGGCACGCTGCCGCCACGTGGTCACAGAGAACGATCGCGTGCTGGCTGCTATGGCTGCCCTGCGTACCGGCGACGCGCCGGGCCTAGGTCATTTGCTGGACGCGGCCCATGCCAGCATGAGGGACGACTATGCCGCCAGTTGCGCGGAGGTGGATGCGTTGGTGGGAGTCGCGCGGGCTGCGCCGGGCTGTTTCGGCGCGCGGCTGACGGGGGCTGGCTGGGGAGGATGCGTGGTCGCGCTGGTAGAGGCCGATGCGGTAGAGGCCTTTCGCCAGGAGGTGGCCGCTGGCTACCGGCAAGCCACCGGCCTCGAAACCGCCCCTTTTGTCTGCCGATCGGGAGCAGGGGCGGAGCTGGTAGCGGAGGAAATGAACGTATAATAGTCTACTCTTGCTCGCGCCGTTCAGCGGCCTGGCGGTAGACCTCGAATTTGGCTTTTTTGCCGATGGCCATCACGGTCACGGTGGCGGCCGCCTCGTCAAAACGATACACGATGCGGCAACGCTGCCCGCCAAAGTGCAGCGAGCGGTAGCCAGAGAGGTCAAAACCGAGCCGCTTGCCCAGAGGCTTGCCAGCCTGTGGATGGTTCTCTAGCTTGCGAAGTTGCTTCAATGCCAAAATCTGAAGACCGCGATCCAGCGCAGCAAAGTCGTCTTCGGCAGCCCGGACAAGCTCGAGACGATACATGGCTTACTCCGGTACGTCGTATTTGGCAGCCAGTTCATTCAGACCGATTCGGTAGCCATCGTCCTGCCGTTCTCGTTCAGACATGAGCAGGGCCAGGACGAGGTGCTCAGTTTCTTCTTCTAACTCCAAGAGCCGTTGGTATTCATCAATGCTGAGCAAAACGGCCTCCAGGCGATTGTTGCGCTGGATAAACCACTTTTTTTCAGAGAGTTGATTCAACAAGCGTGGCAGTTCGCTCGCAGCGCGACTGCTGTTGATCAACTCGTCAGGAGTCAAGGTAATTTGAGCCATTATACCTCCTATTATCATCCCCGATATTTCACGGGAAATTTTACAGGTAATTTCACACTTTGTCAACCTCAACCTCGAAAGGAGCTACTGACATGAGCATCACCGTGATACTGGGCACCCAATGGGGC
>CAYVPU010000192.1:0-6527 GCA_964453885.1 uncultured Anaerolineae bacterium | reverse complement strand
GCCTGGGCGAACTGTCCCCCGAGCAGCGCCCGGCCGCTGGCCGTGAGGCCAACGCGCTCAAGCAGGCTCTGGAGGCCGCTTACGAGACCCGCCGCGAGGAACTGGTTCGCGGCGAGCGGAAGCGCGCCTGGCATGCCGAGTGGCTCGACGTGACCCTGCCTGGCAGGCCAGTTGCGCTGGGACGGCTACATCCTGTCACCCGCACCTTGCGCGAGATGAAAGCCGCCTTTGCCCGCCTGGGCTTCCAGGTCTACGAAGGTCCGGAGGTGGAACAAGATCGCTACAACTTTACCCTGCTCAACATGCCACCCCATCACCCGGCCCGCGACATGCATGATACGTTCTACACGGCGATCCCTGGCCTGCTGCTGCGGACGCACACCTCGCCTAACCAGGTGCGTCTGATGGAGCAATTACGCCCGCCCATCCGGCTGGTGGTGCCGGGCAAGGTCTACCGCTACGAGAACCCTGATCCTTCCCACGACTGGATGTTCTACCAAATGGAAGGGCTGGTTGTGGGTCGGGGCATCACCATGGGCGACCTGATGGGCACGATTCAAGAACTTAGCCGCCAGATCTTTGGCCCCGACCGGCGCATCCGCTTCCGGTGCGACTATTTCCCTTATGTCAAACCGGGGCTGGACACCGCGGTCAGTTGTATGTTATGCGACGGCGCTGGCTGCCGGCTGTGCGGGGGCACCGGCTGGCTGGAAGCCATCCCTGGCGGCATGGTGCACCCACAGGTGCTGCGCAACTGCGGCATAGACCCGGATCGTTACACCGGCTTTGCCTTCGGCGCCGGCCCGGATCGCATCGCCGCCCTGAAATATGGCATAGACGACGTCCGTCGCTTCTACGCCAATGACTTGCGCTTCCTGGAGCAATTCCACTAACGCTGGAAGGCTGGAAGATTGGAAGGTTGGATCACCATAACCCACATCCTTCCACCCTTCCAAACTAAAGGAGTGACAAATATGCGAGTACCCTTGAGTTGGCTAAAAGACTACGTAGACATCATCCTCCCCATCCCAGAACTGGCCGAGCGGCTGACGCTGGCCGGGCTGGAGTTAGGAGCGATCGAAACCATCGGCTTGCCGGGCGCAGAGTTGCCCTGGGACCCGGAAAAGATCATGGTCGGCGAAATCGTCGAGGTCAAGCCGCACCCCAACGCCGACCGTCTGGTGCTGGTCGTGGTAGACTATGGCGGTCTTGAATACGAGACCGCCGTAACCGGCGCGCCCAACCTCTTTCCCTACAAGGGACAAGCTGGACTGCACCTCAAAGTCGCCTTCGCCATAGAGGGCGCGCGCCTGTACGACGGCCACGCCGAGGATAAAAGGCTCATAAAGCTGAAAAAGACCAAAATTCGCGGCGTCCCCTCGCGGGCGATGGTCTGCTCGGAGAAGGAACTGGACCTGGGCGAAGACCATACCGGCATCATGCTGCTGCCCGACGACGCGCCGCCCCCCGGCACGCCGCTGGCCGACTATCTGGGCGACGTGGTGCTCGACCTGGACCTGACGCCCAACCTGGCCCGCTGCTTCTCCATGCTCGGCGTGGCCCGCGAAGTGGCTGCCCTCACCGGCGTTAAGGTGCGCCTGCCCAATACCGAGATGATCGCCGAGGGGGAGCCGGTAGACGAGCAGGTCAAAATCGTCATCAAAGACCCTGACCTGTGCAACCGCTACTCGGCGACGATCATCCGCGATGTGACCATCGGCCCTTCACCGTTCTGGATGCAACGCCGGCTGACGATGGCCGGGATGCGACCCATCAGCAACATCGTGGACATCACCAATTATGTCATGCTGGAACTGGGTCAGCCGCTCCACGCCTTTGACTACGATCTGCTGCTGGAGAGAGCCCAGCGAATGGGCCACAAAGTGCCGACCATCATTATGCGCCGCGCTCACCCCGGAGAGCGCATGACTACCCTCGATGGCGTGGACCATGAACTTACCCCGGACATGCTGATGATCACCGACGCCGCGGGCACCATCGCCGTGGGCGGCGTCATGGGCGGCGCCGAGACCGAGATCCACGACGGCAGTCGCAACATCCTGCTAGAGTCGGCCAATTTCGATTTCATCAACAACCGGCGCACGGCCCAAACGCTCAAGATCCCCAGCGAAGCCACCGCTCGCTTCGGGCGGGGTGTCCCGGCCTCTGGCACTGCGCCTGCCGCCCAGCGGGCCAGCGAGTTGATGCGCACCCTGTCCGGCGGGGCGATCGCTCAAGGTGTGGCCGACGTCTACGCGGTGAAACAGCCGGTCGTCACCGTCGAACTGCCGGTGAGCCAAGTAGAACGCATTATGGGCATCGCCGTACCCAAAGACGAGATCGTCCGCATCCTAGAGTCCCTCGAATTCGCCATAGCTGACGGTGGAGACCTGCTGACCGTCACTGTGCCCCATCACCGACTGGACGTGACCATCCCGGCCGATCTGATCGAAGAGGTCGCCCGCATCTACGGCTACGACCGCATCCCGACCACCCTCATGGCCAATGAACTGCCGCCACAGCGCAGCAATGTTGAGCTAGAGAGCGAGGAGCAGGTACGGGACGTTCTGGCTGGCGCCGGGCTGCAGGAGGTCATCACCTACCCCTTGAGCAACCTGGTCGCTTATGCCAAACTCACGCCCGGTGGACCCGAACTGGACCCTGACAACTACATCCGGCTGGCCAATCCCCTCACCCCGGAGCGCGAATTCATGCGCCGCACGCTGATGACCAGCCTGCTGGAGACCGTGCACGACAACCTGCGATTCCAGGAACGGATCGCTCTCTTTGAAATTGGCCGCGTCTATTGGCCGCGCGAGGAGGAAACCCTGCCGGAGGAGCCACGCCACCTATGCATCGCCATGACTGGCCCTCGCATGGGCCGTTCCTGGCTCAGCGGTGCTGGCGAACCGCTCGACTTTTACGATCTGAAGGGCATCGCAGAGACGCTGCTGGCCCGCCTGAACCTGACCAACGCGACCTTTGCCCCGGCGAACCATCCCACCTTCCATCCGGGCCGTTCGGCGACGCTCTCGGTCGGTGGCCCTTCGGCTACGCCCCTGGTCTCCTTGATCCTGGGGCTCAAGGACCCAGGGCTTTGGCCCAGGGACAAAGGGCTCAGGACAGGCGTGGAGGTGGGCGTGCTGGGCGAGGTGCACCCCGACGTATGCGAGGCATACGACCTGGGCGACCGTTGCGTCTGTCTGGCCGAGTTCAACCTGGAAAAGCTCCTGGCAACGGCCGGCCGGGCAGTGCGGATGACGCCGATCTCGCCTTACCCGGCGCTCTACGAAGACGTGGCCCTCGTCGTGGACGAGGACTTGGCCGCCGCCGAGGTGCACCAGGCCCTCGTCGCTGCTGGCGGCAAGCTGCTCCGCTGCGTCGAACTGTTCGACGTCTACCGGGGCGATCAACTGCCACCGGGCAAAAAATCGCTGGCTTTCAGCCTCACCTACCAGGCCATGGACCGCAGTCTGACGAGCAACCAGGTGGCCAAAGAGCGCCAGCGCATGGTGCGGCGGCTGGAACGCCAGATCGGCGCCCGCCCGCGCGAGTGACGGCAAGTCGTCCCTCCGAACAACCAGAAGGCCCATCTCCTGCGGGATGGGCCTTCTGCCGTGCACTGCCGCCGTCCCCCACCTGCGACAAACGACCGGCAATTCGCTGAAAGCTGGCAGTAGCTGCTCACCTTGTGCTCGCGGCGGATTGTCATCCGCCGCAGGACGTGCGAAATTGGTGGCAACTGTCCGCCAAGGGGCTGCTGGACTATCGTCCAGCAGAAGCAGGTGAAAAAGCTACAGTTGGCAAAAATCGCCAAGTATGGTATCATACACCCCAATCCGGCCTCTTGACGGCATGGTTTCACACCATTGGCACATACCCTTTCGCATCTTTTCAGGTTACGTCAAGTGAGGCCCGGAAAAAGGATACGCCATGCGGTACCTGATCATCTCTGATATCCACGCCAGTCTTGCGGCCTTTGAAGCCGTTCTTGACAGCGCAAGCGACTTTGACAAAATCTGGTGCCTGGGAGACATGGTCGGCTACGGGCCTGACCCCAACGAGTGCATTGAGAAACTGCGCGAGTTCGATCACATCTGCCTGGCTGGTAACCACGATTGGGCCGTCCTGGGCCGGCTAGAGTTGGAGGACTTTAACCCTGAGGCCCAGAAGGCCTGCCGATGGACCCAGACCCAGTTGACACCGGACAACCGTGCCTACCTGGAAGGCTTGCCCACGACCCTAATCGAAGAAGGTTTCACCCTGGTACACGGCAGCCCTCGCCAGCCGGTGTGGGAGTACCTGCTTTACCCCTCTGTCGCCCTGCCCAACTTTAAGCACTTTGGCACCCAGTTTTGCTTCGTTGGGCACACGCATACTCCAGTCATTTTTCAACTGGCCTGGCAAGAATTCGGCGAATATTGCGAGTTAATACCACCGACGCTGAATGGGCCAATCCCCCTGGGAAAACAGCGGCTGATCATGAACCCTGGCAGCGTGGGCCAGCCTCGCGACGGAGACCGCCGCGCCAGTTACGCCCTCCTCGACCTTGAGCATCTCACCATCGAGTACCGGCGCATCCCATACCCCATCGAAAGGACTCAGCAACGTATGGCAGAGGCAGGCCTGCCCGACAGGCTCATCAACCGGCTTTCGTTCGGCTGGTAGGGAATTGCGGCTACTCAGCAGCGTCCAGATGGCTGTCCCTTCTCGGGGGGAACAAGCCAGGGGGAACCTTTGACGCCACAGGAGCGTCCTACAGGCAGAATCCCAATATAAAGCCCGAAGAAAGGAAAAACAACATGGAGAAGAAATGGTTTGTGCTAATGAGCCTGATCCTGGCCCTGATGGCCAGTGGGTGCGCGGCAGCCGCGCCTTCGCAAGAATTGGGGCGGCCACAAGTAGTGGAAAAAGAGGTCGTTGCGATGGTTGAGGAAGCAGAAGGGGCCCGACACTCTACTGTCGGCTATTCCGTCGCTGACGCTGACGAGGCGCTGGTCACGGCAACTCAGGATCGCATGATCATCTATACCGTAGAGATGGAGCTCATTGTCAAGGACACCGCCGAGACAATGGCCCAGATCGAGAGCCTGGCGACGGAAATGGGCGGCTTTGTCTCCGACAGCAACAGTTGGAAGGACGAAGGCCAACTGCGCGCCCGCGTCACCCTGCGCGTGTCCGCCGACAGATTGGACGAGGCACTGGCCCAGATTCGTGGCCTGGCGATGGACGTGGAGAGTGAGAGCCGGGACAGCGATGATGTGACCGAGCAATTCACCGATCTGGATGCTCAGCTGCGCAATCTACGCGCCACTGAAGGCGAATTGCTGGAACTGCTCAAGACGCGCCAGGAAACCACCGGCGACACCGAAGCCATACTGGAAGTCCACCGCTACCTCACTGACATCCGGGGCCAGATCGAGCAGATCCAGGGACGGATGAATTACCTGTCTAACCTGTCGGCCATGGCCACGATCCGCATCGGCCTGATGCCGGACGCACTGGTGCAGCCGCTGGTGTTGGGCAAATGGCAACCCCAGGGCACCGCCCGGCAGGCTATTCGCTCCCTCATCAGCTCTCTGGAATTCCTGGTGGACGCTCTGATCTGGATCTTGCTATTCGTGGTTCCTGTCCTGGTCGTCATCCTGTTGCCACTGTTCCTCATCTTGCGCGCCATCCTCAAATGGCGGCGCAAGCGGCGGCGACCCACCGCCTGAGAGACTTTATTGCTTAAATACCGAGAGCGCAAAGCCTACATGATCCCGCTTTGCGCTCTTGCGTCTTTTCCATTACGCTTTACGCATCACGTTTCACGTGTCCCCAATGGGAAACCTGCACCGGCTATCGTGTGTTTTCACATCACTGAATCGCTCCCAGTACCAGGATGTCCCATGCCTGAACTGCCCGAAGTCGAAACCATCGCCCGTGGCCTGCAGCCGGACCTGGAAGGCCGCATCATCTTGGCCGCCAAGGTGTACTGGCACAGAACGGTTGCCACCTCGACCGTGGACACCTTTAAGCAACGCATCGCCGGCCAGCGCGTGG
The DNA here is from genome assembly GCA_964453885.1 of uncultured Anaerolineae bacterium. Classification (GTDB taxonomy): domain Bacteria; phylum Chloroflexota; class Anaerolineae; order CAYNKW01; family CAYNKW01; genus CAYNKW01. The sequence continues at coordinate 482 of CAYVPU010000192.1, read as the reverse complement.
CAGCGGTGGGCCGGCGAGGTAAATATATCACCATTCGACTATCCAGGGACGACTGGCTGCTGATCCACCTCAAAATGACCGGTCACCTGCAAGTGATGCCGGGAGGCACGTCGCCGGACAAGCACGTCCGTGCCCTCTTTTTCCTGGACGATGGCCGACAGCTTGTGTTCCACGATCCACGCAAGTTGGGACGACTGCACCTGACCAGCGAGCCCGAGACAATCGTGGGCGACCTCGGTCCGGAGCCGCTGGCCGACGATTTTACACTGGAGGCGTTTGCCGCCCTGCTGCGCCGCCGTCGTGGCCGGCTCAAGCCGCTGCTGCTCAACCAGCGCTTCATCGCCGGGATGGGCAACATCTATGCCGACGAGGCCCTCTTTGCCGCCCGCCTCCACCCCCAACGCACGGCCGACACCCTGGACGACGACGAGATTGCCGCCCTGTACCACGCCATCCGGCGCGTCCTCCGCCAGGGCATTGAG
>CAYVPU010000191.1:0-6581 GCA_964453885.1 uncultured Anaerolineae bacterium | reverse complement strand
ATCCCCTAATCCCGGCAAAAAACACCTCACTTTGGTACACCCACTGAACGCTTACGAAAAATGTTCTGTGGTGGGGAGTCCCCCCTTACTCCGGGGAAGCCGATTTGACAAGGTAGGCCAACGTGGGTATAATCAGCCTTGTCTTTATCTGGTTTTCGGGGCGTAGCGCAGTCAGGTAGCGCACTTGAATGGGGTTCAAGTGGCCCGCGGTTCAAATCCGCGCGCCCCGACTGGCAGCAAATGGTCGAGGCTCTCGTATACCTCGACCATTATTTGTAATTCATCCTGATCAACGAGGCTGGTCATGGACGATGTGGTCTACCAGTGTGAGGGCCTTTCAACAGACGATGTCACATTCCTGCGCCGGGTGGAGCGGGGAATGGCTATTGTGGCTGACGTTGGCCGTTCTGATCTGCTGCTCTATTGCTTGCTGAACCCCAGGCGCGCGGTCGTTGTGGCCCAGGCTGCTCCCCATTCAATGCACCCCATTTATTTGCGGCGGGTGGTTGGACGGCAAGTCACACCTCTGGAGGAGCCCCACGTCTTTCACAGCTTGCTGAAGGGTCGCCGGGCTCACGGTGATATGGGTCTCATTGCCAACGGCGCGCCCATTGTCCAGGAGGTACTGCCGGTTCGCACAGAGCAGGGCCGTGTCATTGGTGCCTTGAGCGTAGAGACCAATTTGTTGGAACATGAGCGTCATCGCCGCCGGAGCAAGGCTTTCCAAGTCGCCGTGCGGCAATTGCGAGACATGGTACGGCGTGGAGGGCTCTCCGAGTCCGCTGCTTTAAGCGCTTTTGGCGAGCACGATGGCATACTGGTGGTGGATGCACAGCAGCGCGTAACCTATGCCAGCGGCATTGCAACCGGCCTCTACCGTCGTCTGGCACGATTGGAGAACCTGGTGGGCCGCCGGCTGCCAGGGGTCAGTTCGGCCGATAGCGAACTGGTGGGGCGGGCCATAGAGGACGGCTGCTGTGTCGAGGAAGAGACCCAGGCTCACGGCCGTATCTGGGTGCGGAAGGCCCTGGTACTTTTGTCATACGAAACCCATCCACTCCCTGTCTTTTCTATCCGCCGTATGCTGGGTGTGGTGGACCGGGAACCGCGCCTCCGGGGAGTGATGCTCCTGATTCACGATGCGACCGAGGCGCGGCGCAAGGAACGAGAACTCAAAGTCAAGTCAGCCATGATCCAGGAGATTCACCACCGGGTCAAGAACAACTTGCAGGTCATCGCCGCCTTGCTACGCATCCAATCCCGGCGGTGCGCTCACGAAGAGACGCGGATGGCCTTGCTAGATGCTGTGCAGCGCATTCTCAGTGTCGCGGTGGTACACGAGTTCTTGTCCGAAGAAGACGCCCGTGTCATCAACGTCCGGGAACTGGCGCAGCGCATCATCATTCAGACACAACAAGGAATGCTCAGCCCCGATCAGCACATCCAGTTGCGGCTGGAGGGACCAAGCCTCTATCTGCCAGCGCAGCAGGCCACTACCTGTGCGATCATTGTCAACGAGTTGATTCAGAACGCCGTCGAACACGCCTTTGGCGAGACAGGCCAGGGAAAAATTACGGTTTGCCTGGGCGAAGAAGACAATGTCGTTCAGATTTCCATCGTGGACGATGGACGGGGGTTGCCCGAGGGGTTCACTGTGAATGGGACGGAGAGCATGGGGTTGCAAATCGTTCACACGTTGGTGCAGGACGATCTCAAGGGCGAGTTTCAACTGCGAGACGGAGAAGGCACCAATGCCATCATCCGTTTCCCAAGACAACCACCAGGAGGTGAGGCAAGTTGGAGCGGACAAGAATAGTCATCGTGGACGATGAATCGATCATCCGCATAGATCTAAGAGAGATGCTCTCTAATCTGGGCTATCTGGTCATTGGTGAGGTGGGGGATGGGCGCAGCGCCGTCAACCTGGCCCGTGAGTTGCGGCCCGATCTGGTCATTATGGATATCAAAATGCCGGGTATGGATGGCATTGATGCGGCCAAGATTCTGACCGAGGAAAAAATCGCGCCGGTGCTGCTGCTGACCGCTTACAGTCAAAAAGAACTGGTGAGTCGGGCCAAACAGGCTGGCGTCGTTGGCTATCTGGTGAAGCCGTTTCGAGAATCGGATCTGTCACCGGCCATCGAGGTGGCCCTGGCCCGTTTTGCCGAGTTCCGGGCGCTGGAGAGTGAAGTGGGTGATCTGCAAGAGGCACTGGAGACGCGCAAATTCGTGGAGCGCGCCAAAGGTATTCTCATGGATACACAAGGTCTCACCGAGGCCGATGCTTTCCGCAAGATCCAAAGAATGAGCATGAATACACGTAAGCCCATGAAGGAGGTCGCTGAGGCGATCATCCTGGCTCACGAGGCAGGAAAGGGGTAGAGGCTTGAGGTGGGTTCTTTTATCCGGTTTTTCAGAGAGCGACAGGCTTACTTTCTGTAGACCGATTTGGCAAATCGGTTTACGTGGTTCTTCTATCCGGTTTTTCAGAGAGTGATAGGCTTACCCCCTGGGGTAAGAAATCGCTCTCTCTTTTTTGGCCGATCCAATCAGGACACTTTTTTTCAGGAGGAAGAGACTTGGAACAGAAAGAACTACTAAAGCGCGTCGAAGTGGATGGAGTCCAGTTCATTAGCCTCCAGTTCACCGACATTTTGGGTACTATCAAGAGCGTCACCATCCCGGCGGCAGGCCTGGACGAGGCGCTGGAGCATGGCGTCTGGTTCGACGGATCGTCTGTTGAAGGCTTTGCCCGCATCTACGAATCGGACATGGTGTTGCACCCGGATACCAACACGTATAGCGTGTTGCCGTGGGGGACGCCCGACCGGCGACAGGCGCGCCTCATCTGCGACGTGCACCAGCCCAACGGTGAGCCTTTTCCCGGTGACCCTCGCTATGTGTTGCGGCGGGCTGTGGCGCGGGCGGAGGCGATGGGCTATACCTACAATGCCGGGCCAGAGTTAGAGTTCTTTTTATTCAAAAAGAACGACTATGAAAAGGGCGAGGGCGCTCCGTTGCGCCCTGTGCCTCACGACGTAGGCGGCTATTTTGACTTTTCACCTCGAGACCTGGCGTCGGAGGTGCGGGTCGACATCATGCGCGCTTTGACGACCCTGGGGATGCAGGCCGAGACATCGCACCACGAGGTGGCCACCGCCCAGCACGAGATTGACATCCGCTTTGCCGATGCCCTCACTGCAGCTGACAACGTCGTGACTCTACGGTACACTATCAAGGCGGTGGCAGCGGCCTACGATCTGTATGCCACTTTTATGCCCAAGCCGATCTTGGGCATAAATGGCTCTGGGATGCACACTCACCAGAGTTTCTTTGACGCGCAGGGGAGCAATGTTTTCTTTGATCCCCAGGATCGCTACAACCTGTCGCCGGTAGCCTACAGATTCATCGCCGGGCAATTGGATCACGCTCGCGCGTTGGCGGCCGTCGTTGCACCGACTGTCAACTCGTACAAGCGGCTCACTCCGGGCTACGAAGCACCGGTTTACGTCTGCTGGGCGCGTGTCAATCGCTCGGCGTTGATCCGGGTACCCAGCTACTTGCCCGGCCGGGAGCAATCCTCCCGCGCAGAGTTGCGCTGCCCCGATCCGAGTGCTAATCCTTACCTGGCTTTCGCTGCCATGCTGGCCGCTGGACTCGACGGTATTGATCGCGGCCTGGAGGCGCCCGATCCCGTCGAAGAGGACGTCTATCACTTTGACCACCGGCGGTTGGCCGAACTGAACATCGCCTCGCTGCCCGGCACACTGGAGGAAGCGCTGGACGAATTGGAAAAAGACGAGGTGGTCAAGGGGGCTCTGGGTGATCACGCCTACAAGGCTTTCATGCGCGCCAAGCGCACCGAGTGGGATGAATACCGCATCCAGGTGACAGATTGGGAACTGAATCGTTATCTGGAGGCGTTATAAGTGCGCGTTCTCGTCGTCGGTGCGGGAGCCATCGGCTCGCTCCTCGGACACCGGCTGGCAGCGGCCGGCCATGCAGTAACGCTCGTGGCTCGTGTGCCCTGGGTGGCGGCTGTGCAATCGCAGGGCCTGGGCCTGGAAGAAAACGGTCAGGTGCGCTTTGAGTCGAATCTCGAGGCTGTAACCGGCGTCCGCGCTGTGGACGGCGCCGCGTTCGACCTGGCCGTCTGCACGACCAAAGCCTACGACGCGGCCGAGGCCGTGCGGCAGGTTGCTCCGGCGGTGGCCGAGGGTGTTCCTTTGCTTCTCCTGCAAAACGGTGTCGGCGGCGAGGAACTGGTGGCGGAGGTGCTGCCGAGGGCGCAACACCTGTCGGCGGTTATTACTCTGGCCGTGGAGGTCCTGTCGCCGGGATTGATTCGCCTGACGACGGCCAAGGGCGGCATTGGCCTGGCGGCCGTCTCGCCGGGTGCGCCGGTGGACGATCTCACGGTCACCTTGCGCCAGGCAGGCTTTGAGCGGGTAACGGCCTACACTGACTATCGCGCGATAAAGTGGTCGAAGCTGCTACTCAATATCCTGGGCAATGCTTTGCCTGCCATCCTGGATGTGCCGCCGGTTGAGTTGTTTGCCCATCGCCCGTTGTTTGACCTGGAACGCGCCGCTTTTCGGGAGGCATTGGCTGTCATGCGGGGTCTGGGGCTGCGACCGGTGTCTCTGCCAGGATACCCGGTGCCACTGCTCGCCTGGAGCGTGGAGCGGCTGCCCGGCGCAGTGTTGCATCCTCTATTTCGCCGGCTCGTTGCCGGCGGGCGGGGAGGCAAAACGCCCTCGCTGCACCTGGATCTGCTCAAGGGCAGGCCTAAATCGGAAGTGGACTTTTTGAACGGCGCGGTTGTCAAGGGCGCGCGCGGTATTGGGCTGCGCGTACCGGTGAATCAGGCACTCCATAGCACGCTGAAGGCCATTGTGTCGGGCGAGGCTCCCTGGTCAGAGTTCCGAGGACAGCCACAAAAGCTCCTTGGACGGGTAGTAGGCTAGTACATCACGGCGGGAATCCTTCGGCAGTTGCAGAGCAAGCGCCGGTTGAGCCTGGATAGGAGCAGGGCCTTGTGCCCTGCTTTTTTACTTTCAAATCACTCGGAATTTACGCATTTTTTATGCAAAATTTACCCTACGCTGATGATAAATGCAGTATAATAGACATAGTGATTTGCCAAGTTTATGTGATTGAGGAAATGGAATCGTTTCGCGCCAGGCTTGCCTGCAAGCACTGGCGATCAAGAAAGGGAACGAATCATGATGAATCAACCTTCCCGAGTTGACGTAGAATACCTTGTGGCGCGTTCTGGCCTGGTGGTCGAGTACGCTGACGAGTTGTCGCACCTGAGGGAAGCCTGTGCGCAGCATCTGGCCAGTTTTCGTCCCAGTTTGCGGCGGATGGGAGAAAACCTCCTCCAGGGCTATGCTGGACGCTGGAATAGCGTTGACTGGACACTGCCTCTGATTTTGGGGGCAGTCTGGTCTGTGCCGCAGGCCTCCCTGCAGGCCATCGCTCTGGCCAATGCGCAGATGGTTATGCATGGACATATCCAGCAAAGGGCAGGGGATGACCGCGCCAGGAGCAGCAGCGATTTGCTTCCCCTTGGATCGTTATTGTCCACACACGCACTGCGTCAGTATCAACAGCTCTTTCCACCATCTTCCTACTTTTGGACATTGCTCGAAGGCTATCAACTAGAGTGGGTGGAAGCGGTTCTTTGGCAGCGGCAGCGACGGTGGGGGCGGGTCGAGCGTTACAACCAGGAAGACGTCTTGCGGCTGGCTGGGAGCCGTGCGCTGGTAAAAATCGGTGGTTCTGCCATTGCCTTATTCGCTCAGAGACCACGGAAGCTTATGCCCCTCGGCAGCGTCCTGGATCAGATTCACGTTGCCACTCAGTTAATAGACGGTGTGGTCAACTGGAGACAAGACCTGCAAGCGCGGCGGGCTACCTATTTCCTCACCGAGGTGGCCTTTGCCATGGACGTGCGAGAGATGGCGGCTCTGGGCAGGGCAGATCTGGAGGGTTTTCTGGCGACCAGTTCTCTCCCTGGCAAGGTAGTTAAACGTGCGCTGGACCATCTCTCGACGGCCAAGAAAGTGACCAGCCATCTTGGGGCTCCTGCCCTTATGGCCTATCTTGACGATCTGCGGGTGGCCTGCAAAGCAATACCTGGTCAGCTTGAGCGTGACCTGGCAAACGTTTCCTCCACCGCAGAGCGCTCATCTGTTCTGTTGTCGCTTTTGGGAATCATGTAGCCAGCCGCCTCGTACTCGGGGACCGAGTACCAGACCACTCTCCACACATAGAGCGCGTGCTTGTTTCATTGTCGCTCTAAAGCAGCCGAATACCTGGGACACGACAGACCCCTCACAGGCAACAAGCCCGCGAGGGGTCTGTTTTTTTGAGGAAGGAGGGCTCTACAGCTTGGCCATTGCTTCCTTGATCCAGGCCAATGCCTTCTCAATGTTCTCCACCGAATTGGCATAGGAAAGGCGGAGGAACCCCTCGCCGTATTTGCCAAACGAGGTGCCGGAGAGGGTAGCCACCCCCGCTTCCTGCAGTAGATACTCTTCCAGGAACTTGGACTTTTTTCCGCTCCCTGTAATGTT
>CAYVPU010000190.1:0-6590 GCA_964453885.1 uncultured Anaerolineae bacterium | reverse complement strand
TACCCATATCTCACCGCCCCCCACATTTGGTGGGTCTGCACAGGCCGCTGAACACCAGATGTTGGGGAAGAAGCTGCCTTGGACAAGCAAAAAAGGGCAAAAACAGACTTATGGGTAATCACCAAAATCATCGCATTGCATCACCGGCCTTTTTGAAACAGAAGGAGAAAACCATGCCCGGTTTCAAGTTGCCCACTCGCCAAGCCACCACCCTCGACGACGCCTGGATCAACTTTGACCCCCAGACCCCATTGCCGCCCAACCATCCTTTCTACGTCGAGCGAGAAGAGAACCCTCTGGATGAACTGATCCGATCTCTGAGACTACAGGTAGGGCGCGCCCCCAAGTACTTTTTCGCCGGGCACCGGGGCTGCGGCAAGTCCACCGAATTGGCCCGCCTGGCTGCCCACAGCGGCATCAACATGCAGTACTGGCCCGTCCAGTTTTCCATCCGCGATAAATGCGACTTTAACGACCTGAATTACGTCGAGGTGTTGTTGGCCCTGGCCGCCCAGATGTACCTGGACTTTACCGCGCAAGGCGGCAAAATGGACCCCGGCATCCTGGCCGAACTGGAAGGCTGGAAAGACCGCACCGTCGAGAAACTGACCGCCAAAGGCGCTGTTTTTGAGACTGGCGCCGGATTCGATTTGGGCAAGTTCTTCCTCACCGCCCTGACCAAGGTGCAGACCGAGCACACCACCCGCCAAATCGTCCGCGAGGAGTTTCGCCCCCGCGTTTCCGAGCTTATTGCCCGCATCAACCTCATTGCCGCCCAGATCCAGGCCGCCACCAAACGCAACGTCCTAGTCATCGTCGAAGACCTGGACAAGATCCCGCTGGAACAGGCCCGCGTCCTCTTTTCCGACGCCTATCAAGTCCTGATCCAGCCGACCATCACCATTGTTTACACCGTCCCGGTGGCGCTCTACTTCTCACCGGCCTATACCCCCATCCGCGAGCAGGGCTTTTTCCTGCCCAACGTCAAGCTCCATCCCAAGGAGAACCGCCGGGGTCGCTACAAGGCCGGCTATGAACTCATGCGCGAGTTCGTCCTCAAACGCATGGACGACTCTCTGATCACACCCCAGGCTCTCAACGCCGCCATTCGCCTCAGCGGCGGCATTTTTCGCGAAGCTTCCTACGTCATGCAGACGGCCATCGCCCGCGCCGCGCTGCGTAAAGCGGACCGCGTGATACCCGCCGACGTCCGCGAGGCCGAAAGCCGCATCCGCAACAGCTTCCGCCGCATCCTCACCGCCGACGACCGGGCCGTGCTCCACGAGGTGTGGCAGACTTGCGAACTGCGCGACCCTGAACGCCTGGCCCCGCTACTCCACCTCCTGGCGGCCATCGAGTACAAGAACGACGAAAACTGGTGCGACGTCCACCCTGCCCTGGGGCCACTGCTGGCGGAGGAAGGGGATGAGGAATGAGGATGGGGGATGGGGGATGGAGGACGCGATGACTGCCTCTGACCGCTGGGCCACCGACGCCGAGATCACCGATACCCCGCAAGAGGGCGCGCGCCTCCTGGCCGACCTGCTTGACCGGGCCGCACGCCACGGGCGAAGCGCCATCCTCTTTGCCGTCTACCGCGCCGAGAGCACCCGCACCGTGGCCGAGCAGTTCCTCCTGCAAGAGCTGAGCGAGCGCAACCTGCGGGCCCGCCGCGTCCGCCTGCCGTTGGAGGATAAACACAGCGGCCCGCAAGACCTACCCCTGTGGCTCAGACGGCACCCGCCCGCCGCCGCCGAGGCGATCTTTGTCTACGACCTAGCCCGCGCCTTCCCCGGCGTCCTCAACGCGCTGAACTACCGCCGCGAGCTCTTTGTCGAAGGCTGCTGGAAGGTGCTCTTTTGGGTGCGGGACGAGGAACTGGGCCTGGTGGGCCGCCAGGCCCCCGACTTTTGGGCCTTCCGCAACCAGGTCGTCGAGTTCCTGGACGTGCCGCCTCCGGAACGCGCCGCTAAATACACCCAAGAGGCACGCCTGGCCTGGCTGGGCTTTGATGAGCGCCTGCCACCACAAGAGAGAGAGGCGCGCATTGGCAGCCGCGAGCGCCTGCTGGCCGAACTGGGCCAGGCCCCCGAAACCGCCGCCGCCCGCGCCGAACTCTTTTACACGCTAGGTGGGCTCTACTACTGGGGAAAAGACTACATCCGCTCCCTGGAACTGTTCCGGCAGGCATTGGCCCTGGCGCAACAATTGGAAGACCGGCGAATGGAAGGCTGGACCCACAACGGCCTGGGCAACGTCTACCACGACCTGGGCCGCCGCGAGGAGGCGATTGAATCATACCGCCGCGCCATAGAACTCGACCCCGACTACGCCTCCCCCCACACCATGCTCGGCGCGCTCTACGAAACGCAAGGCCGGCTGGAAGAGGCCCTGCGCGAACATCGCCGGGCGGTAGAATTGCAGCCGGAGAACAGTATGCGTCACGCATCGCTGGCCTCTGTTCTGCACAAAATGGGCCGGGCGGAGGAAGCGGCGGAGCATCTGGCCCAGGCCCGCCAACTGCTGCCGCCTGACGACAACTACATCCGCGCCTGTCTGGAATCAATCGCCGGAAACGTTGAGGCGGCATTGGAGCATCTGGCGCAAGCCCTGGCCCAAGCCCCCGGCCACCGCGCCTGGGCCGCACGCGACCCAGACCTGGCCTGGATCAGCGACGACCCGCGCTTTCAGGCTCTCGTTGAGAAAGGTTCGTAGTCACGCACGGAGAGCATCGGACTGCGGTCAGTACAGCGCCACTTTACTTTGGGCATCGTTTCAAACCGGCAGCGTAATGCCTTTACACTTTCCTGCCAAGGGCCAACGGAGCGAGCGCCGATTGAGTAGCGAAGCGTATCGAAATCAAGCGAGCGGCTTGGCCTATCTGACCCGCTTGGTTTCGATACGGCTCTCCGCTACTCTCCGAGCCTACTCAACCAGCGCTAATCTCGCCAATTGAGCACCGCTGAAAGCCAAAAGTGTAAACCGATCTCTGGCCATTTCCGGGCCGAATGAAACGATGCCTTACTTTGTTTCGTGACGCGCTATCAGAAAAAGGGGCAGCTTGTATATGAAACCACTTACGATTAAAGACGGGGAGGTTTATCAATGAACAAGCTGCGTATGATGTACTTTGAGAAGGATGATGTACTGCATTTGGCGCTTTCGGATGAAGCAGAAACTGGGAGTGTGGAACTCGGTCCTGACATCACGGTCGAGCTTAATGAGAGGAACGAATTGATAGGCATCGAAATACTAAATGCCAGCACGTTTATGCGGGATCTGGTTCTGGAATCCGTGCAGGCAAAGGTGTTACAGCTTCCCGCGGTTCGATCGGTTTGATGTTGGAAACTGCGCGTGTGATGTTCGCGTGATTGGCCCGCGACCCCGATCTGGCCTGGATCCGCGACGACCCGCGCTTCCAGGCTCTCGTCAGCGGGCAACCCTCGTGGTCGCACAATTGCCCTGGGCAGGCACAAGACCTGCCCAGGTACCAATTTACTGAAAAGATAGGTCCAAGAACCAGGAGATAAAAATGCTAGATGAAAGAACAGCGCAAAAAATAGAGCAATACCTAAAATGGGCACATCAGGCGCTTCAGACAGGCCACTTGGCCTTTGAACACCAGGACTATATCGGCGCCGTCAACCGAGCCTACTATGCTATTTTTTATGCCGCAAACGCACTGTTGGTGACAAAAGGGTTGGAACGCAGCAAACACTCGGGAGTCATCGCCGCCTTTCGCCAGCATTTTGTCAAGACAGGCATCGTGCCAACGGAATACAGTGATTTTTACGGAGCCGCAATGGAAGATCGACACACCGGCGATTATGGCCTGGTACCTCTGAGTGAAGCGATTGCGCGTCGAGACCTGGAACGCGCGGAACAATTCACAACCTATGTAGAACAGTTCCTACAAGAGGAAAAGAACCATGAATGACTCTCTGACTCGCTTGGAAACCCACGAACAAGCCGCCATCCAAGAGTGTATCGCGCGACTGAGACAAGCATTGGGGGCACAATTGGTGAGCGTCTGGCTATTTGGCTCCAAGGCACGCGGCGATTTCGATCCTGATTCAGACATTGATCTACTCATCGTTATTTCCAGGATGGACTGGTCGTGGTGGGACAAGATTCGTCTCACCGCAGCCCGAGTGTCACTGGAATACGACCTTCTTTTGAATACCCACATCCTTGACCAGCCACGATGGAACGCGCAAAAGCACTACCAGGACACCCTGTGGCGAGAGATGCAACGAGGCAGCGCGCTATTGTGGCAACCTGTCCCCGAACCTGTTCCGACCTAACGCCGATTACACTCCCCATCGTCAAAGGAGAACAAAAGCAGCCATGACCCAACCACCCAACATCCCAACCTTCCAACCCTCCAACCTTCCAGTTTTCCCCAATACGGCCCACATCGCTCCCGACGGCCACCTCCACCTCGGCGGCCTGGACGTCGTCGCCCTGGCTGCCGAGTTCGGCACGCCGCTCTACGTCTACGACGAGGCGACGATCCGCGACCGCTGCCGCGCCTACCGTGACGCGCTGGCCGCCCACTACCCCGCCCCCGCCGGGGCCGCCTATGCTGGCAAAGCCTTCCTGTGCATCGCGATGGCTCAACTCGTCGCCGAAGAAGGTCTGGGCCTGGACGTCGCCTCTGGCGGCGAGCTGCACGTCGCGCTGCGGGCCGGCTTCCCGGCGACGCGGATACACTTTCACGGCAACAACAAATCGCCGGCCGAACTCGCTTTGGCCCTGGAGGCTGGCGTGGGCCGGGTCGTCGTGGACAACTTTTACGAACTGGAGACACTGGCTCACCTGGCCGCCGAAAGGGGGGTCGTGGCCGCCATCTGGCTGCGCCTCTCGCCCAACGTTGACGCCCACACTCACGCCCATCGCAAGACGGGTCTGCTCGACTCCAAGTTTGGCTTTCCGCTGGCCACCGGCGACGCGACCCGCGCGGTGCAGATAGCCCTGGCTAACCCACACCTGGCGCTGACCGGCCTGCACGCCCACATCGGCTCGCATATTTTTGAGATCGAGCCATTCGTTCAGACGGCCCAAGTGCTACTGGACTTTGCTGCCGAGATGCAGTCGCACGGCTTTGAGCTACGCGAGCTGAGCCCCGGCGGCGGCCTGGGCGTGCGCTACGTCGAGTCGGACCCGCCCGCGCCCATCGAACTCTACGTCCAGACAGTGAGCCGCGCCGTCGTCAAAAGCTGCAAAACCCAGGGACTGCCCCTGCCTCGGCTGGTGCTGGAACCAGGACGGAGCATCGTCGGGCCGGCGGGCGTGGCGCTGTATACAGTCGGCGCGCGAAAAGAGATCCCCGGCCTGAGAACCTACATCAGCGTGGACGGCGGCATGGCCGATAATCTCCGCCCCGCCCTCTATGGCGCCCGCTACACGGCGGTTCTGGCGAACAAGGCGAATCACCCACCGGCCGAGACGGTCACGGTTGCCGGCAAGTTCTGCGAAAGCGGCGACGTCCTCATCCGCGATCTCTGCCTTCCCCGCGCCGAACCGGGCGACCTGCTGGCCGTGCCGGTCAGCGGGGCCTACAATTTGGCCATGAGCAGCAACTACAACCAGGCCCCCCGCCCGGCCGCAGTCCTGGCCCACGATGGCCAGGCCCACCTCATCCTCCGCCGCGAGACCTACGACGACCTCACCCGCCGCGACCTACCACTGCATAGTACGCAACACGCAACACGCAACACGAGGGCTTTTACTATCGTCGGACTAGGGGAAGTGCTGTGGGACTTGCTGCCCGGCGGCAGGCAACTGGGTGGTGCGCCGGCCAACTTTGCCTACCAGGCCGCTGCCCTGGGCGACCGGGGGATCGTCGCCAGCCGCGTCGGAGCCGACCCGCCGGGGGACGAGGTGCGCACCCGCCTGGCTGCCCTGGGCCTGACGACGCGATACGTCCAGCGCGACCCGGCCCGCCCCACCGGCACCGTCCGCGTGGAGGTGGACGCGGACGGCCAGCCTGACTTTGCCATCACCGAGGACGTCGCCTGGGACGCCCTGGCCTGGACGCCAGAGTGGACGGCCCTGGCCGCAGAGGCCGACGTGGTCTGCTTTGGCTCGTTGGCCCAACGAGCGGCAGCTTCTCACGAGACGATCCACCGCTTTCTGCGGGCCACCCGTCCCGATGCCGTCCGTCTCTTTGACGTCAACCTGCGCCAGAACTACTACTCGCCGGCCGTGCTGGACGTTTCACTCCGCCGGGCGACGATCGTCAAGCTCAACGAGACGGAACTGCCCCGCGTGGCACAGCTCCTGGGACTAGAGATTGGCGACGACGAGGACGAAAAGAAAGATGAGTCCATTGCCCGCCGCCTGCTCCACGCCTATGACCTGGCCCTGGTGTGCGTGACGCGGGGCGCGCGCGGCAGCCTGCTGGTCACCCACACAGAAGCGGTGGCGCACCCCGGCTATCCGGCGCCAATCGCCGACACGGTGGGTTCCGGCGACGCCTTTGCCGCAGCGGTGGCCCACCACTGGCTGCGAGGCGATTCCCTGGAAGCAGTCAGCGACGCCGCCAACCGCCTGGGGGCCTACGTCGCCACGCAGACCGGCGCCACGCC
>CAYVPU010000189.1:0-6598 GCA_964453885.1 uncultured Anaerolineae bacterium | reverse complement strand
CGGCAGCCGGGCGGAATCGCTGAGGGTCTAGCGATGCGTGAAAATTCATCATCTCCTGCCATAGCGGCAAGACGGCTGGCACGTCGTCTGCTGTCGCCCGCCGTATTGTAACGTCATCGCGTTCCATCTCGCCTCCAGGAAGCAAAAAACTCTCGTCCGTCAAGGGACGAGAGCCACAACCGCTCCCGCGGTACCACCCTTCTTGCCAGCCAAAGCTGACCACTCAATCAGGTACGGGATGCCTTGTCCGATACCCGCGCCCTGGTAACGGGGGGCGAAACCGGCCAAGTCTACTTGCTCGCCTACGCGAGCTTTCGGTTGGCAACTCCAGAGGGATTTTCAGTGGCGTACCCGCATCCGGCTCACACCATCCCCGGACTCGCTGAGCGTTTCGGTCACCTACTCGTCTCCATCATCGCTTTTAGAGTTGCTATTACTATATCACAGAACAAGGTGCCTGTCAAGCATTTTGGGGCGCAAATTTGTCATACAAGTGCATGAGGTTAGCCAGGTGTAACTGTTGCACCAGTCCATTGAGAGGGATGCGCGACTTGCCGCACTCTTCGATGCCGATGCGTTGCAGCGATTCCTTGGGCGCGCCGCTCTCGATGGCAGCCCGCACGTGCTCCTGGATGGTCTCGAGATATTGAACGCTGGTCTCAATGGACCCTTTGATCTCCCCTCGCAGCAGCACCTCGCCGTGCCCCTGGACGACGGTGTCAACAGCCAAGCCGCTGAGGCGTTTGAAGGAATCAATCATCGCCTCTACGTCACCGAACACAATGTAGGGCACAGGCATCACCGTATCGGCGGCAAAGAGCACCTTGTCTTCTTTCACCAGGACCGAGATCGAATCGTCGGTGTGCCCAGGGGTCAACATCATGTGCAGGGATTTGCCACCCAGGTGCACAACCAACTCACCCCGGTCGAACACGACGTCGGGGATGCAAAGATTTACTTGAGCCAAAGCTGGCACTTGCATTTTGGCCTCGTCCAGGCCACGTTGTCCATGACGAAGCAGCGTCTTGCGGCATCGCTCATGCGCTACTAGCTCAGCCTCTGGAAAGAGATAATTGCCATAGACGTGGTCTGCGTGATGATGGGTGTTAATCACATAGCGCACGCCACGCTGACCATACCGCTGGACAAACATCTTTAGCTCGGCTGTTTCTTGGGGAAAGGGCAACGTATCTATGACAATTGTCCCCTCCTCGGTCAAGATAACGCCAGCGGTCACCTGGGCATACATATCGCTGGTTAGAACAAAGATATCCTCAGCTATCCGTTCTCTCCGCATCCGTTCTCCCCCTTTGCTACAAGGCTTGTAGCAACAGGATAGCACAAAGCGGTGTTTGTGTCAAGCAAAAAAGCAAAATGCCGTCAGGTGGTGGGGCCTCCCTGACGGCATCGAAAGATCTCAATGCCCCGCTGTGCCGTGTGCACTCAGGGTTTTGAACCTGCATTCGCAGGTGGGAACCGCCCTTTCAGTTCTGCAAAAGCTCTCAGGCGATTGCATCCCCTCTACCAGAGTACGGTTCCTCATTAAACCATGTGTTGGCTCAAAACTTTGATAGCATCACGAGCACAGCAGGGATTCGTATATATCTTAGCACAAAATCGCCAAACGCGCAAATCGCCTACTCGACGATGCGGATGCAAAGTTCGGCTAGTTGTGCGTCGTCAATCTCTGACGGCGCATCGGTCATCAAGTCGGAGGCCTTTTGCGTTTTTGGAAAGGCAATGACTTCTTTGATGCTCTTTTCATCGGCCAGGAGCATGACCAGGCGATCAATGCCGGGTGCAACGCCGCCATGGGGTGGCGCACCGTACTCAAAGGCCTCCAGCATGTGGCCAAAACGGGCCTGCGTCTCCTCCGGCGTATAGTTCAGCAGCGAGAAGACCCTTTCCTGAATGTCACGCCGGTGAATACGAATGCTGCCGCTTGCCAGCTCATAACCATTGCAGACCAGATCGTAACAATCGGCCCGCACGGCCGCCGGGTCGGTGTCCATCAGGGGGATATCAGCCGCCTTGGGCATGGTGAAAGGATGGTGCTCAGCGTCCCAGCGTTCCAGTTCCTCGTCCCATTTAAAGAGCGGAAAGTCCACGATAAAGGCAAAAGCCAGCAGATCGGGGTCAGCCAGATTAAGACACTGGCCCATTTTCCGGCGCAGGCCATCCAAGGCGCGGGCGACAACGGACGGCACGCCAGCCACGATGAGCATCAGGTCACCCGGTTGGGCGGCCGTTCGCTCCAGAATGGCGTTCATCTCGGCATCGCTCAAGAATTTGGCGATGGATGACTTGACCTCACCGGACTCTAGCAAGGCCACCGTGAGCAGACCCTTAGCGCCTTGGTTCTTGGCCACCTCGGCCAGTTCATCCACCCGACGGCGGCTGTAGCCGGCACATCCTGGCGCGAGGATGGCCTTCACCTGACCGCCCCTCTCCAGCACCTGGCGAAACAAGCGAAAGCCGCAATCGGTCAGCAAATCGGCAAGATCGACTAGTTCCATGCCAAAGCGCAGGTCCGGCTTGTCGGTGCCATAACAGGCCATGACTTTGTCATAGGTCAGGCGCGGGAAGGGAGAGATGATCCGCTTGTGTGGCGTGACGGTTGGCACCAACTCGGTTATGAGGTCTTCCATCAGTTGCAGCACATCTTCCTGCTCCACAAAGCTCATCTCGATATCGAGCTGGGTGTGTTCTGGTTGCCGGTCGGCACGGAGGTCCTCATCGCGGAAGCAGCGGGCGATCTGATAATACTTTTCAAAGCCGGAAATCATGAGCAATTGCTTGAGTTGCTGCGGCGATTGTGGCAGGGCATAAAACTTGCCGGGATGCACCCGGCTAGGCACCACATAGTCCCGCGCGCCCTCTGGCGTGCTCTTGATGAGGATGGGCGTCTCGATCTCGATAAAACCGCGGGCATCCATAAAATCGCGGATGAACTTGACGGCTTTGTGGCGCAGCATCAGGTTGCGCTGCATCCGCGGCCGACGCAGGTCCAGGTAGCGATATTTGAGCCGCAGAGTATCATCTACTTCGTCATCTCGGTTGATGTAAAACGGCGGCGTCTTGGACGGGTTGAGAATCTCTACCTTCTGAGCTAACACCTCGATCTCGCCCGTGGGCAGATTGGGGTTGATGCCCTCCCTGGGGCGGGCACGCACTGTGCCCACCACTCGCAGCACATACTCGCCCCGTGACTGACTGGCTACTGCGTGGACTCTTGGTGACTCATCTGGGTTGCAGACCACCTGGACGATGCCTTTGCGGTCGCGCAGATCTAAAAAAATCAGGCCGCCGTGGTCGCGTCGCCTGTTGAGCCATCCGGCCAGGGTGACAATTCGTCCTACATGGACCTTGCGTAACTCTCCGCAACTGTGGGTTCGCAGCATTTCTCTCCTCTTCTTCAAGGTCTCCAAGGGGTATCGGTCAAATGAAAAAGTCGCTGATTCTCATTCTCAAGGGTTGAATTATAGCATCATGTGGGAAAATGGACAAAAAGCATAGAGCCGGAGAATTCACATTCTCCGGCTCTATGACAATGGGGGAATCGGGCAACAGAGACCCCAACCTAAGGGGGGGGAGGAGGAAAGGGTTTTGTATGGTGCCCGCCGGTTAAAACTCTGATAAATCCTTCGCCGGTATCCAGGCCAGCTCAGCAGAAGGGGCTTGCATGTTGGGCTGCCTGGTCATTGCCACCAGGCACATCATCAAGATACCCAGGTTGCCGCCGACAAAGACTCCAATTGCCAGGATGAGTAGTTCTCGTGCGATCATTGTATGCCCTCTTAATACGTTGACTGTGTCGGGTGAGGCGATAGTTTGTTTCAAAGCTAACTATATGATAGCACACTTTGGCATTTTTGTGTGTAAAGGAAACGTTAATATCGCATAAGTATTGCGTAAAGACGAGACAAAAAGAGGCCAACCCGCCCTATGAACGGGATAGCCTCTTTCCGTGTGTTATCCAGGTTGTTTCGCCACAGTCTTGAAGGGCTACCTGATCTCGATGATAGCGCCTGCAGTTTCCAGTTTGGCCTTGATCTCTTCGGCGGTCTCCTTGGGGACAGTCTCAATGACAGTGCTCGGCGCAGAGTCTACCAGGGCCTTGGCTTCCTTGAGGCCCAGGCTGGTGACCTGCCGCACGGTCTTGATGACCTGGATCTTTTTGGGACCGATTTCCTTGAGAACCACGTCAAACTCGGTCTTTTCTTCCTCTTCAACGACTTGGGCGGCCGGCGTGGCAGCCATCATGGCCATCGGCGCGGCCGCGCTGACGCCAAACCGCTCTTCCAGCGCTCCGACCAGATCAGCCAGTTCCAAAACTGTCATCTGTTCGACTTGAGCAATGATTTTGTCGATCTTTTCACTCGCCATTTAATGTGACTCCTTTTCTGCTACTTTTGTCCTATCATTGTCATTATGACTCTACTGCGCCAGCGCTAGCCCAGGTCATCGGCTGGCGCACCGGCAGGCAGCCTATACGCCACTGCCTTCCAATTGTTCTTTCCGCGCCTGGAGCACGTACAACAAGCTGCGGAGGATGCCACCCAATGCCGTGACCAGGCCAGAGATAGGGGCCTGAAAACTTCCCACGACCAGTGCCAGTAGCACATCGCGCGGTGGCAGTCCAGCAATCGCTTTGATACCTTCAACGTCCACGACCTCGTCGCCAAGCAGACCGCCTTTGACCTTAACCTCAAACTCTTTGGAAAAGTCCATCAGGGCTTTGGCTGTGGCTGGCAACTCGGTATAGCAGAAACCCATAGCCACCGGGCCCGTCAGCATCTCTTCCGGCACAGGCAGCCCCGCCTTCTCCAGCGCTAGCCGGATCAGGGTGTTCTTGACCACGTGGTAGGGCGAATTCACTTCCCTGAGCCTGTTGCGCACAGTTTCAATCTGAGACACCGTCAAGCCCTGATAGTCGGTAAAGATGACGCCCTGGCTTTGGGTGAGCTTTTCTACATAGCTCTCGATCAACACCTGTTTTTGCTTCTTTGAGATGGCCAACCTTGAATCACCTCCTTTTTCACAAAAAAGTCCTTGCGTGCCAACGCAAAGACTTTCAAAACCTTACCCGCTGGTAGGTTCTCAGGGGTGTTTCGTCTCTGCCTCGGCAGGCCCTGTTTAAATTAAGCGCTTTCGCACCTGCTGTCTTTGGCCCGAGTCTTCGATTCGAGTTGCGAGTCGAGGAGCCTGACTGCCCAGCGATCCTTACGCCACTTCCATGGCCATCGCTTGGGTCGTATCTACCTTGATACCCGGCCCCATACAAGAAGTCAATGTGACCTTGTGAAGGTACCTCCCTTTGGAAGCAGCAGGTCTGGCCTGCATGATGGCTTCCATGACAGCCGTCATATTGTCTAGCAGCTTTTCCTTAGGAAAGCTCAATTTGCCCAAAGGCACATGCACGTTGGCAGTGCGATCCACACGAAATTCTACACGGCCCAGGCGCGTCTCCTTGATGATTGCTGGTAACCGGTCGGCAGGGACGATAGTGCCAGCCTTGGGGTTGGGCATCAGCCCCCGGGGGCCCAGGATGCGGCCCAACCGGCCCACCTTGCCCATCATCGAAGGAATCGCGATAGCGACGTCAAAGTCCAGCCAACCTTTCTGAATCTGTTGAACCAATTCATCGCTGCCCACAAAGTCAGCACCCGCTCCCTCGGCCTCTCGTGCGTCGTCTCCCTCGGCAAAGACCAGGATGCGCACAGTCTTGCCCAGGCCGTGTGGCAACACGACAACACTGCGCACCTGCTGGTCAGCATGGCGCGGGTCTACGCCTAACCTCAAGTGAAGCTCAACCGACTCATCGAACCTGGCGAAGCCGATCTCCTTGACCAACTCAATTGCTTCTTCCGGCGAGTAGGCCCTCTCGCGGTCAACCTTGGAAGCCGCTTCCCGATACTTTCTTCCTCGTTTGGCCATGTTTCCTCCTGGTGGTTCTAACGGGCTCGTGCCCTCCCACAGACTTTTGTAGGGCGGAAAGCAGGTTTTTACTCCAACACCATCGAACCGACTTGCCTCGCCCCTGCTGTTAATCAGCCAGCTTGACACCCATGCTGCGCGCTGTGCCCATGATTTGCCGTTCTGCGCCCTCAATATCCACGGCGTTGAGGTCTTTCATTTTGATTTCAGCGATCTCTCGCAGTTGTTGTGGCGTGATTGTGCCCACGATCTCGCGACCTGTCTCTGAAGCGCCCTTTTCAACGCCGACAGCCTTGCGCAGCAGGTCTGGCGCCGGTGGCGTCTTGGTCACAAAAGTAAAACTCTGATCGGAATAGACCGTGATCTCGACCGGAATGATACTGCCCATTTGCGCCGAGGTTCGAGCGTTATACTCTTTGCAAAAGGCCATAATGTTGACGCCGTGCTGGCCCAACGCAGGACCCACTGGCGGCGCGGGGTTGGCCTTGCCGGCTGAAATTTGTAGCTTGATGATGGTCTTGACTTTTTTCACACTAGCCTCCCCAAAAGCCCGTTTTCTCTATCCAGGCTATGTTTTCTCCACCTGGAGAAAGTCCAGTTCCACCGGCGTCTCTCGCCCGAAAAAAGAGACCAGCACCCGCACTTTGCCCTTCTCCATGTT
>CAYVPU010000188.1:0-6598 GCA_964453885.1 uncultured Anaerolineae bacterium | reverse complement strand
GGTGAAGCCAGCGACCAGGGCTGCCCGGCAAAATCGGTAGCCTGCCCACCCGCTTCGCGGACGATGACCGTCGCCGCGGCCGCATCCCACGGCGACAGCCGCGCATGAAAATAGGCGTCGAGCCAGCCGGCAGCCACGTAACACGGCCCCAATGCCGCCGACCCCAGCGCGCGAACCGTGCCCACATGCGGCGCAAGGTGATTCAAAATGCGCAGCAGCGTCTCCCGGATCTGTGGCTCCCGCGCCCAGTCAAGAGCCACGAGCGTGCCGATCAGTTCCCTCCGCTCGGCGACGTGGAGCGACGCCCCGTTGAGATACGCCCCCTGGCCCACTTGCGCGTGGAAGAGGTGATCGCGCGCCGGGTCATAGACCACGCCCAGTACCGGTTCCCCCCGGTGTGCCAGCCCGATGCTGACCGAAAAGATGGGCAGGCGAAAGGCAAAGTTAGTCGTACCGTCCAGCGGATCTACCAGCCAGGTGTACTCGCCCAGTTCGTCCAGGCTCCCCAGGTTTTCCTCTGCCAGAATCGCGTGCGACGGAAAGCGCGCCCTGATCAAGCTGACAATAGCCTCCTGGGCGGCCACGTCTGCTTCGGTCACCAGGTCGCGGAAGCCCTTGGCGCGCACTTGGACGGGGCGGGGGTACATCTCCATGATGATCTGCCCGGCGACGCGGGCAGCTTCGATAGCGGTGTTTAGCATGATGCCTCTTTTCACAAGCGGCCCCCACAAGGTCGTTGTGGGGGCTGCACATCTGCTGCTCGGCGGGAGACGAACGTCACCCTGAGCCGGAGGCGAAGAGATCGTCCCAAGTTATCGAACGGGTCTCGTTCTCCTAGTGGCAGGTCGCTTGCTTGTCAAAAACGAGATTCTTCGCTCGCTCCGCTCGCTCAGAATGACAGTCTCACAGTCCGCTTTTATCTGCGATGGCCTTTTGCACTCGCTGGATAAAGTCGGCTACTGGCATAGCGCCCAGGTTTTCTTCCGTGCGCAGACGGACTGCCACAGCCCCGGCCTCCAGTTCTCGGTCACCGATGATCAGCATGTAAGGGGTCTTTTGCAGTTGCGCTTTGCGGATCTTGGCCTGCATCCGGTCGCTCGAATCATCCACCTCAGCACGGAGTTCTGCCTGGCGCAGTTGCTCGGCCACCTGGTGAGCGTATTCGACGTGCCGATCGGCGATGGGGATGACGGTCGCGTGCACCGGCGACAGCCACACCGGGAAAGCCCCGGCATAGAGCTCAATGAGCCCGCCGACAA
Source organism: uncultured Anaerolineae bacterium (assembly GCA_964453885.1). Taxonomy (GTDB): domain Bacteria; phylum Chloroflexota; class Anaerolineae; order CAYNKW01; family CAYNKW01; genus CAYNKW01. The sequence goes on along the minus strand of CAYVPU010000188.1, from coordinate 5,339 downwards.
AACGCTCCATGGCGCCCAGCACTGTGCGGTGCACCATCACGGGGCGGTGTTCTCGGCCATCCTCGCCAACAAAGGCCAGGTCGAAGCGCTCCGGGAAATTAAAGTCCACCTGGATCGTCGGCCCCTGCCAGCCCCGGCCCAGGGCATCGCGCATCTTGATGTCAATGGCCGGGCCGTAGAACTTGGCCTCGCCAGGCATCACTTTATACTCTACCTGGCGAAACTGCAGCGCCTCATGCAATGCGGATTCGGCGTTTTCCCACACGCTGTCCTCACCAATAAACTTTTCTTTTCTGACCGGATCGCGCACTGAAAGCTCGACGTCGAATTCTTTGTAGCCAAAGGTGCGCAGCATAAAGAATGACAGGTCCAACACGCCGACGATTTCGTCCATGAGTTGATCGGGCTGGCAAAAGATGTGAGCATCGTCCTGGGTGAAGCCACGCACGCGCAGCATGCCGTGCAGCACGCCGCTCCGCTCGTAGCGGTAGACCGTGCCCAGTTCGCCCCAGCGCAAGGGTAGATCGCGGTAAGAGCGGGTGCGCGTCTTGTATATCAGCACGGCGAAGGGACAGTTCATCGGTCTCAGCAGGTATTCGACGCCATCAACGTCCATAGGCGAATACATGCTCTCACGGTAAAAGTCCCAGTGCCCGCTGATCTTCCACATGTCCACCCGGCCGATGTGCGGGCTGTAGATGATGTCATAGCCCCGCTTGCGGTGTTCTTTGCGCCAGAAATCCTCAATGATCTCGCGGATGAGCGCGCCCTTGGGATGCCAGTAGATCAGCCCCGCGCCGCCGATTTCGTGCGTGCTGAACAGATCTAGCTGCTTGCCCAACTTGCGATGGTCGCGCCGCTTGATCTCCTCCAGCTTGCGGAGGTAGGTGCGTAGTTCTTTGGCCGAACGCCAGGCCGTACCGTAGATGCGCTGGAGCATGGGCCGCCGCTCGTCGCCACGCCAATATGCGCCAGCGACGTTGAGCAGCTTGAGGCCGCCGGGGTTGATCTCTTTGGTGCTGGTCACGTGCGGCCCCTGGCAGAGGTCAATGAACGGGCCATGTTGGTAGATGCTCAGCTTGGGCGGTTCGTCAGACACTTGACCGTACTCGTCTCCACCGCCAGAGAGGATGCCTTCGATCAGCTCCAGCTTGTAGGGCTGGTCGGCAAAAAGCTCCCGCGCTTCCTCTCCAGAGATCTCGCGGTACTCAAAGGGGTAGTCCTCGGCGATGATCTCTTTCATGCGCGCTTCGATCTCGTCCAGGTCTTGGGGCGTCAAGGTACGAGGCAGGTCAAAATCATAATAGAAGCCGTCCTCGATAGCCGGGCCGATGGCGACCTTGCCCTCGGGGAATTTTTCCACCACCGCCTGGGCCATGACGTGGGCCGCAGAGTGGCGCAGTTTGTACAAATGGTCTTTCTGTTTCTCACTCATTGGTTCTCTCCTTCCAATCGGTCAAAAGGCAGGCGGAAACGAATGCGACAGTTGTAGTGCCAGTCTCATCATCTGTCATTTTGGCCACCTCCTTCCCTGCACTCAATACAAAACCCTCTCACCCCTTGGGGCGAGAGGGTTCCTCACGCGGTTCCACCCAATTCCGACAACAGACATCTGCTGTCCTCATAGGGCCGATAACGGGTGCCTCCGGAGAGCCCTACTGGGCCTGCGCCGTTCAAGCTCCCACTCCCGGGTGGTTTTCACCGCCGACTGTCGCTGGCAAGGCTTTCAGCCGTGGGCCTCGCCTCTCTGGAGCCGTTTTAGCGGCTACTCGTCCCGGTCATCGCGTTCCATATTTGCTTATAGCTTGTAGCCTATCGCACTTTTCTCGTCTGGCAATATGCAATTCGCGATAGGCGATATGCAATTCCCAGTGGGCGGTATTGGACTTGAACCAACGACCTCATGCATGTCAAGCATGCGCTCTGGCCAACTGAGCTAACCGCCCGTGGCCCAGATTATACCACAGTCGTCGAATTTTGCAAAATTGACTGTACACGTTCCGATTCCCGCAATTCCTGAAGCTTTCGCTCTATCGTCCTCACCCCGTCCACGGCAGTCTCCCATTCCATGGCATCACTTTCCAAGTCCCAGGTGTATCCCTTTTGCTGAACTATCCGGCGAGCTACAAACCCCTCAAAAGTCATTCCATATTTTCGAGTCAGGATGCGGTCCAGGCGACGGTAGCGACCAAGTCAGCGCGTCCATCACGCATCAAGCGGTTGGCACTGCGGGCAGATAAAGCCGCTCGTGCTGCCGGTCTTGATCTTTTCAACCGTCGTGCCGCAGGCCGGGCAGGGCTGTCCCTCACGGTAGCCGACCAGCAGAAAGCTCGCGTCCCAGCGGCCCTTCTCGCCGTACAGGCTCATCTCCCAGGTGCTGCCACCTTGGGCGATGCTTTCCTGCAATGTGTCCTGCAACGCCCGCCACAAGGCAGCTATCTCGTCGTCACTCAGCGTGTTGATGCGTCGCAGCGGGTGAATGCCTGCCTTGAACAACGGATCCTGAATGTAAACGTTGCCAATGCCAGCAATCCGGCTCTGGTTGAGCAGGAAGGATTTGATGCCCCCACGTCGCCCCCGCAGTAACTCCCGAAACTGATCCAGTGTCAGGTCGAGAGCGTTGGGACCCAGCTTGGCGGTCATGGCGTGGCCGTCAAGCTCACCAATGGAGGCATAGTGGCAGTAACCGAACCACCAGAAATTGACCATCAAATGGGAGCCATCCTCAAAGTCAAAAATCAGGCGTCGCTTTTCAGGAAACTTGTCGCCGGTGACTAGCAGGATCTCTCCACCCATGCCCAGGTTGAGCAGCAGCCAACCTTTGTCCGTCTCGACAAAGAGCCACTTGCCGCGATGGGTCACGTCCAACAGCCGCGCGCTGGTCAGCGATTCGACGAACATCTCTTCCGGCACATTGAGGCACTTGGGTTGCAGCACCTCGATGCCGACGATAGTTTTACCCACCAGTTCGGTCTTCATCTGGCGGGCCAGGACGGTGATCTCGGGTAGCTCAGGCATGGGTTTCTCCTATCCAATGCCCGAATAGCTCTAAAGCGTTCATGTCTGACCTCTGTCTCCCAGGGCATGAAAAAAATCTACCCACCGTTGGTTGATCAAGAGGACCTCGGCCTGGGCAGAACCAAGGTCGCGGGAGGGCACGGCGGCACGAATCTCGGCCCCACTAACGGCGAGAAAGTCACCTCCCATGACGTTGAGCAAGTGGGACACCGGCATGTCGCCGGTGGGATGCAGGTTGGCCCGGATAAGGAGGCCGCCAGCGTAGAGGGCGGCCGGCACACGACGGGGAGGCAGTGGGATGCTGCGCCGCCCGGCGTCGTCCATCAAGTCAATAGCCACGATGCAACTCTTGGGCAACGTCACTTCGGCGATGGAGATGGCTTGCACAGTGCTATCGGGAGCCATGCCCATGGCCTGGGCGCGGGCCAACACGACGACTCGCTGGTTGACGTTGTTGAGCCACCCCAGGAAGGCCTGGCCTGGCGGCGCAACGTAGCCGCCCAGCACATAGTCGGGGGTAAAGACGCGCACGGCAAAGCCAGCCGGCCGCGCCGGCCGCGCTGGGGCAGCCTGCCTGGCAGTCTGGGAACGTCGAAATACCATGTGAACACCTCACTGATGATTGCTGATAACGGAATGTGATAAGGCAAGGGTCCATACGAAAGGCATTGTTAACCACCATGCGCCGCATTCGTTTTGTTGACAACGTCTGCTTAACGGTCGCTGGCTAGGCCCTGCAACAGCCGTGCCCGCAGCCCGATCAAGGTAAGTCCCACGACTTCTTTGTGGCCTTCGTCGTAGCGCAAGATGGCTCCCTCTCCGATATCTATCCCCACAGCTGGCTGAGGCTCTCCGATGGAGAGATATAGAACATCCGCCTCTTCATCGTAGTCCCAGGTAATTGTCGTCGGTTTTTCCAGAATTCTTACCGCTTCCATATTGTTACCCTCCTGGCCGATGGCCGCCTGGTCAGATAAGCCGTCAAGACAAATCCGTCCTCGGAACCGACTTCCCGATACGCCACCACCAGAAATTTGTGAGTCAATGGCGTCTCGGGATAGAAGCGGACAGCGAGCAATTCACCAAAGTCACCTTGCTGAATCATATCCGGTTCCGCCACCGTTTCCAAAACCCGTTCGCGTTGACCATCCATTTCTGGATGACGGCGCACGATATGCTGCCACCGTTCTTCGGTCAGACGAACAAAGACGCCGTTGCGTGATTGCACGATCAACATCTCAACTCCACTCCACAGTTCAAATCGGAAGTGTCTGTCAGTTGCCAGCCTCGGCTTATGTCGGTTAACTCATGCCTGGCGCAACTGTTGGCGGTATATATCGCGGATTTCCTCAAACAACGCGCAGTAGCGCGGGCTGGCATAGTCGGGATAGGTCCAGGGAAAGCCCCGGAACGCACCGTGGCGGTAGTGCAACGTCACCTCGCCATAGATGCCATCGGCCAGATAGATGCGGTGGGCGTGGTTCTTGGTCGTGGCCAGCACCAGCTTGGACAGGGAGACGTAACCGGGGTCAATGTTGACCTGCCGACGACTTTCGGTCAGCCACTCCGTTTCCAGAGTATTGGTCTGCCGCTTGATGGCCGCCAGGTCGCCGGGATCCACCAGCCGCTCGAAGGCCAGGATGACCCGCACCAGGCCTGGCCCAAACTCGGGCGTGTAATAGTCGGTGTGGTCGAAGGGCAGCAGTTCGCTCTGATAGTCCACTCGCCCAAAAGCCTCCTCCAGCCGGGCGCGGGCAGCCTCCAGCAGCAATTGGCGTCCGGCAAAGAGACTGGCGATGAGTTTTACGGGTTGAGGTCCTTTGGCTGTGCCCATATCTCTCCCCTCCCGCCTATTAAAAACCCAGCCCCCGCTCTTTGAGGCTCACGAACCTGCCCTGGCCGATAATGAGGTGATCCAGCACCTCCACGTCCAACAACTTGCCGGCCTGGACCAACATCTCGGTCAAGCGGACGTCTTCGGGTGACGGGGTCGGATCGCCGGAGGGGTGATTGTGAACGACGATGATGGCCGCTGCGTTCTGCTTGATGGCATCGCGGAACAACTCGCCCACGCGGACAACGTTGGTATTGAGGCTGCCGACATAGATGGTGGGAATGTTCAGGACGCGATTGCGCGTGTCCAGGATAAAGACGCGCACCTCTTCTTTTTCCAGCATACCCATTTCCAGCAGCACCAGGTTGGCTGCGTCGGCGGGGGAGGTGATCTGCGGCCGGGCGTCGGGCGACTCGACCAGAAGCCGCCGGCCTAGTTCTATCGCGGCCTTGAGCTGCGTCGTCTTGGCCGGCCCCAAGCCGTGCTC
>CAYVPU010000187.1:0-6602 GCA_964453885.1 uncultured Anaerolineae bacterium | reverse complement strand
GGCGAATGACCTGGGCAACGTCCGTAGGGCACAGGTTCAGGTGCAACTGCCCGGCGTCGGCCAAAGCGAGCTCTCGAAGATCCTCCACCAGGCGGCTCAACAAACGGGTCTCGTCGTACAGGCGCGAGATTTCGGCCTTTTCCAGCGGGTAGGCGTCATTCATAATAGCCCACAAGTTGCCCTGCAACACACTGATAGGCGCGCGCAGCTCGTGGGCCACATCGGCCACCATATTCTGCCGCAAAGTCTCCGCCTCTTGCAAAGCGGCCGTCATTTCATTAAAAGCCTGGCCTACCTGGGCCACTTCGATGCTGCCCCCAGCCTCGACCTGCTGGTCCAGGTCGCCGGCGGCGACAGCCCGGGCCGCAGCGGCCAGACGTTGCAAGGGCGCGTTCAGGCGACGGTTCAAAAAAGCGCCCACAACCACTATCAAGCCCACGGCCAATGCTGTATTGACCAGTAGTAACCACTCCACACGGTCGAGAAATTGCTGTTCCCGCTCGCCCAAGGGCGCAGTGACGGGATAGAATAGCAGCAAATAGCCGATCACCTCTCCGTCGTCAGTCTCCGTGATGGGCCAGGCGTTGCCTTGTTCGCTGCGACTCAACGGCTTGCCTTCAACCTTTCCAGCGCTGTCAAAAACGACCCGGCCGTCGGCGTCAGCAAGCAGGACATCTGGCAGTTTCCCTTCCTCTCTCAGCCATAGCCATTCACGCTCGGTCAACGTCGTCCCCAAGACTATGCTCCTGTCGTCGTCAAAATAGACGCCTCTCGCCAGCAGGCTTTCCACACCTTCCCAACTGCCTCCCTGCTGATGGTACTCGACCAGTTCCTGCATACCGCTGCCCAACGTTTGAATATCGCGACGGGTGACGTATTTGCGGAACTCGGTCCCTGCGCTTCGGTTGATCCAGAGAATGACAGCGCCCATGGTGACGATAACGACAACGCTAAAGGCCAGAGTCTGTTGTACCCAGAGCCGTTTCACGAGTCACCTCCTTCCCCCCCTCAGTCCCCCTCAAAGGGATCGAGGTTTCATCTGCTGCCAGGCGGTAGCCGACGCCAAATACCGTCTCGACGAGATCCGCTGGCGCGCCTGCGCCGGCCAGCTTGCGGCGCAGGTTCCTGATGTGACTGTCCACGGTTCGCTCTATGCCTTCATAGCTGTAACCCAGGCCCCGCTCAATCATCTCCAAACGGGTCAGCGCGTGGCCGCGATGTTCGGCCAACGCCTGCAAAAGACCGAACTCGGTAGGCGTAAGATGTACCGCCTGGCCCCGCACCTCGACCCGATGGGCATCCACGTCAATCAGCAGCTCTCCGGCCTGGATGACCCTCGACGCAGCAGGCCCGCGCTGGGCACGGCGCAGAACAGCCCGGATGCGAGCGAGCAACTCGCCAGGATGAAAGGGCTTGGTCACATAGTCGTCAGCGCCCAATTCCAGGCCAACGATTCTATCGTGATGCTCGACGCGGGCGGTGAGCATGATGATCGGCGTATCCGCCAGGGTTGCGTCGCTTCGCATCACACGGGTCACGTCCCAGCCATCGCGGTCCGGCAGCATCAGGTCCAACACCACCAGATCGGGGCGCTCGCGGCGCAGCACGTGCAGCGCCGTCTCTCCATTGTAGGCGACAAACACCTGGTAGCCGGCCTGCTCCAGGCTGGCGCGCAGCAGTCGCACAATCTTTGGGTCATCGTCTACTACAAGGATGCGTTGGGTCATCGGCTACATTCTCCACAGGCCTATCACTTTTTGTTCCACAGAGGGTTACTACTCACCCTGGTCATTCTTTCGACAGGATTTACAGGATTTCTCCGGCAATTCTATCTTGTGAATCCTGTTAATCCTGTCAAATGTCTTCACGTCTGCCACTCTTACGGATACGGGCTGAGTAGTTACCACAGAGGTGATTATACGCAATACCCCAAAACTTGCTAACAGTTATTCCGCTTTCATCCAGGCAATCCTTTTTTCATCTCTGTTCCTTTGCCCTGCCACTTTGCTTATCCGTGATGCGGCCATCTTGCAGGTGATACACCTCGTCCGCAAACGCACCCACTGCCAAGTCGTGGGAGGCGATCAGGATCGTCGTTCCTTCCTGGTCGGCGATACGCCGAAAGAGGTGCAAGATCTGCTGGCCGGTGGTCGTGTCCAGTTGGCCGGTCGGCTCGTCGGCCAGGATAAGGGATGGCCGGGGCGCAATGGCCCTGGCGATGGCCACTCGCTGCTGCTGGCCGCCCGAAAGCTCAAAGGTTCGATGGTCCATCCACTTTTCCAAGCCCATTATTGTCAAAACCTCCTGGATACGCTTCAATCGCTCGCGTCGTTTCATCCCTGCCAGGCGCAACATCAGATCCACGCTTTCGCGAGCCGAGTACATAGCCAACAGCGCCTGAGCCTGAAAGACAAAACCTATGCGTTGGCGGCGCAAACGGACCCACTTGCGCCCCGGCAAGAGTGTCACATCCTGCCCTTCAAACCACACTTTTCCAGCAGTTGGCCTGTCTAGCCCGCCGATGCAGTTGAGCAAGGTCGTCTTGCCCGAACCCGAACGGCCTCGCAGGGCGACGATCTTGCCGGGCCGAACAGCTAGGTCGACCCCCTGCAAAGCGGGTATCTTGCGCGTGCCCACACGATACACACGGGTCAAGTCCTGCGTGCGGACAATGACGTTATGCAGATGCGTACTGTCATGATTCATCATCAATTACCATCCCCGGCAAGATCGGGCACTGCTGCGTTCGCTTGCTCATAGCACGCCATCAGCGCACCCCAATCTAGGGGCTGGAACGCATTGCTGGTAATGGCACAATCACGATACACATCCGCCGCCTCTTGGGCAGCGTTCATAGCCTCGTCCACGGTCATATCTCCGGCAACGATGCGGTCGTAGGCGTTTGATAACCAACCGAAAGTGAATCTCAGAAGCCAGCCTTCTTTGTCGGACATCCGTTGCATAAAAGAAGCCTTGCTACCGCTGCTGATACTGGCGATATAGGCATCCGCCCGCTCGGCGCCGACTGCCTGGCGATAGGCATCGGATTCGGCCACCTCCCGGCGGGCAGGCAGGCCATAAGCCACACCGGCTTGCTGCGTAAGAAATGCGATCCAGTTCCAACACGCCTGGCGTGCTTCGGTCTCAGCGGAGATAAAAAAGCCATTCACCGACTCAAAACTGCTGCCCTCGGCACTGTGTGGCCCCAGCGGCAGCGGCGCGACACCGACGTTAAGGCCTTTCGTCTCGAGCTTGCCCCATGGATCGCCCCAGAGTGCAACGCGACCCTGAGCGATCAAGACCGAGCGCTCTTCGTCATCAAGGTAGTCATCGCCGACTTGCGCGGACACCTGTCCGGTAGCAAAGGCAGGTAGGCTTGTATACCAGCGCACGGCATCGATCACGTTGCGGCTGTTAAAGACAATACGCGGCGGATCCACCGAGTCATCGTACATGTCCCCGCCCAGCCGATCAATCACGGCAATGAGATCGCGAACCACGTCATAGCTGGGCAGATAGCCATACTGTTTGTTTTCCCCCTCCCCCTGCGTCAAGGTGGTCGCCAGGTGCAGAAAATCGCTTGTGGTCCAGTCCACGCTGGGATAATCCAGCCCGGCGGCATCAAACAGGTCTTTGTTATAGCTCATCACATTGACCGTGACGCGGCCCGGAATCCCCCATACCTGGCCCTGGTAGATGAATTGTTCCAGTACAGCAGGGAAAAAATCCTCTTTGCTGATCGTCGCGTCAGAGGCGATAAAGGGTTCCATACTCAGAATCGCCGAGCGGGCAGCGTCGCTGCTCAAATCGGGCATGTTTTGGAAACAGTCATACTCGGCGGCCATATCCTCCAGGTTGAGGCCGCCGCGAAAATCTTGCGGTATCTCGATTTCAACAAGGATGTCGGGATAAACCTCTTGGAACTGAGGGGCCAGATCGCGGTAGGTCTGCTGGGCGAACCAGTCATCCCCGATGCCGAACTTGATTACCACCGCACCGGCGTTGATGGCGGCTTCTTCCTCTGCTGCCACAGCCAGGTCAGGCACGGGTGTGGGGGCCGTGCTCACGGCAATCTCGATTTCATCTTCGGCCAGGGCTTGCGCGTCGGCCAGTGCAGTTTCGACCTCCGTGTCGTTTTCGATAATATCAACCACCGCATTGTAAAATGCGCCATAACCTGCGCCGTCGTACGTATCCACGTAAGCGTGGTCAATGGCGTAACGCAGAGCCGCTGCGGATTGTTCCAATCCGTTAGCCTCCAGGGTGTCCCAAAAACCGCCGGCCGCCGCCACCGAGGGCAGCGCCGGCACAACGTTCGCGCCGCTGAAATAATAGTCCCTTTTTGACTCAGACTGCTGCTGACTCAAATGACTCAAAAAACTGACCCACTGCCATGCCAGGTCTGCTTTGTTTGTGCCTCTGCTGACAGAAAGGCTGGCTACAGTAACCAGGGTCGTTGCGACGTTGTCCTCCGGGCCACCAACGGGAAAAGGCACAACGCCGATATTCTCCAACTGCCCTCTTTTCATTTCCACATCGCCCAACCACATCGCGGCTTGCCCACTCCAAACGAGGTCACTCCCCTTACCCTCATAGAACACCTTGTCAGGGTCACCTGCCAACCGGGCACTGTAAGGGCTAACTTTATGATCCAGGAACAGGTCAACGTACCACCGCACCGCCTCGACCACGTCCGGGCTGTCCAGGTTGGCCGTGGGGGGATCCGTTTCCGGGTCAAAGAGGGTACCGGCGCGCGCCTGGACAAAGGGGATGGGGTTGACTTGGGGCTGCACAAAGCCCCACTGGGTCACCCTATCTCCTTCGCGGAGGGTCAGCGCCTGAGCCGCGGCCAGAAAATCATCCCAAGTCCACCCTGGTTGAGGATAGGCCACCCCCGCCGCGTCAAACAACGCCTTGTTATAGTTGATCATGTGGTAAGTGGCCCTGGTGGGCATGGACCAGATGCCGCCCTGCCATTGTAAACTTGCCAACATATTGGGATAAAAATCTTCCGGCGCGAGATTGGGATCCGTCTCAATAAAGGGGGTCAGGTCAAGCAGCGCGCCTTGCTGCACAGCCTTGCGGGTCGCAGAGAGGTCGATCACGTCGGCTGCCGAGGCCAATAACAAGAAGGCATCATCGGGCCATACCTTGCTCTTTTCTAACCCCAGGGTTCCTTCAATCGAGACTGTCTTGATGCGAACCTCGGGGTTTTCGGCTTCAAAAGCCTCGATCATACCGGCATATTGACCACGGATTTTATCAAAAACGGCAAAACGCAGCGTCATCATATCCGCTTCGCCATCTTCTGCCACCGGCCTGGATGGATCCGTACCGGGCGTCGGCGACGCAGACGGCATACAGGCGGCCAACAGCGTGACGACCAATAGCATAACACAAATCAATTTCTTTTTCATTTTTGTACCTCTCTCTTTTTTCTTCCCAACCAGCGACGCCATCCCCTGCGGCGGGGCTTGGTAGACTTGACGGCCAAAGCGTGCTGCTCATCAATTGTGGCGGCAGTCTGACCATTGGGTGAGACGATAGGCCGTATGCCGGCCACGGGACGGATAAAGATACCATCCTCACCTTCTTCCAAAGTGACCCGGCTGCCGATCCCCGTCCGTTCGCACATATCGGGCGGAATTTGCAGGCGGCCGGCGGCGTCTACGACCACGTATTCCTCGTAAACGTGATTGTCGGCCGGCACGTCCCGTAAACCTTGCGCCAGGGTGGCTTCTATATCGGCCACGTGGCGCACGGTCTCGCTGCTGGTGCGCCCATCTCTGATGGTCACGACGCGGTCCACGACTTTTGCTACCTGCGGGTCGTGGGTGACGATGATCGTGGTCAGTCCATATTGCTCGTTCATGCGCCGGAATAGAGCCAGCATCTCTTGCGCCGTGCCAGAATCAACCTCGCCTGTCGGCTCGTCGCCCAGCAAAAGCTGCGGTTTGTTGGCCAAAGCGACGGCGATGGCGACCCGCTGCTGCTGCCCTCCCGACAACTGCGCCAGGCGATGTTTGCGGTGCTCCCACAGGCCAACGGCATTGAGAAGCTCCTGCACCCAGTCCCGTTTCTCACGCCGCCCCATCCCGATAAAGGTCAAAGGCAGCTCGACATTAGCCTGGGCGCTCAGATAAGGGATCAGGTTGCGAGCTGTTTGCTGCCACACGAACCCGACTTCGGTGTGACGATATTCATCCAGAACGTGGTCGGGAGCCTTGAGCAGATCGCGGCCGTTTACCGTCACCCGGCCAGCCGATGGGCGGTCCAGGCCGCCCAGGATGTTGAGCAATGTGGTTTTGCCCGAGCCGGACGCGCCGACAATGCCCATCAACTCGCCCCGCTGAACCGTCAGGTCCAGCCCCTGCAGCGCCACCACTTCCAGGCCCGACACCTTGTATATTTTGACCAGATTCTCGCATACGATGAATGGTTCCATATTGCCTGCTCCGAGTATTTCCTCCCCCCCTCAATCCCCCCCAAAGGGGGGGAGGTCTGGTTCTCCCCCCCCCCTTGGGGGGGAGTTAGAGGGGGGCGGCTAGCGACTACTCTCCAACAACAACCTGCCCCTCTTCCAACCCCTGCACAATCTCTAC